>JANOFJ010000027.1:0-30544 GCA_031413595.1 Novosphingobium sp.
GACCACGGAATTCTACATCCGGATTTCCATGAGATGTATTATTGGCATGCAGTCAACGACCAACCCGACGTGGTCAGCAAGCCGGCGCCGATCAGCAGCACCAGCAACGCCGGCACGACCAGTGAGGCGCGAACCCGCGCAAAACTGTCCTTGCGCCAGCGCAGCAGCGGCCCGATCGCCATGACTATCAACATCGGCAGCACGAAAATCGCCGCCGCCGGGTTGAAATAGGGCGGGCCGACTGAGACCTTGGCTCCTATCGCCTCTGCCAGCAAAGGATAAAGTGTGCCGATCAGCACGATCCCGAGCGTGCCCGATAGCATCACGTTATTGACCACCAGAGCGCTCTCGCGGCTGACCACGGCGAACCGCTCACCCTCGGTCACGGTCGAGGCGCGCAAACCGAACAGGACCAAGGCGCCACCGATATTGATCGCCAGCAGCGCAAGAATGAAGGTGCCGCGCTCGGGATCGACGGCAAAGGCATGGACGCTGGTCAGTATGCCTGAGCGGACCAGGAAAGTGCCGACCATCGACATTGAAAATGCCACCACGCCGAGCATCACCGTCCAGGCCCGCAGCGCGTTGCGCGCGGCCAGCACGCTGACCGAATGGAGCAGTGCGGTTGCTGCCAGCCACGGCATCAGGCTGGCATTCTCGACCGGATCCCAGAACCACCAGCCGCCCCAGCCAAGCTCGTAATAGGCCCAGTATGAGCCCGCCGCGATGCCCAGGGTCAGGAAGATCCACGCGCCCAGCACCCACGGCCGCATCGCCCGGGCAAAGGCCGGCCCGACTTCGCGCGTGACCAGCGCGCCGATCGCAAAACTGAACGCCACCGACAGGCCAACATAGCCGAGGTAGAGTGTCGGAGGGTGAAAGGCGAGACCGGGATCCTGGAGCAGCGGGTTGAGCCCCTGCCCCTCTGGCGCTGGAACCGGAAGTCGTTCGAACGGATTGGAGGACAGCAGCAGGAAGGCGTAAAAGCCAAGGCTGACAAACGCCTGACCGGCCAACGTGGCCAGCATCGCCGGCTCTGGCAGGCGGCGCTCGACCAGCGCAACAAAGCCGCCGGCCAGCCCCATCACAGTCACCCACAGCAGCATCGAGCCTTCGTGGTTACCCCAAGTTCCGGCGAATTTATAAAGAAGCGGCTTGGCCGAGTGCGAGTTCATCGCGACCAGCTTCACCGAAAGGTCGGTCTGGCAGAACAGCACGATCAGCGCGACAAAGGCGATCCCCGCAAGCAAGCCCTGGACGATCGCCACCGGACGAACGATGCCGGCCAGTGCTTGCCCGCGCGATGTCAGCGCCAGCGCTCCCGCAATCAGCTGCAACCCGGCCAGCGCCGCCGCAAGCCACAACGCAGCAAGGCCAAGCTCGGCGATCATTTCGTTTCGGCTACCGTTTGCCGGGCCTGCTGCTCGGTCATGTCCTTCATTTCGCGGGGTACGTATTTCTCGTCATGCTTGGCGAGCAGATTATCGGCCACAAAAGTCCCATCCGCGCCCAGCTTGCCCTCGGCCACAACGCCCGAGCCTTCGACGAACAGCGAGGGGACAATCCCGCTGAAGCGCACCGGCACGCGGGCCTTGCCATCACCGACGACGAAATTGACGGTGAAACCGTCGGCTGCCGTCTTGAGCGATCCGCGCTCGACCATCCCGCCCAGCCTTACGCCGCGGGTGGGCTCAGGCCGATCGGCGATAATCTCGCTCGGAACATAGAAATAGGATGCCTGGTTGCGCAGCGCCCACGCCGCCAGCAGGCCCGCGCCAATCAGCGCCGCGAGGGCGACAAGCAGCAGGACCAATCGCTGATGTTTGGGCTTAAGCGCGCTCATTTGCCCCCGGTTTTTCGGTTCTGGTCTTGTCGCGGCGCGCTTCGGCGCGGGCCATCGCCAGCCAGCTCCAGCCGATCATCAGCACGGTTCCGCCAATGCCCAGGACATAGGCGGCGTAGACGAAACTCCAGGGATCAAGGACCTCCCGCATCGCCTATTCCATCGCCATCCGGCGCAGCCGCGCCTCTGCCTGAATATTCGCCATGATGGTGCGCATCCGGGCCAGTACGACGCCGCCAAAGATCAGGGAAAACCCGATCGTTGCGGCCAGCAGCGGCCACAGAAAAGCAGGGTCTATTGCTGATTGACCCATCGTGATGCTGGGCGGCTGATGCAGGCTGTTCCACCACACCACCGAACGGTTGATTATTGGCACATTGATTGCCCCGACCAGCCCGAAAATCGCCGCGACGCGGGTGTTCCCTTGGCCATCGCGCGTAGTTGCGTCCGCCAGCGCCATATACCCGAAGTAAAGGAATAGCAGGATCAGCATGCTGGTGAGCCGGCCATCCCACACCCACCAGGCGCCCCAGGCTGGGCGGCCCCACAGCGAGCCGGTGGCAAGACAGATTGCGGTATAGACGGCACCGGGCAGCGCGATCGCCCGCGCGGCAATGCTCGCCAACGGATGGCGCCACACCAGCTCGGTCAGGCTGGCCACCGCGAGCGCAGTCCAGCCGCCCATCCCCAGCCATGCGGCAGGCACGTGAATGAACAGAATTCGGACGGTTTCGCCCTGCAGCCGATCCGGCGGAACGAACCACAGGCCCCAGGCCAGGCTAAGTCCGGCGATCACAATACCGCTCAGCAGCAGCACCGGTGTCAGCCACCGGGCGATGCGCAGAAAACGGGCTGGATTGGCAAAACCGTGCATGTGATTCTGGTTACTCGAAAGTCAGCGCGCTTTGGCAGGGCACGCCGGTTCGAGCAAGGGTTAGTCTTCCGTCATCCCGGACTTGATCCGGGATCGCGGGCCTCGTCGATCCGGCGTTGCGTTGATGAGGGCAGCGGTCCCGGATAAAGTCCGGGACGACGTTTAGCGCCCGATCAACTTTTGAGCCATCGCATCGGCAACCTGATCGGACGACCGACCCGAAGCATCGCTCTCTTGCCAGATTGCCGTCAAACGGGCCGGAATTTGCTCGAGCCGAGCGTGAACTTCCTCCACCGCGCAATGCTCACCCGATCGGCGCGCCAGATACTCCAGCGTCACTGCAATGATCCCGCCCGCGTTGATAACGTAATCCGGCGCATAAAGTACGCCGCGCGCGGCCAGTGCCGGGCCGTGTTCGGGCCGGGCCAGCTGGTTGTTGGCACCTCCCGCCACGATCGGCGCGTTGATGCGGGCAACGCCGCCATCATCCAGGATCGCGCCAAGCGCATTGGGGCTGAAAACATCGCAAGCGACATCCATGATCGCGTCGGCGGTAGCTACTTCAGCGCCGAGCTCGGCAGCCAGTGCAGCTGCTCGATCGGCGTTAACATCGGCCAGGGTCAGCCTGGCGCCGTCCTTGGCCAGCAGCCGCGCCAGACCGCCGCCGACGCTGCCGGTGCCCTGCACTGCGACATGGACGCCCGAAAGGCTCTGCTTGCCCAGCTTGTAGGCAACCGCCGCCTTGACGCCGTGATAGATGCCGGTGGCGGTAAACGGACCGGGATCGCCGCCCGCTGCGGCGCTGTCGGTATTAGGCAGGCCGGTGACATGGGCCGTACGCCGGGCCACGGCGACCATATCGGCTTCACTGATGCCAACGTCCTCGGCGGTGACATAGCGTCCGCCCAGTCCCTCGATCGCATCGCCAAAGGCTGCCAGCATCGCGGGTGTCTTGGCGCGGCTCGAATCCGCCAGAATCACTGCCTTGCCGCCGCCCATCGGCAGCCCGGCCATGGCGTTCTTGTAGCTCATCCCGCGCGACAGGCGCAGCGCATCGCGCATCGCCATCGCCGGATTGCCATAATGCCAGAACCGGGTTCCGCCCGCGCCGGGCCCAAGGTGGGTGGAATGCAGCGCAATGATCGCGGTCAGCCCCGAGGCACGATCACGCACCAGCTGGACCAGCTCGTGATCATCAAAATCGGGCTCTTCCCAGAATGCGGGCACACGCACCTCCAACAGAGGCATGCTTATCGCGGAAAGACTGGGGCGACCGAGGGGTCTCGAACCCCCGACCTCCGGTACCACAAACCGGCGCTCTAACCAACTGAGCTACGGTCGCCATAGTCTTTAACGCATGCCAAGGAGCGCGCTGTTAGGGAGGGCAAAGCCACTCCGCAAGCGGCGATTAGCGCGGGTGCGGCCTGTTACACAAGGTCCGCCGGTTTGGAAGCAAAAAGTGCGTGGTTGGCGCGCAGACGTAATTTTGTGTCGCGTGGCTCAACCCCGCCTGGCCCGGCTGGCAGGCGTGCCACAGATCGCGTCCACGGCTTGCACATCAATTGTTAAGTGCCTGCTGATAGCCAAAGCAGCAGGATTGCAGGACTCTGTCCTTCGCGCGGATTGATCCGCCAAGGGAGGGGACTGGTGGAGGCAATGGATGGGTAGAATGCTCAAAATCGTCGAGCTGGTTGATGACACTGGGTCCCGGTTCATCCCCAGCCGGCGGGAAGTCACCCGGTATCTGGTCAAGGCGGCCGTCGAAGTGGCGAATGCATCGGGCACCAGAACCGCGATGAGGGTTGAGGACCTGTCCTGCCACGGATGCAGCATCAAGGGCGAGGTAGCTTGGCTGCGCCTGGGGATGATAATCTCGATCGTTCTCGAGAATGAGCCGCCGGTGCAGGCGATTACCCGCTGGGTTCGCGGCGGTAAAGCCGGTGTGGAATTCTTCCGTCCGCTGAACACCGCGCAAGCTGATTGGCAAGCTTTGTTGAAGCAGCAGGGCTTCTGATCGGCCGCCTTTGCCGAACGAAAAAAGGGCGGCCCTGAGGCCGCCCGATTATCTTGCTCGACGTTTCAGAATTCGGTTCGCACTCAATTCTTCTTGAGCGAAAGTCCACCAAACCGCTTGTTGAACTGGGCGACCCGGCCACCGGCTTCGAGCTGGCGCTGGCCGCCGGTCCAGGCCGGGTGCGAGGTCGGATCGATTTCGAGCACGAGCGTGGCGCCTTCCTTGCCCCAGGTGGAGCGGGTTTCGTACACGGTGCCATCGGTCATCTGGACCTTGATCGTGTGATAATCGGGATGGATTTCGGCCTTCATCGGATCAGACTTTCGTTGTGACCGGTTCCGACCGGCCTGAAAAGGAAGCGCGCGCTTAGCGCCGCTTTGCATCTTTGTCCAGCCTCACGGCTGGAAGCGGCACCAATCAAGCATCGGCAATCATTGCGGTGAACTGGACTTCGCAGGCGATCTTGCCCTCCAACATGGCCTTGCCCCAGAACTTGCAGACCCGGGCGCGCTTTTGGAGGAAGCCGACGTGGAGATCGAGCAGACAGCCCGGCTCCACCGGAGTGCGGAACTTGGCTTGTTCGATTGCCATGAAATAGACCAGCTTGCCCGAGCCCGACAAGTCCAGCGACTCAATCGCCAGAATTGCCGCGGCCTGCGCCAGAGCTTCGATCTGCAGCACCCCGGGCATGATCGGGCGTCCGGGAAAGTGGCCCTGAAAGAACTGCTCGTTGAACGTCACCGCTTTTACTGCGTGGATCGTTTCACCGATTTCCAGCGCCAGAACCCGGTCGACCAGCAGCAGCGGATACCGGTGCGGCAAAGCGCTGAGGATCTTGCGGATGTCAAAGACCGGGCCGGCCGATGCGGGTGCGGCCCCTGTTTCCGCACCCGGCTCTGATGGATCGCTCATCGCTGCCCCCTGATGTTAGGCTTAGCGGCCGTCTGGCTGCGGACCGGACGGTCGCGGCGCTGCAGGAGTGGCAGGACGCGGCGCTGCCGGAGCGGCAGGACGCGGCGCGGCAGCGGCTGCGCCTTGCTGCTGGGCCCGCTGCTCACGAACCTGACGCGGTTCCCAACCCGCTGGCGGCACCAGCTGTGCGCTCGGGATCAGGGTATTGAGCTCTTCAAGCACTGCCTGGTTCATGTTGTAGGCCGCATCGGCATAGATCACTGATTCGGGCGTGATGATCAGGCCAACGCGCTTCTTGGCAGCGGCCTGGCTGATCGCTTTTTCAAGCTGCTCGTTGATCTGCTCTTCGACATAGGCCTCGGAATAGGCAACCGGCTGGAGGATCCGGTTAATTTCCTGCTGGCCGCTCTGCTGGAGCTGCTGGATCTGGGCATACTGCTGCTGCAGCAAGGTTGCATTGGGCGCTGCTGCGGCACGATCGCGCTCAAACTTGTCGGCCAGCGGCTTGAGCTGGGTCTGGATCGCCACGGCGCGGGCATTGGCCTGATCGATCTGCGGCTTGTAGGTGGTCGGGCGCTGCTGCTGGGCCACCTTGTTGGCGTTCGAATTGACCTTGATCGCTTCGATATTGGCAACGCCAAGCCCGGCTACCACTGGACCACCGGTGGCTGGGGCGGCTTCCTTCTTGGCGGCCAGGGCTGGCTGCGCGCTTATGGCAAGCAAAAGACTGGCACCGATGATCGGTTTGAGAATGGTTTTCATCAGAATTGGGTTCCTACGTTGAAAGTGAAGCTCTTGGTATCATCGCCCGGCTGCTTAAGCAGTGCCTTGGCAAAATCGATTCGGAATGGCCCGAACGGCGAGTTCCAGTTGACCCCGATGCCGATCGAAAGGCGCGGCTTGGCGGAGTTGCCGAGGAATTCCTCGGTGAACGGCCCAATCGACTGGCCCAGCGCGGTGTTGTTCGGGCTGGCCAGGCAAGCGGGCGGAGTGGGATTAATCGGGTTCGTCACCGTCGATGAAGCCGTGGGCCTGCAAACCGGAGGATTGGTACCAACCGGAGGATCCAGCACCGCCGTATCGATCTGGAGATATTGCGCCAATCCATTCGCGTCGCGCTGCGGGATCAAGATGCCGTTCGGAAACGGGCTCGACGTAGCAACCGGCCTATTGATACCCCAGACCGCCCCGGCATCGATGAACACCGAAGGCCTGAGCCCCAGTTCCTTGGCTCCGGTGCCGAGCGGAATTTCAAGCTCGGCTCGGGTGAGGTAATAATACTTGCCGCCTAGTGCATCATCCGACCAGCTATTGCGATCAGGATTGGGACCGGGGGTGACTACAGTCGGAGACGGATCGAGATCAATGGTCGGCTTGCGCAAAACGCGCGGGCCAACGCCGCGAATGTCAAAGCCGCGGATCTGCGGTTCGCCCAGATAGAACCGGTCGGTCAGACGGACACTGTCTCTACCAAGGGTCGAACTGGATTCGAACGACTTGATCGCCCCGGCTTCACCCGAAACCGAGAAGATGAACCCCTTGCCAACCGGCCAGAACTGCTTGGCATTGCCGCGCAGCCGTGCGTATTTCACTGAACCGCCCAGCCCGGCAACATCAACCCCGACCGACATCGCCCGCCCGCGTGAGGGACGCGCGCGATTGTCGAGCGAATCGTAAATCATCGACAGGCCGAGGATCGAACTGGTCCGCTTGCCGATCGCCTCGCACAGATAGCGTCCGGCCAGCAACGGGTCGCATTCGAACAGCGGCGGGTTCTGACGGGTAGTGAAGAACTGGTTCTGGTCCAGCGTCACATCATCGATGTTGAAGGTGTAGCTGCCAATGGCCGAGATGTATTCGGTGAGCGGCACGCCTGCGCGCAGCTGCATGCCGGTGGTCGACTGCTTGTAAGTCGTATTGCGGGAATTGTTGAGGTAATTGAAGCTGTTGGAATCGCGCCGGTAAAGGCTGGCTGAGGCCGAGATGTTGCGATCAAACAGATAGGGTTCGGTAAAGCTCAACTCGGCGCTCTTCGAATAGCGCGAATAGCTGACGCTGGCCCCGACCGTCTGGCCGCGGCCGCGGAAGTTGCGCTGCTGGATCGAGGCCTGGAGGATGAAGTTTTCGATCGAGGAGAACCCGGCCGAGAGTTGCAGCTCACCAGTTGGCTTTTCCTCGATATTCGCTTCCAGAATGACCCGGTCTGGCGCCGAACCAGGCTTCTGCTCGATCTCGAACTTTTCCTGGAAATAGCCGAGCGAGTTGATCCGCGCGGTCGAACGCTTGACCTGGAGCGAGTTGAAGGCATCGCCCTCGGCAAGGCGGAATTCGCGGCGGATCACCTTGTCCTGGGTCAGCGTATTGCCGTTGACGTCAATCCGTTCGACATAGACCCGCGGCGCCTCTGCGATCTGGAACACCAGACCCATGGTCAGCTCTTCCTTGTTGCGATCGTAATTCGGGCGAACATCGGCGAAGGCATAGCCAAAAGTGCCGGCAGTCTCATTCAGGCGCTCGATCGTGTCTTCGACCAGCTTGGCGTCATACCAGTCGCCCTTTTTCATCGGCAGCTGGGTCGCCAGCAACTCGCTGTCGAAATCGCGTAGCTGACTGTCGACCTTCACATCACCAAATTTGTAACGCTTACCTTCTTCCACCACATAGGTGATGATGAAGTCTTTTTTGTCGGGAGTCAGCTCGGCAACAGCGGAAACGACGCGGAAATCGGCATAACCCTTGGTCAGATAGAACTGGCGCAGCTTTTGCTGATCGAACGCCATCCGATCGGGATCGTAGCTCGTGCCCGAGCTGAAGATCTTGGTTATGCCGGAAACCTTGGTCACCATCTCGCCGCGCAGATCGCCGTCCGAGAAATTGTCGTTGCCAATGATGTTGATCTGGCGGACCTTGGATTTGGGCCCTTCGGAGATTTCATAGACGATATCGACGCGGTTCTGATCCAGCATCACCATCTTGGGCTCTACCGTAGCGGCAAACCGGCCCTGACGCTTGTACAGCTCGATAATCCTGGCCACGTCGGCGCGGACCTTGGAGCGGGTGAAAATCTGCCGCGGGGAAAGCTTGATCTCGGGCGTGATCTTGTCTTCCTTGAGACGCTTGTTGCCCTCAAGAACGATCCGGTTAACGACCGGGTTCTCCTTCACCTCAATCGCCACAGCACCATTGTCGTTGCGAATCTGCACGTCGGTGAACAGTTCGGTCGCGTAGAGGTCTTTCAAGGCCTGATCGGCCGCAACCTGCGTATAGGGCTGGCCCAGCCGCAATTTGATGTAAGAGCGGATCGTATCGGGTTCGAGCCGCTGGGCGCCGGTCACCGTGATTGACTGGATCAGCGCGTCTGGCTGGGCCGGCGCTTCGGCAGGAGCAGGTGTTTCAGCGCGCCCGGCGGGCGCAGCAGGAGCCTTCTGGGCCATTGCCGTCGCAGGGAGGCAGGCAAGGATCGAGGTTCCCAGCAGCAACGCTGCAAGGCGAGTTGCCGCGACGGATCTTTCCGTGCGGCCGGAGTCTCCACGCCCATCAATATTTCCGGCGCAACCGGCTTCACTGCGAACCATTTTGTATCCAATCATCGGCACGGATTATCCCGTAATTCGCGTAGCATGATCGGCCCTCCCCGATGCGGGGCCGCGCTTGCTGCGGACAAGTCGTCGCCCTCTGCCCGATGCCGCCACGCCAATCAAGCAGAGTCGCCCTATAATCCGCAGTTCCTAGGTCTTTTGGGCCTACCCCCCGAACATCGAGAGCGAGGCCAGATCATTCAGCGTGACGAACAGCATGAAAGCCAGCACGAATGCAAAGCCGGTGCGGAACGCCCATTCCTGACCACGCGCACCGATCGGCTTCCGGCGGACCGCTTCCGCAGCGTAGAAAGCCAGGTGCCCACCGTCGAGCGCCGGGATTGGCAGGAGGTTGATGAATGCCAAGTTAATTGAAATCAATGCAGCGAAAAACACGAACTCCGGCCAGCCGAGCGAGAACTGTTCGCCAGAGAATTTGGCGATCTTGATCGGCCCGCCCAGTTCGTCGACCGACCGTTCGCCAGTGATGATCTGGCTGATCCCGGTGACCATCATCTTGACGATGTCACGGCTCTGGACAAAGCCCAGCCCGACCGCTTCGACCGGCCCGAACCGTTCCCTCACCTCAGCAGGCGAGCGAACTCCGATCAGCCCGCGCTGCGCCTCGTTGCCGAACTGGTCTTTCTGGATATCGACGGCGATCTTGACCGGGATCGTCAACACCTGTTCGCCGCGCTTGGCCACGATGGTCACGGTTCGGCCCGGATAGATGGCGATATTCTGCGCCACGTCGCCAAAGCTGGCAATGGCCGCGCCTTCGATCGACACGATCCGGTCACCCAGCCGCAGCCCGGCCGCCTGCGCCGTCGAAGTCTCGGAAAAGCCCTCAATCACCGGCGGGGCAAACGAGCGGCCATAAATCATGTTGAAGGCCGCAAATATGGCCACCGCTACAAACAGGTTCATCACCGGTCCGGCCAGCACGATCAGCGCGCGCTGCCACAGCGGCGCGGCCTGGAAAATACCCTGGCGGTCTTGCGGCGAAGCATCGGCAAAAGCCGGATCGGGGACGCTGGCTGCGTTCATGTCGCCCGCGAATTGCACATAGCCGCCAAGGGGCAGCGCAGAGAGCTTCCAGCGGGTGCCGCGTTTGTCGGTCCAGCCCAGCAATTCCTTGCCAAAACCGATCGAAAAAGCATCAGCGCGCACGCCGAACAGGCGGCCGACCAGATAGTGGCCCAGCTCATGCAATAGCACCAATGGACCAAGCACGAGGAAAAAGGCGCCGATCATCATGAAGATAGAGGGAGAATTGACCAACTTAAGCTAACTCCAGCATCATCCGGGCGTGGTTTCGCGCCTCGGTATCAATGGCAAAGACATCTGCCAATGAGGCAGGGGCTGCCGGAGCATAGCGCGCCAGCACTTGCTCGACCATTACCGTTATGCGGGTGAATGCGATCTGACTATCGAGAAAAGCCGCGACCGCCACCTCATTGGCGGCATTGAGCACCGCTGGGACGGCCCCGCCTGCCTGCGCGACCTCGCGGGCGATCCGCGTGGCGGGAAAGCGCAGCTCGTCGGCGGCGCGGAAGGTCAACTCGCCCAGCGCGGCCAGATCGAGCGGGGCGCAGGGCGTATCCATCCGCGCGGGCCAGGCGAGGCATGAGGCGATCGGCACTCGCATATCCGAGGGGCCAAGCTGGGCCAGCGTCGAGCCGTCGCGATATTCGACCATCGAATGGACCACAGATTGCGGGTGGATGATGATCCGCAGTTTTTCGAGCCCGACCGGGAACAGATAATGTGCCTCGATCAGCTCCAGTCCCTTGTTCATCATGGTGGCCGAATCGACGCTGATCTTGGCGCCCATGTCCCAATTGGGATGCTTGACCGCCTGCGCCGGGGTGGCAGCGTGGAGCTCCTCCAGTGTCCAGTCGCGGAACGGGCCGCCGCTGGCGGTGAGGGTTATGCTGTGGACATGGTCTAAGCTATTGCCAGCAAGACACTGGAAAATAGCATTATGCTCTGAATCAACCGGCAACAATATCGCGCCGTGGCGGGCAACGGCGGCGATCATCACTTCGCCCGCAGAAACCAGCGCTTCCTTGTTGGCGAGCGCTACGGTGCGCCCCTGCTCGATGGCCGCCATGGTAGGGGCAAGGCCTGCGCAGCCAACGATCGCGGCAAGGGTAAGATCGGCGGAGCGGGATGCGGCTTCGATCAGAGCGGTGGGGCCACCCGAGGTTTCGATGCCCGATCCGGCCAGCGCATCA
Source organism: Novosphingobium sp. (assembly GCA_031413595.1). Taxonomy (GTDB): domain Bacteria; phylum Pseudomonadota; class Alphaproteobacteria; order Sphingomonadales; family Sphingomonadaceae; genus Novosphingobium. The sequence continues at coordinate 11,459 of JANOFJ010000027.1, forward strand.
CGCAGCGCGGGCAGGCAGGATTCGTCGGCCACAACGGCGATTTCAGCGGAAAATTCGCGGGCCAGCTTGGCCAGTTCCTCCGCCTGACAATTGGCGGTCAGCGCGACGACCCGCCACTTGACCCGCTCGCGCCGGATCAGGTCGAGAGTGGAAGCGCCGACCGAACCGGTTGCGCCGAGGATGGAGATGGTGCGGGTCATGTTGGGGTGGGCAACAGCCCCTCGCCGAACAGCAGGCTTTGCGCAATCGCAGCAACCATCACCAGGCCGCAAACAAACAGCACCGCAAGCAGTCCATCGAGACGGTCAAACAAGCCGCCGTGCCCCGGGATGAGATTGCCCGAATCCTTGGTGCCAGCCCGGCGTTTCATCCAGCTTTCGAAGAAATCGCCAATTTGTGCCGTTACGGCAACAGCAACGCCAAAACCGACCGACGGCCAAGGAATGCCTGAAGCGACGAGATCGCCGGGGGTGCGGCTTAGGATTGTCAGCCAAACCATTACCGCCGCCGCCGCAAAGGCACCGCCCAGCAAGCCGGACCATGTTTTTGACGGACTGATCGAAGCTGCGATCTTTGGTCCGCCGATGGCCCGACCAGTGAAATAGGCACCAATATCGGTCGCGATCACTGGCGACAACACCAGCAAAACCCACGCCACGTCACTGCTCAATGGCGGAGAAGCCTGCCGGAGCACCATCATCATCGCTGCAGCCAGTCCAACGTAGAAAATCCCGCCGAAGACCCACAATGCCTTGGCACGCGGCGAAATCCCAAATTTGCGAACAAGACCCCACCATTCGAACAGCACGCCAATTGCGAGCAGCAAGACGAAAATCCCCCAAGTCCAACCGCCGAGCCACAGCGCCGCACCGGCGACCACGACCATCACCACCGCCGAGACTACGCGCACGCCGAGGTCGGATTTTTTGGGTGGGGCTTCGGTCATGCGCAAATCCTCCCCGGCACGGGAAGGGGAGCCGCCCGCAGGGGGGTGGAGGGGCACGCCAGGCATGGCAAGACTGCGATCCGGCGCGCGATCGAACGGCGGAGGATTGGCGCAACCGCGCGCGGTTTTGGGATGAGGCCCGTGCCCCTCCACCACCTGCGGTGGTTTCCCTCCCCCAAGTGGAAGGAATTATCGCCCGCCATAACGCCGCTCCCGCTTGGCAAACGCCGCCAGCGCCGCTTCCAGATGGGCCGGGGTAAAATCGGGCCACAGCACATCGCTGAACCACATTTCGGCATAGGCCGCCTGCCACAGCAGGAAGTTGGACAGCCGCACCTCGCCCGAAGTTCTGATCAGCAAATCAAGCGGAGGCAGACCAGCGGTATCGAGTTCGGCCTCGATAGTCGCGGGCGTTATCGCGCCTTTCGTCGCCGCCTTGGCAGCAGCGCGGGCGATCTCATCTTGCGAACCGTAGTTCAGCGCGATCACCAGCGTTGTACCGTCGTTGCAACCCGTTTGCAAAAGTGCGTCGTCGATCATCGCAACAATGTCCGGCGCGAAGGCGGTATAGTCACCGATCACCTTCAAGCGGATGTTGTTGGCGACAAATTCGGCAAGGTCTGCAAGGATATAGCGCCGCAGCAGGCCCATCAGTGCCGAGACTTCATCCTCGGGCCGCTGCCAGTTCTCGGTCGAAAAGGCATAAAGCGTCAGCGCCTCAAGCCCCATGTTCCGCGCCGCCCGAACCAGCGTCCGAACCGCTTCAACCCCTCGGCTGTGGCCGACAGCGCGCGGCAAATGGCGGGCCTTGGCCCAGCGTCCATTGCCATCCATGATGATCGCAACGTGCCGTGCACCATGACCCTCGCCACCGCCCGAAGAGGTCGCCGCGCTGCTCACTGCGTCATGATTTCCTTTTCCTTGTGCGAGGCCGCTTCATCGACTGCCTTGATAATATCGTCAGTCAGCTTCTGAACTTCGGTTTCGGCGCGCTTGCGCTCGTCTTCCGAGATTTCCTTTTTGTTTTCATCGGCTTTGAGCATTTCCATGCCGTCGCGCCGAACATTGCGGACTGCGATCCGCGCCTTTTCCGCATATTGCCCAGCCAGCTTCGCCAGCTCCTTGCGGCGTTCCTCGGTCAGGTCCGGGATCGGCAGACGCAGCGTATTTCCGTCATTGATCGGGTTAAGCCCAAGTCCGGCCGAACGGATCGCCTTTTCGACCGGTCCGATATTTGATTTGTCCCACACCTGCACCGAGATCATGCGCGGTTCGGGCACCGAAACCGTCGCCACCTGGTTGAGCGGCATATTGCTGCCATAGACCGTCACCATAACCGGGTCGAGCAACGCAGCATTGGCGCGGCCCGTCCGCAGACCCGAGAGATCGCCCTTCAGCGCCTCAACTGCACCCTTCATCCGCCGTTCGAGATCGGACTTGTCGTACTTGGCCATGTTCAGGCTTCCTCTTGCACAATCGTTTGAATGCCCTGACCCGCCAAAACCTTGGCGAGATTGCCTTGCTCGCGGATCGAGAAGACCACGATCGGGATCTTGTTGTCACGGCACAGCGCCACTGCCGACGCGTCCATCACCTTCAGATTATTGGCGAGGACTGTATCATAACTCAATGTTTCATAACGTGTTGCGGTTTTGACCTTCTTGGGATCGGCATCATAGACGCCGTCCACGCTGGTCCCCTTGAACAAGGCATCGCATTTCATTTCCGCCGCGCGCAGGGCCGCGCCGCTGTCGGTAGTGAAATAGGGACTGCCAACGCCGGCGGCGAAGATTACCACACGGCCTTTTTCAAGGTGACGTTCGGCGCGGCGCCGGATCACCGGCTCGCACACCGCATCCATCTGGATCGCCGACTGAACCCGGGTTTCGACCCCGATCTGCTCCAGCGCATTTTGCATCGCCAGCGCATTCATGATCGTTGCCAGCATGCCCATATAGTCGGCCTGCGCTCGGTCCATGCCTTGGGCTGCGCCCGCCATGCCGCGGAAAATATTGCCGCCGCCGATCACCAGGCACAGCTGGAGCCCGGTTTCCTTGGCCGCCTTTACCTCTGCGGCCAGACGCGCGACGAACAGCGTATCGATCCCATACTTCTGCTCGCCCATCAGCACTTCTCCCGAGAGCTTGAGCAATATGCGTTTGAATTTGGGCATGGACATAGGAGAACTATCCGGCAAACGAGGCTTGTTGCGAGCGGTCCTTAACCGTGTCGGGGCTCTTGCGTAAAGGGATAGGCTGTTTGGAACCGGGAAGAAAGCCGCGCGGTGCAGCAATAAGACTGTTTCTGACGGCGATTTTTGTCACGGCTTTGATCCTGTGCGCCAAAGCGTGGCATGACACGATGGCAGATCCCATCGTCCGGACTACTGACGTAAAACTTAGCGGCCTTTCGCCTGACGCGCCGCCATTGCGCGTGCTGCTCGTCTCTGACCTGCATGTCGCAGGTCCCGACATGCCGCCCTCGCGCTTGCTGAGGATTGTGCGGCAAGCCAATGATTTGAAACCCGATATTGTCCTGATCGCAGGTGATCTCATCAGCGACCGGAAGCTCGCCACACGGAAATACAGTTATCGTGAGGCGCTTGCCCCGCTCGAATTTTTGACACCGCGTCTCTCAGTTGTGGCAGTTCTGGGTAACCATGAACATTGGCGCGATGCGGACCTTGCGCGTGAGGAACTGGCTAGAGTCGGTATTATTGTCTTGAACAACAGCGCAAAGATGGTCGGACCCTTGGCGATCGGGGGACTGGATGATGATTTCACCGGACATGCGGACATGCGCCGAACTGTTGCCGCTCTGCGCCAGCTCACCGGCATTCCAATCATGCTGAGCCACAGTCCTGACCCTTTTCCAGAAATGCCCAGGGATATTGGCCTGATGCTGGCGGGACACACGCATTGCGGGCAGATCCAATACCCCTGGGGCGGATCGCCGGCGACGATGTCGCGATTTGGTGAACGCTATTCCTGCGGACGAATAGATGAAAATGGACAAGCTCTGGTTGTGACTGCGGGTCTTGGGACCAGCCTATTGCCATTCCGCTTCGGGGCCGTGCCCGATATGTGGCTGATTACGCTCAAACCCGCGAAAGGAGCGACGCAAGCACCCTGAACGGGAAAGGGCGGCGACCTTTCGGACGCCGCCCCCCAAAGCCTACCGTCGCAGGCTAACTCTAAATCTGGTTGGCTCAGGCGGAAAGCGCCGCGACTTCGGCTGCGAAGTCGGTTGCGGCCTTTTCAATGCCTTCGCCCAGCTGGAAGCGGACATAATCGACCAGTTCGATCTTGGTGCCGGCAGCCTTGCCGGCAGCTTCGACTACCTGCGCGACCGGGGTCTTGTTGTCCATCACAAAGATCTGGCTGAGCAAAGCGTTGTCCTTGGCGAACTTGGCAATTGCGCCATCGACCATCTTGGCCTGCACTTCGGCGGGCTTACCACTTTCGGCAGCCTTTTCCGCCGCAATTGCGCGCTCGCGGGCGATCATCTCAGCATCAAGGCCATCGGCGTTCAGCGCCAGCGGGAAAGCGGCTGCGATGTGCATCGCGATCTGCTTGCCCAATGGTTCGAGCACATCAGCACCGGCATCGGACTGCAGCGCAACCAGCACGCCGATCTTGCCCAAATTCGGGGCAGCGGCATTGTGCATATAGGGCACAACCACGCCGCTGGTGACAGAAATGCTCTTGATCCGGCGCAGCTGCTGGTTTTCGCCGATAGTGGCGACATTGTTGGTCAGCTTCTCGACCACGGTTCCGCCATCTGGATAGGCTGCGGACTTCAAGGCTTCGACATCGTCCGATCCCTGCGCCAATGCCACATTGGTGGTCTTGCGAACGAAGTCCTGGAACTGATCGTTCTTGGCGACAAAATCGGTTTCCGAGTTAACCTCGACCGCAACGCCCTTCAAGCCCGAAACCGCCACGCCGACCAGGCCCTCGGCCGCGGTGCGGCTGGACTTCTTGGCAGCAGCGGCCAGACCCTTGGCACGCAGCCCATCAACCGCAGCCTCGATATCGCCGCCGGTCTCGTCCAGCGCCTTCTTGCAATCCATCATGCCGGCGCCAGTGCGCTCGCGCAGGTTTTTCACGTCAGTGGCGGTATAAGCCATTGCGCATATCCTTCCGAAAAATTTGGAAACGGCCGAGCTCTCAAAGCTCGGCGCGCTGCCAGTTCAATACCCCCGGGCTCAAGCCTCGGTGGCGGGTTCCTCAGCTGCAGCTTCCACCACGGCTTCTTCGGCTGCAGCGGTTTCTTCCACAGCAGCAGGAGCTTCTTCGGCAGCAGGAGCTTCTGCGGCAGCCTCAACAACTGCGGCTTCTTCAACTACCGCGATTTCTTCCGGCAACGGCACGTCCATCGCGCCGATGTCAGCGCCTGAATCGACCACGCCTTCGCGGTGACCCTTGGTTGCGGCCTGGGCTACTGCGTCGCAGTAGAGGCGGATCGCACGGCTGGCATCGTCGTTGGCCGGGATCGGGAAAGCGATGCCCGACGGATCGACATTCGAATCGAGGATGCCGACGACCGGAATACCAAGAACATTGGCTTCCTTGATCGCCAGCTCTTCCTTGTTGGCGTCGATCACGAACATCACATCAGGAATTCCGCCCATATCGCGGATGCCGCCAAGCGACATTTCAAGCTTGTCACGCTCACGCGTGAGCTGCAGGACTTCCTTCTTGGTCAGGCCGGTGGTGTCACCCGAAAGCTGCTCTTCCAGCGCCTTGAGGCGCTTGATCGAGCCCGAAATCGTCTTCCAGTTGGTAAGCATTCCGCCCAGCCAGCGATGGTTTACGAAGTGCTGGCCGCATGCCCGTGCAGTCTGCGCGATCGGCTCCTGGGCCTGACGCTTGGTGCCAACGAACAAAACTTTGCCGCCAGCCTGGACAGTCGCAGCGATGAAATCGAGCGCGCGGGCCATCAACGGCACGGTCTGCGACAGGTCAAGAATGTGAACACCGTTGCGGGCGCCGAAGATATACGGCTTCATCCGCGGGTTCCAGCGGTGGGTCTGGTGGCCGAAATGTGCGCCGGCCTCGATCAATTGGTGCATGGTAACGACAGGAGCCGCCATAGGTATTTCCTTTCCGGTTATGCCTCTGGGAAGCTGGAACCGTGCGGAAAAGCCCGCTGCGGCACCGGTATGGGCGCTTCCCATGTGGATTTGCCCGATACGAAGAGATGAAGCCAAATGGCGTAATCCCGTCCGGACGGGGCGGCCCCTAGCGCGGTTTCAAACCGAAATCCAGCCTTGAATGCGCTGGTTGGGTGAAAAGGGCGGAAAGTGAGCGAGCAACTGCCGTGCATAAAGTTCTTGACGGATGAGAACATATACGGAACATATCGGTCACGACGCGGGTTCGGGCGGAACAATTGGCTCGAAGTTGCATTATCCACAAGTCTTCCACAGGCCTGTCCACAGGCGGGGAGGATCGGATCGAAAAGGACTTACGCGATGTTCGCTCTTACCCTGGCTGCCTTGTTTGCTTTTGCCGCCCTTCTGGCAGTTGCCGTTATTGCACAAAGCTTGCGGCAGTATGGAACGGCAGCGCTGGCGCTGCACAGCCAGCTGAAGCAATGCGAAGCAACGCGTGGGTTTGACTATCGGCTAATCTCGCATGATGGGCCGAAGCGCAAAGCAGCGCAGATCATTGCCCTGCCCGTCAAGTCTTCTGGGCGTCGTCCGCAGCGGCAGCCCGCGCTGCGCGCTGCCGCTTGACCCGCGAATAGCTTACGATGCCGACGGGCAGCATCGCCAGATAAAGCGCGCAAATTCCGATCAGGGTGAACCATGGCTCGGTCAGGGCCGCAGTCCCGACCAGTCCGACTAGCGCCAACAGTGCGAGCCGCATACTTCGGCGCGGCCGGATTGAGCCCCAAGACAGCGTCGCGACACTGGAAATCATCAGGAAAGCAATTACCGCCAGCCAGATGCCCACCAGGATCGGTTCGCGGAACTCGGGACGTCCGGTCACGATCCACAGGTAGAGCGGAAGAAAGGCCAGACCTGCCGCCGCTGGCGCAGGAACACCGGTGAGGAAACCGGCCGACTTGTGAGGCTGTTCCACAACATCAATCTGGGCGTTGAACCGGGCGAGCCGAAGCGCGCAGGAAATCGCGAAGGCAAGCGATGCAAACCAACCCAGTCGGGGGAGATCTTCCAGCGACCACAGGAACAGGATCAGCGCCGGAGCTACCCCAAACGAGATCGAATCGGCCAGACTGTCGAGTTCTGCGCCGAAGCGTGATTCAGCTTTCAGCAAACGAGCGATCCGCCCGTCGATCCCATCAAGCATTCCTGCAAGGATGACCGCAAGGACTGACTTCTCCCATTCGCCGAGGATGGCAAAGCGAATACCGGTCAGCCCGGCGCAAAGCGCCGCTGCGGTGATCGCATTGGGGACCAGTCCCCGCAAAGTCAGTCCGCCAGGCAACTTACCACGCGGCGAGGCTTGCGCCTGGTCGTTCACTGGCTGACGCCCTCGATCAGCAATTGCTGGCCTGTTTCGGCAAGCACGGTTTCACCGGCCACCACCTTCTGACCCATCAGCACACGCGGCTCGGTTCCGGCGGGAAGATAGACATCGACCCGGCTGCCAAAGCGGATCAGCCCGACACGCTGGCCGGCAGCGAGGATGTCACCTGGCTTGACGAACGGCACAATCCGCCGCGCCACCAGACCGGCGATCTGGGTAAAACCGATCATCAACCCATCGCCGCGTTCGATCAAAATGTGCTGACGCTCATTCTCCTCGCTGGCCTTATCGAGATCGGCATTGAGGAATTTGCCCGGAATATAGACCACGCGGCGCACTGTGCCGCTAATCGGCGTGCGGTTGATATGCACATCGAACACCGACATGAAGATCGAAATCCGCGTAACCGGCTCGGTCCCCAAGACCGCAGAGCCGCTGCCGTCATCGACCGAAAGCTCGCGCGGCGGCGGAACCTGCTGGACCAGCGTGATCAACCCATCGGCTGGTGCGACGATAAACTGATCGCCTTGCGGTGTAACGCGCTGGGGATCGCGAAAAAAGGCGAGTATCCCGCCAGTCAGCATGGCCAGCGGCCAGGCTATGGTTTCCCAAGCAAAAAAGGCTGTCACCAGACATGCAACACCCGCGATCAAAGCGAACTTGCGACCTTCAGGATGGACACTCGGCCAGCTCCAGCTGACGTCGCCGTGTCCGCGATTATCTAATATTTCTCCGGGCATAGGCCGCATCTAGGTGTTACAGAGAGACAGGACAAGCGGCGAGGCGAGGCTTATGCCACCTTTCGGACAAAAACGGTGCCCGCCGAATAGCCTGCGCCAAACGAACAGATCAAACCGATGTCTCCCGCCGCCAGGTCCATGCTGTTGAGATGAAACGCAATGATCGAGCCTGCGCTGGAGGTATTGCCATAGGTATCCAGCACGGTCGGGCTTTCGTCGTCGCTCGCCTCATGTCCCAAAACGCGTTGGGCGATCAGGCGGTTCATGCCGGCATTGGCCTGGTGGAGCCACATCCGCCGCAACGCAGCAGGCTCGATTCCCAATCTTCCCGCCTCTTCAATGATCATGTTGGCGACCATCGGCACAACCTCCTTGAAGACCTTCCGCCCTTCCTGAATGAAAAGTTTGTCGGCTCCGTCGCGGCTGTCAGGATTCGCCCGGTTGAGGAAGCCGAAGTTATTGCGGATGTTGTTGGAAAAAACCGTCTTCAGTTTCGTGCCCAGAATGCGCCAATGCGGATGCGGGGCGATGTCCTCAGCCTCGACCAGAACGGCCGTCGCCACATCGCCAAAGATGAAATGGCTGTCGCGGTCCCGCCAGTTGAGGTGACCTGAGCAGATTTCCGGACTGACCACCAGCACCGAACGGGCATTGCCAGAACGGATATAATCCGCCGCAGTCTGGATCCCAAATGTTGCAGAGGAGCAGGCGACATTCATGTCAAAGCCGAAGCCTTCGATCCCCAGCGCTTCCTGGATCTCTATCGCCATCGCCGGATAAGCACGCTCCATGTTGGAAGCCGCGCAGAGCACGGCATCCACATCTTTCACATCGCGCCCTGCCCGCTCCAACGCATCCCTGGCGGCCGCGACGCCGATCTCGGCCAGCACCGAGATCTCGTCATTTGGCCGGTCCGCCCAGCGCGGCGCCATGATTTCCGGATCGAGCAGCGGTGACTTGCTCATCACATGGCGCGCTTTGATCCCGCTCGCTTTTTCGATGAATTCAACCGAGCTTGGCAATAATTCCGCCACCTCTCCCGTGCCGATTGCCGCCGCATTGGCAGCATTGAAGCTCTCGACATAGCGATTGAAGCTGTCGACCAGTTCAGCGTTGGAGATCGATTCAGGCGGCGTAAACAGCCCGGTGGCGGAGATGACAGGGATGATTTCGCTCATGTCGTGCAGTCCTATCGAGCCAAAACGTGACGGACAAGGCCCCGAGAAGATCCGTGAACGCCATTGCGCCATTGACACTATGGCGGCGCTTCGCCAAGAGCGCGCCTCTCGGCCGGAAGGCTCCCTTTTTGGGTGCCGACACAATCGGGGCAACCCGTCACCGGTAGGCTGGTGTGGACAGGTGGCCGAGTGGTTAATGGCAGCAGACTGTAAATCTGCCCGCGAGAGCGTACGCTGGTTCGAATCCAGCCCTGTCCACCACCAGCCCCTCTCTAGGCACTGCAGCCCCCGTGAGCTGCGCTTGCCTGCCCACCATCAGGGTGGCAGGGAGCGACGATGAATCAAGGAACAAACCGATGAGCAAACGCGGAGCATTACGCGGCAGGGCTGGACGCATGGAAGGTGGGCGCGGCAGCGGCCGGGCCAGTACTGGCGCAGTGCGGCTATGGGGACGTCATGCGGTCGAAGCCGCGCTAAAGAACCCGGATCGCACCCACCGGAAATTGTGGGCGACGCGTGAAGGCGTCGAATCGCTTGATGGCGAATTGCCGGAAAACTTCCCGGTGGAATATGCGCAAGGCGCAGACCTCGCCCGCTTTGTTGCCCGCGATGCGCCGCATCAGGGACTGGTGCTGGAATGCGATCCATTGGACGATATTTTTATCGAAGATGTGATGGACGGTGATCCCGCGCGGCCGCTGGTGATCCTCGATCAGGTTACCGATCCGCACAATGTCGGTGCGATCCTGCGCTCCGCCGCCGCATTCAACGCGCGCGCGATCATCACCCAGGATCGCCATGCCCCGCCCGAATCGGGGGTGGTCGGCAAATCGGCTTCGGGTGCGCTCGAAGTCGTGCCGTGGGTCCGTGTGGTCAACCTTGCCCGCGCGCTCGAAGAAATCGCCGAGGCGGGATATTGGCGGATCGGGCTTGATGGCAGCGCCACCAGCACGCTGGCCGATGCGCTCCCCGCTGGCCCGGTCGCGCTTGTGCTTGGCGCTGAAGGCGAAGGCATGCGGCACAACATCAGGCAGCATTGCGATGCGCTGGCGAAGTTGCCGATCAGCGATGCGATCGAAAGCCTCAATGTTTCTAATGCTGCCGCAATCGCGCTTTATGCGATAGCCACGCGTGCCTGATCTTCGGGAGAAATGGTGATGACCGCATTTCAATCGTACCGCCGCTTCGCAGCCGCCGCGCTGGTCGCAACATTCAGCTTGCTGCTGAGCGCCTGCCTGATTTCACCGGGCAAGTTTTCTTCCGCGCTGGATATCCGCAAGGATGGACGCTTCAGCTACAGCTACACTGGCGAAATCTATATGCTCGGGCTGAGCAAGCTGGCTGAAATGGGCAACAAGGGCAAATCGTCCGGCGTCTTTTCTCCGGCTCGTTGCTACAAACAAGAAGACTCAATGGACGAGCGGTCCTGCACCGAGGACGAGCTTGCCAAGCAGAAGTCAGATTGGGACGAAGGTCAAAAATCGCGGGCTGACAAAGGAAAGCGGGACGGGGAAATGATGCGCGCACTGCTTGGCGGGATCGATCCTACCAGCCCCAAGGCCGCCGAGGAACTCGCCGACCGTTTGCGCAAGCAGGCTGGCTGGAAGAGCGTCAACTACAAGGGTGAAGGTCTGTTTCAGGTCGATTTTTCGATCAGTGGCAGGATCGACCACGACTTCACCTTCCCGACAATCGAACGCTTCCCGATGGCCAATGCTTTTGTGGTCCTCATCCGCCGCGCCGATGGGACGGTCCGGATGGATGCGCCAGGCTTCGCTGCCGCCAACACCGGCGGCGGGATGAGCAGCTTTGCACAGCTCGCCGCGATGGGCGCGGCGATGGACGAGGGCAAGGACGGGCAGGACAAGATGCCGAAACTCCCAGCGCTCGAAGGCACGCTGATCCTAACCACCGATGGCGCAATCCTGGCCAATAACACCGACGATGGGCCAGCCGGCTTACCCACCGGACAACGGCTGGAATGGAAGATCTCGCCACGGACAGCGGCCGCACCAACCGCCCTGATTCGGTTTGGAAGCTAGTCGCCACGCCATGTCAGAAACCATCTCCCCCCTCGCCCGGCCGTTTCTTGCCATGCCTGCAATTGCCGGGGTTACCCCGCGCATTGCCCGCGCGGGCTACAAGGACTGGGGCCGCTGCGACCTGACCTATGTCGAGCTGGCCGAGGGCACCGCAGTGGCCGGGGTTTTCACCCGCAATGTCTGCTGCTCGTCCGAAGTCGAGCTCGGCCGCGAACAGGCGAAGCTGGGCCGCGCCCGGGCGCTGGTGGTCAATGCCGGAAATTCCAACGCCTTCACCGGCTATCGCGGGCGCGAGGCGGTGGAAGCAATCATGTCGCAGGTGGCTGGCCATCTGGGCTGCGCGACCGATGAGGTGTTCGTCTGCTCGACCGGGGTGATCGGCGTGGCGCTGCCCAAAGACAAGGCCCGCTCCGGGATCGACGCCGCGCTGCTGGCCGCGCCTTGCTCGTGGGAAGAAGCCGCCAATACCATCGGCACGACTGACACGTTTCCCAAGGGTGCGATGGCCCAAGCAGTGGTCGACGGACGCACGGTAACGCTGGCTGCGATCATTAAGGGGAGCGGGATGATCGCCCCCGACATGGCGACAATGCTGGGGTATATTTTCACTGATGCCGCGGTTGAACCCAACTTCCTCCAAGCGCTGCTTTCGGCCGCCAATCAGTCGACTTTCAGCTGCATAACGGTTGATAGCGACACCTCGACCAGTGATACCGTGCTCGCTTTCGCCACCGGCAAGGCGGGCAACGCCCCCCTCGCCTCGTTCGAAAGCGCCGGGGCCGATGCCTTCGCGGCCGCGCTGGAAGATGTCTGCCTGCAGCTGGCTCAGCTGGTTGTCCGCGATGGCGAGGGCGCGCAGAAGTTCATCGCGGTTCGCGTGTCCGGCGCGTTGAGTGATGACAGCGCGCGCCGCGTCGGCCTCGCCGTGGCCAACTCGCCGCTGGTCAAGACCGCGATCGCCGGCGAGGATGCCAATTGGGGCCGCGTGGTCATGGCGGTCGGCAAGGCGGGGGAACCTGCTGACCGGGACCGGCTGTCGATCGGCTTTGGCGGAACCTGGGCAGCCAAGGACGGGCAACCGCTGGCCAACTACGATGAAGCGCCGGTCGCTGCCCACCTCAAGGGGCAGGACATCACAATCGAGGTTGACCTGGGCCTCGGCGATGGCCGCGCCACCGTTTGGACCTGCGATCTGACCCATGGCTACATTTCGATCAATGCCGACTATCGCTCATGAGTGAAGCTCTTACTGGCGCGGTGCATGCCGTGATGATGGATGCGGCGACCCGTGCGATTCTACCTCATTATCAGCGGCTCAGCGCCAGCGAGATAATCGAAAAGGCCCATGACGATCTGGTCACCATCGCCGATGCAGAAGCCGAAGCGATCCTGGCTGAAGGGCTGGCGCTGATTTTGCCCGAAGCCGCGATTGTCGGTGAAGAAGCCGCCCACGCCGATCCCGCATTGCTGGACCGGCTGGGCGATACGCTGTGCTGGATCGTCGATCCGCTCGACGGGACAAACAACTTCGCCGCCGGACGACCACCGTTCGGGATCATGGTTGCGCTGGCGGAAAAAGGCGAAGCGATTGCCGGCTGGATCCTTGATCCGCTCACCGGCCGGTTCTGCCATGCCGCGCGTGGGCTTGGCGCGTGGGTTGACGGGACCAGAGTTACCGCTCGCTCAAGCGGCCAGTTACCGCCCATCGCGGGCATCTCGTTGATGTTCATGGATCTGGCCAAGCGCGAGGCCATGAAGACGCACATTGCGCCGCATTACGCGCTGGTCGACATCCCGCGCTGCGCCGCCGAGCAATATCCCCGGCTGGTGCTGGGCCAGAACGACGTCTCGATCTTTGAGCGCACGCTGGCCTGGGACCACGCGGCTGGCGTATTGTTTCTCAACGAGGCGGGCGGCAAGGCGGCGCGGCACGATGGCACGCCCTATCTTGTCAGCGATCACCGCACCGGATTGATCGGCGCGGCGTCGCCGCAACTATGGGACGCGCTGGCCGAGCGGCTGGCGCTTCTTTAGAGGACGCTTTCTATCCAGCTTTTCAATTGGCTCTTCGGCGCTGCGCCCAGTTTCTGGGCGACCGCCTTGCCATCCTTGAACAGCACCATCCGCGGGATCGACTGGACGCCGATGTCCGCCGGAACGCTGGTGTTCTCCATGATGTCCATCTTGGCGATGGTCAGTTGCCCAGCCAGTTCCTCGCTGATTTCCTCGAGCGAGGGTCCGATCATCTTGCATGGTCCGCACCAATCGGCCCAGAAATCGACCAGCACTGGCTTGTCGGACTTGAGTACGTCTGCCTCAAAACTGGCGTCGGTGACGGCGATGGTGGACATTTCAAAACTCCTGTTTGCTCAGGCCCAATCTAGGGCGCGGAGACGAGATGGCAACGGCCATCGCTGAAAAGCTTTACTCCGCTGCCGTCAATGCCTGCTTGTGGCGGTCAATCACATCAGGCGGAATGGCGATCAAATGCGGCGCCTGGGTATAGAGTACGGCCGCCTCCACTTTGCGCCCGGGGAAGCTCGCCTCGAGCGCTGCGACATATGCGGCCATCTGGCGCAGGACCGCGACCGGCATTTCATCAAGCGCGGCAGGCGGGCGCCGGGCCGTCTTGAAATCGACCAGCCAGATGCGCTCCGGGGTCACCAGCAGCCGATCAATCGTCCCCGCCACCATCCGGGTTCCCACCAGCGCGGCAATCGGCACTTCCGCAAGTGCGGCGGGCGAGAACAGCTCTTGCCAATCCGGATGCGCGAGAACTGCCAGCGCGGCCTTCGCCATTTCCGTGCGTTCCGCTGCACCCAATTCCGAAGCGGCCCGGGCCAGCCATGCCTGCGCCGCATCCAAGCGCTGTCCGGACTCAAGTTCGGGCAGCCGTTCGAGCAATTTATGCATCAGGATCCCGCGCCGCGCTGCCGCCTGCCCCGTTCCGGGCGGGAAGGGTGGGTCAGCCGCAACGTCCTCTCCCAGATCCGAAGGCGAAAGCGGGCGAGTCGGACGTGGCTCTGGCCCGATCTGTGCGAAGAGCCATGCAGGCAGCACGGAAGCGGGCGGCGATAGGGCGGCCTGGGCGTCCAGCTGGACTGACTGCGGTGTCTCACCATGTTCAAGCCGCGCGCCCCAGATCGGATCGTCGAGCCATTCATCGGCGTTGAACAGGCTCTCCAGCCGGGCATACCAACTATCAGGGGCGGGAGCCTTTTCGCGCGCACTCAGCGAGCCGCCGACGAACAGCGCCTCTTCTGCGCGGGTCATCGCGACATAAAGCAGCCGCCAATGCTCCTCGCGCTCAGCCTTCCTGGACTTTTCAGCTTCCGCTGCAATCCGCCCCAGCCGCTCTTCCTTGCGCAGTGGCGGGAGCGGGATGCGTCGCAATTCCTCGTCACCCGACATCTCGCTGGCCGGATCGACGAGATCGAGCGGCCCGCCGCGCGAGGTGTCTGGATTATCGGCGGCGTCGGCCAGAATCACGATCGGCGCCTGCAAACCCTTCGAGCCATGCACGGTCATCACGCGAACCAGTTCGCCGGCTTTGCCCGCCTCGCGTTTGAGCTCGCCGTCGCCCGCGTCGAACCAGCGCAGAAAGCCCTGCAGGCTGGGCGTATCGCTTAGCGCATAGGCGTTGGCGGCATTGAGCAGTTCGTCGATCGGATCGTTCGCCTCGCGGCCCAGTCGCGCAACCAGCTTGCGACGGCCCTGCCATGGCCCGACCAGCAACCAATGCAGCAAGGCTTGAGGCGGATCGAAGTCGGCCAAGCGGAGCAGTTCGAGCAGCAGCGTCATCGCTGCATCGACATCGGGATGCCGTCTCTGCCGCAGATGTTCCCACAACCGCAGATTCTTTGCTCGATAGCCGTGCTGGAGCAACTGCTCCTGAGTCCAGCCGATCAACGGCGAGACCAGCAAGCTGGCCAGTGTCAGATCATCGAACGGCTGCGCGGCAAAGCGCAGTGCAGCGACCAGATCGCGCACCGCGAGCGGCGCGCCCAGCCGGAGCCGGTCAACCCCCGCAACCGCCACCCCGGCGGCATGGAGCCGCGCCACGATCAGCCCGGCCAGCTCCTTGCGCTTGCGAACCAGCACCATGACGTCCCCGGGTCCGGCCCGGCGCGGCCCCTCACCCGGCCCGCGCCCTTTGAGCAGTGGGAAGCCCGATTCCATCCAAACGCGGATTTGCCGCGCGATCCGGTCTGCCAGCTGCCGATCAGCGCGGGCGAGCCAGCCCTCATTGCCCTCCTCATCGTCACTGACATCGCTGGGATCGTCCGATTCGGCGATGTCCTGGCCGACCACTCGCCACAGTGCGACATAGCCGGGACGGGTCTCGCCGACATGCTGCTCGGGCGGCTCAGACAGGCCGAAATCGGGATACCCAATCTTGGCGATCGCCATATCGACGAAATCGAGCACCGCCTGCGCCGTACGGAATGACTGGTCGAGACCCAGTTCCTGAAGCGTTCGCGCGGTAAAGTTGCTACGCATCATTTGCGCATTTTCGGCCGCGCCTTGCATCAGTGTTCGGACGTGATCGCGCGCATCCTTGAAGTTTTCTGGACTAGTTCCCTGAAAGCGGAAGATCGCCTGTTTGTAGTCGCCGACCACGAACAGGGTCCGCAGTTTGTCGCCGTGAGCACCTTCACCGGCAAAGAAATCGCCAGTCAGTGCATCGATAATCCGCCATTGCGCCGCATTGGTATCCTGTGCCTCGTCGATCAATATGTGATCGAAGCGCCGGTCGAGCTTGTAGCGGACCCATTCGGACATCTCAGACCGGCCGAGCAATTCAGACGCGCTTCGGATTTGATCGTCGAAATCGATAAAGCCTTCGCGCTGCTTCGCCTTGTCCCATGCCAAAGCGAATTGCCAGCCCAGTTCCAGCGCAGGGGTAAGCCATTCGGCCAGTCGCATCATAGCGCGGCGTTCGAACACCGCTTCGAGACTTTCAGCCACTCGCAGGATATAGCCCTCATAATCCGGATCGCGCTTGAGGATATTGGCGAGCTGCTTGGGCAAGCCATCCTTCTTGGTGAAGAGCGCTGCCCTTAGCTCGTCAAGCTGCTCGACCCGGCCTTCCGGCGAGGCGAGCAGGAAGTTTCCGATCGCCGCCGTGCCCTCGCGCCCGGTCCCGGTGTCCCAGGCCGCCAGTGTCTCAAGGCACCGGCGCAGCGACGTCAAGTCGAACGCCTGATCCGAACACAGCCCGGCCAATTCCGTCTCGCTCGCATCGGCTGCCAGGCCCAGCAACTGGTTGACCCGCGGCCGCATCGGCGGCTGCCACGCTCCGGTTCCGAACCACACCTCATGGGCTTCAGCGCAGCGCAGCAAATATCGCTCCACATCGTCCGGACCGAGCCTCAGGCTGAGCGCGGCGAGTGCATCCAGCGTGGCCCTATCACCGCTACGCTCGGCATCGACCAACAGATCGCCCAGCACCTGGCGGAGCAGCAGCGCGCGGTCTCGGTCTTCCATGGCCCGAACCCCGGGCACCAGTCCGGCCTCATGCGGGAAAGCTGCGAGCAGCCACTGCGCAAAAGCGTGGATCGTATCGATCCTGAGGCCGCCGCCCGGACAATCGAGCACCTGAGCGAACAGCGTGCGGGCACGGTCCTGCACTTGCGGGGAGAAATCCGCACCGATTGCCTTCAGATCCTTCGCCAGGACTTCCGGTTTGGCCCGCACCCAGCTGGCCAGAACCTCGTTGATCCGGCCAGCCATCTCGGTTGCGCCGGCCTTGGTGAAAGTCAGGCAGATTATCTGCGACGGGGAAACATCGCCCTGCAGCAACAACCGCAATACGCGGGCGGAAAGCACCTGGGTCTTGCCCGTTCCAGCCGAGGCAGACAGCCAGACCGTTTCGCGCGGATCGACTGCCGGGAGCTGATTGCCCTCAAGTTGCCAAACTTTTGCAGGACCGCTCATCCTGCGTCCTCCTCGCGAATGGCCCGCGCCTGCCATTCGTCGAGCCGCATCAACTGATCGAAATCATTGTAGCCGCCGATGTCAGGGTTGAGCCGCGCGGTGAAGGGCTCATTCCCTTTGATCCAGCGGGCGATCGCGTCGACCAGAAACTCTTCGGTCCTGGCAAGGAACTCCTCACGCGGCAAGCCAGTCTTCTTGCGGCCTTCCTTGACCGGCTCGTTGCTATAGCCAAACCCGGTTTGGCTCTTTTCACTCTTGACCAACGACCAATATTCAAACTTCTCGGCCTCCCCCGCCACATCGCTGAAGCCCCCGGCCCGCGCAATCAGTCCGATCAGCCCAAGCTGGAGCGCAAAACCGCCCTCGACCATTGCGCCCGTCGGCGGCTTACCAGTCTTGTAATCCACCACTGCCAGCGCGCCGTTTTCAAGCTGGTCGATCCGGTCTGCTCGCCCGTGAATTCGCACGCCCTCAAACAGCATTTCACCTTCAGCCTCGCTGACCAGAACCGCGCGGCCTTCCGCTTCGCTCAGCCGCGTGATTTCCGCGTCGATCCATACAAGCCCAGCCAGCAACCGCGGCCGCCACAGGCCGCGCATCAGCGGATGGGCGCTCATCGTATCCAGCTCGGCCTCGGCCAGCGCGAGCAGCTCCCCCGGTTTGCCCCCGGCCTTGTGCCAGCTATCAAGGATGCGGTGCACCGCAGTGCCCTTCCATGCAGGCGTCGCATCTGCGTCAATCGGATCGAGCGAGCGCAGGTTGAGGATCGCGCTGGCGTAGAATTGATAAGGATCGCCGCGCAGCCGATCGAGCGCGGTAACCGAAATCCCGACATCGCGCTGCGATGCTGTAGGCCGGGGCGCCGGGCGCGGATAAGGAGGGAGTGGCGCCGCGTCGTCAATTGCACGGGCCAGGTTCACAGCTTCCTGCTCTTCGTGGTTGCCGACCAGCTCGCCCAGCAAAGCCCGCACCCGCAGGACAAAGCGCGAAGCGATAACCGGCCCGCCCTCATCACGCCGGGCGTGGCTCAGCACCACCTCGGGCGCACCGAGCGCCGAGGCAAGGTCATGCGCGGCCAGGCCGATACGGAATTCCGCACCAGGCACGCCCAGTGCGCGCAGTACTGCCGGCGGCGGCAGTGCATCTGGGCTTGGCCGCGCGGGCCAGCTTCCCTCAGTGAGTCCGCCACAGATCACCAGATCCGCCCGGCTCATCCGCGCCTCGAGCAGACCGTAGAGCGCAACCCGGGGATGCCCGCCCCACGGCGGGCGGACTGCGACCCGGTCCATCGCATCGCGCAGCACGGCGGGCAAATCGCGCGGAGTGACCGTAGTCCCAACCTCGCGCGCGGCCACTCGCAGTTCCTCGACGAAAGCGGCCAGCGCGCGGCCATCCGCCCCGGACCACAGCGTGACCCCGCACAGCTGCTCGGCCGCCGCACAAAGGCGGTCGAATGCCACGGCTAGCGGCAGTTCAGCGGCGGGTTCGAGCAGCGGCACCAGCACAGCCTCGACATCGGCCCACCAGTCCGCGATGGCCGCGCCGTTCTCTCTCTTTGCCAGACGTGCTACCGCAGCCTGCAATGGCGCCAGGCCCGGCGCAGGACGCGGACCGCGCACGACAAGTTCAAGTTCCCGGGCACGTTCCAGCCATGCTGGCCGCCCTTCCCCAGCGCGGACCAGCGGATGTTCAAGCAGCGCCAGCAGCGGCACGGGTGCAGCGTCCTGTGCCAGAACCTCCGCCAGC
>JANOFJ010000028.1:0-3013 GCA_031413595.1 Novosphingobium sp.
TTTTGGTGGGGGTTTGGGGTTTGTTTCTGGCATTGGGTGGGGCGGGGGTTGTTGTGTGTGGTTTTTTTTTCGCCCACCAATCGCTTTTTGTTTGGAGTTATGTCTATAAACGGGGGGGGGGTTTTGGTATTGGGCTCGACACGAACGGGGCTTTTGAGGTGATCGTATCGGCAGCACTACGCGCGGCCGCTTCCGCGCTTGCCGCCACCAGCGACACCGCCCGGCTCGATGCCGAATTGCTGATGGCCCATGCGCTGGGCGTATCGCGCTCTGCGTTGCTGCTGCGGCATATGGACGGGGCCGTTCCCGGCGAATTTTCCGGGCTGATCGCGCGCCGCTTGAACCACGAGCCGGTCGCCTACATCCTCGGGCATCAGGAATTTCACGGGCTGGAATTTCTGGTCAATTCCGATGTGCTGATCCCGCGCTGCGATAGCGAAGTGCTGGTCGAAGCGGCGCTGGCGGCACGGCCTGATGCACTGGCCGTGCTGGATTGCGGCACTGGCAGCGGCGCGCTGCTGCTGGCGGTGCTGGCAGGGTTGCCTGCCGCGCAAGGGACCGGGATCGACCGCTCGCTGGGCGCACTGGCGGTCGCGGCGGCCAATGCAGCCCGGCTGGGGCTGGCGGCGCGGGCGCGGCTGCTCCATGCCGATTGGCAGGCGCGCGGCTGGCAGGATGCTTTGGGTGGGCCGTTCGATCTGATTCTGGCCAATCCGCCCTATGTCGAGGACGGTGCGGAACTGGCTCCATCGGTCCGCGCGCATGAGCCGGCAGGCGCCTTGTTCGCTGGCGCCGAAGGTCTTGATGCCTATCGGATATTGGTGCCGCAATTGCCCCGCCTGCTGGCTGCGGGCGGCGCTGCATTGCTCGAGATTGGTGCTGCGCAGGCTGATCCGGTAAGCGCGATTGCGCGGGCAGCGGGCTTTGCGGTGATCTTGCATAACGACCTTGGCGGGCGGCCCCGGGTGCTGGAACTCAAGTTTTCGCTTGGCAATGCGCCGCCCAGCGCCTAAGTCCGAAAGCGGTCCCCGGAAGGATGTAAGATTCCCATCCGGCCGGCCAACTCCAACATTTGCAATCGGTATTGGCCTGGAACGGCCAACCGCCAGAGCAAATGTCGGGACCACGTGGCCGATGTGTGGCCCGTGGCTCAGGGTCATGCGATCTGCCTGCTGGCATTAGGCCGGGCGGCGATCGGGGGTTAAGGAACAGACACCCTTGAACAACAATAATCGTGGCAACAGTAACAGCATGAACAACAATCGTCGGCGCGGGCGGGGCAGCAATCGCCCCCAGGGCGGCGGTGGCGGTGGTGGCCAGCAGCTCAACCGGATTGACAGCCGGGCGCGCGGCAATGCTCCTCAGTTGCTTGAGAAATATCGCAAGCTTGCGCAGGACGCTCATCAGAACGGCGATCGGGTGGCGGCGGAATATTTCCTCCAGTTTGCCGATCACTATTTCCGGGTGCTCGCCGACAGCCGGGTGCGCCAGGATGAGCCGCGCGGCCCGCGGCCTGAGCGCTGGCAGGAGGGCGATTCTGAAACCGACGACAGCGGCGAATTCTCGGTCGAAAGCGATTTCCCGAGCTTTGATCAGCAGCCCGGCACTGCCCGGCGTGAGCGTGAGGATCGTCCGAATGATCGTGGTTCCGATGATCGCGGCAACTCCCGCACCGCTGCGAATGAGCGTAGTAATGAACGCCCGCGCCGTGACCGCGAAGATCGCCCGGAACGCGCCGAGCGTCAGGAAACCGCACCCCAAGCCCGCAACGAGGACGAGAGTCCTGCCGAGAGCGATGCCGCAGATGCAGCGCCTCAGGGTACCCAGTACGAACCGGTCGAGAATCCCTTCGTGCGCGATCGCGGCACCCGCGGTCTGCGTCCGCGCCGTGATGATCGCCGCCCCCGCCGCGACGAGGAGGACGATGCTCCTGCGGGACTCGATCCGTCGATGCTCCCGCCAGCGATCTCGATCCCGCGCGACGAGCCTGAAGTCGAGGTCGAAGCCGATGTGGCTGAAGTCAAACCGCGCCGCCGCGCCGTGCGCAAGAAGCCGGCTGGCGACGACAACGGTGAAACCCTCGAATCGGCCAGCTGATCGGGCCTTGCGCTAGGCGCAAAGGGCGGTAAGCCCTTGCGATGGCTTGGATACGGCAGTTTTTTGATCGACTGGCTGCGCACCCCCGGTGGTGCGCGCTGTTACTGGGCGTGGTTTCTGCCACCGGGTTCCAGCCGCTCGGGGCTTGGCCGATGGCCTTGCTTGGTATCGCAGGACTGATCGCACTGGTTGCGCGCGCGCCCGTAGGCAGGCAGGCAGCGCTGATCGGCTGGCTGTTTGGCCTCGGCCATTTTGCGGTTGGCAACAGCTGGATCGCCACCGCCTTCACCTATCAGGCGCAGATGCCGGCCTGGCTGGGGTGGATCGCGGTGCTGGGGATTGCCTGTTTCCTCAGCATCTATCCCGCGCTGGCAGCCGGCGGGGCCTGGGCTATCGGCCGTAAGCAGCCCGGCGCTCTGGTGTTCGCCTTTGCCGCGTGCTGGATCGTGACCGAATGGCTGCGGAGCTGGGTTTTTACCGGCTTTGCCTGGAACCCGCTTGGCGCAGTGGCGCTGGGCGGATTTGCGCATCCGGGCCTTGCCATTCTGGTTCCGTGGCTGGGAACCTATGCACTTTCGGGATTGGTCGCGCTGCTGGCGGGCAGCTGGTGGCTGGCCGCAAGACAGGAAAAAATCGGCTGGCGCAGCGCGGTTCTGGCGATCGGTCCGGCGTTGCTGTTCGTCCTGCCTACCGGCGGAAGCGGCGGCGAGGGGACGCTTGCCTTCACGCTGATCCAGCCCGATGTCCGACAGGACGATCTTAACAATGCGGCGCGGTTCGAGGCGCAATTCGCCCGCGCTGCGCAGCTTACGCTGCCCCGCAAGCCCGGCGAAACGCGCGTCGTGTTCTGGCCCGAATCGGGTATCCCCGATTTCCTGCGCGAGGGGTATCCGCCCTACTATTATCAGAATTCGAC
>JANOFJ010000029.1:0-23674 GCA_031413595.1 Novosphingobium sp.
CCCCCACACCCGGTTCGTGTCTCGCGAAGTCTTTCCACTGGGCGCTTGGTCTCCACTTCGCTCGACACGAACGGGAATGGTGGAGCGTCATTCCCCCGAAGCCTCGATCCGCGCCAGCAGTGCCTCGACCTGCACCTGCGCGCCGGGCACAGCATTGAGCTCCGCCACCAAGCCGTCAAAGGGCGCGGTCAACGAATGCTCCATCTTCATCGCCTCGATCGTGAGCAGCTTCTGGCCCTTTGTGACGGTGTCGCCCTGCGTGACGTCCACCGCGATGATCTTGCCGGGCATTGGGGAGAGGATCTCGCCGTCATGTGCGGAGTGGTGGGTTCCGCCGCGTTCGGGTGCAAAGCTGACTTCGTGAGCGCAGCCTTTCTCAAAGATCAGGATCGTTCCATCAGGTTCGAATTCAGCATTGGGGCCGTGCGTGGTGGGCAAGCTTTCCAGTGGATCGAACTGCGTTCGGTCATCGATTGAAATGTCCCAATCGCCGTCTGATGTTGCTGCGGCGAGCACCACTCTTGTTGCGCCATCGACAACCAGTTCGAAACGGGCGGCGGCTCGCGGTGCATTGAGTCTGAAACCGAACAGCCCAGTTGGCGAAATGTTGATATCACCAGCGAATCGCGCTGCTTCGAACTCCTCGAGCCGCCAACTCACTGCTGCGAGATTGACCGAGTCACCAGCCTCTCGATCGGTCAGCGAATCTACTTCCCGTGCGATTAATCCGGTATCGATGTCACCGCCGCGAAACTCGGGCAGTTCCAGCAGTCGCGCCAGAAAGGCCGCATTAGTCTTTACCGGCCAGACTTCGACTCCTTCGCAAGCAGCATGCAAGCTGCTCAGAGCAAGTTCCCGAGTTTCGCCACGACAAACCAGTTTCGCGATCATCGGGTCGTAAAACGGAGATATGGCATCTGCTTGCGCGACCCCAGTTTCGATCCGTGCGACCTCACCAAGCTGAAAGTGCTCCAGCCGTCCCACACTCGGCAAAAACCCCTTCGCTGGATCTTCTGCATACAACCTTGCTTCCATCGCCCAGCCGTTGATGCTCAGCTCATCCTGCTTCAGCGGCAACGCCTCCCCGCTGGCCACCCGCAGTTGCCACTCCACCAGATCGACCCCGGTAATCTCCTCGGTTACCGGGTGTTCGACCTGCAATCGCGTGTTCATTTCCATGAACCAGATCCGGTCCGCCCGGAGCCCTTCGCTGGCGTCGGCGATGAATTCGATCGTGCCCGCGCCGACATAGTCCACGGCCTTTGCCGCCTTCACCGCTGCCGCACACAAAGCCTCGCGGGTGACCTCGTCCATACCCGGAGCAGGGGCCTCCTCGATTACTTTCTGGTGCCGCCGCTGGAGCGAGCAATCGCGTTCGAACAGATGGACGATGTTGCCGTGGGTGTCGCCGAACACCTGCACTTCGATGTGGCGCGGGCGCTGGATGTATTTCTCGATCAGGACATGGTCGTTACCGAATGAG
This sequence comes from Novosphingobium sp., assembly GCA_031413595.1. Taxonomy (GTDB): domain Bacteria; phylum Pseudomonadota; class Alphaproteobacteria; order Sphingomonadales; family Sphingomonadaceae; genus Novosphingobium. The sequence goes on from JANOFJ010000029.1 coordinate 1,484, forward strand.
GACAAGGCCTCGCGCTGGCAGCTCACCAGTGCATCGGCGAAATCGCCTGCCGCCTCAACCAGCCGCATCCCCTTGCCGCCGCCGCCGGCCACCGCCTTGATCAGTACCGGATAGCCGATCTTGGCGGCTTCCTTGCCGAGGTTAGCCGGATCCTGATTTTCTCCTAAATATCCGGGTGTTACCGGGACTCCGGCGTTCGCCATCAGCTTCTTGGCCGCGTCCTTCAGCCCCATCGCGGTGATGCTGGCAGGGGCGGGTCCGACCCAGACCAGCCCGGCGTCGATCACGCTTTGGGCGAACTCCGCGTTCTCGGACAGGAAGCCATAACCGGGGTGGATTGCCTCGGCCCCGCTGGCCTTGGCGGCGGCGATGATCTTTTCGCCGACCAGATAGCTTTCGCGCGCAGGCGATGCGCCGATGTGAATCGCATCGTCAGCGCAACGCACATGCAACGCCTTTGCATCGGCATCGGAATAGACCGCGACGGTGCGGATCCCCATGGCGCGGGCGGTGCGGATAATGCGGCAAGCGATCTCGCCGCGATTGGCTATCAGAAGGGATGCGATCATCGTCATTGGCTAGTCGGCATGGCGACATCGTGCAAGTTCGCCCTTCCCTCTTGCGCTCCGCCCGGACCGACACTAGAGCCACCCCCAATCGCGAGGCGCATATCCTACGGGGCATTTTCGATGGAAGACCGTTTCAATACCATTGCCGGCTGGACCCTGTTTTCCGGCATTGTCGCACTCGGGCTGTCCAGCCTGAGCGGCCACTATTTCGAGGCTGACAAGACTCATCGCCCGCACAAGATGGGCTATGAAATCGAAGGCGTCATCTCGAGCGAGGGCGGGGCTGTGGCAGCCGTACCGCTGGAAACGCTGCTCGCCGCCGCCGATCCCGCCAAGGGCGAGGCAACTTTCAAGAAATGTATCGCGTGCCACACGATCAATTCGGGCGGAGCCAATGGCATTGGCCCGAACCTTTACGGGATCGTTGGCAAGCCCGTGGGCAAGCATGCGGCCGGTTTCGCCTATTCGTCTGACCTTTCCGGCCATGGCGGGAATTGGGATTTCGCCAATATGAATGATTGGCTGACATCTCCCAAGAAGTTCGCCGCCGGCACCAAGATGAGCTTCGCGGGCCTTGGCAATCCGGAAGAGCGCGCTAATCTGATCGTTTATCTCAACAATCAGGGCTCGAATGTTCCGCTGCCTGCTGCGCCCGCCGCTGCTGCTCCAGCCGATGCCGCAGCCAAGCCGGTTGATGGCGCAGCACCCGCCGAACCCGCCAAGAAGTAATTCAAGCCGCCTGTTGTCGGGCGACACGAGCCAGAATAGGGAGAGCGCAGCCGCATGGCGCGCTCCCTTTCTGTTATGCAGGGCCCTTGAAGCCTTGCGCGACCACATACCATTCGGACGAATCCTTGCGGCTCGCCGGGGGCTTGGCGTGTTTGACGGTGGTGAAGTGACGTTTGAGCAAGCCCAGCAGCTCCGTATCGGTCCCGCCCGCCAGCACTTTGGCCACAAAGGCACCGCCGGGTGCCAGCGCGGTGATCGCAAAATCGACCGCTGTTTCAACCAGGCCCATGGTCCGCAGATGATCGGTCTGCTTGTGGCCCACCGTATTGGCGGCCATGTCTGACAGGATCAGATCGGGCGCGCCGTCGAGTGCAGCCTCCAGCGCGGCGGGCGCTTCATCGGCCAGGAAATCCATCTGAAAAATCGTCACCCCTTCGATCGGATCGGTGGGGAGGAGGTCGATCCCCACGACCAGCGCAGTGGGCCGCTTTTGGCGCACGACCTGGCTCCAACCGCCGGGCGCGATCCCCAGATCGAGCACTCTGGTAGCGGCCCGCAGCAGGCTGAACTTCTCGTCCAGCTCGATCAGCTTATAGGCCGCGCGGCTGCGATAGCCTTCGGCCTTGGCCTTCTTCACATAGGGATCGTTGAGTTGCCGGGTCAGCCAGCGTGACGAGCTGGCCGTGCGCTTTTTGGCGGTTTTCAGCCGTTCGGGATCCTTGCCGGAGCGGCTCATTTGCTTCCTCGTTTCGTATCGCGGAGCGCCGCACGGCTGCGTTCGGCGTCAACGCCGGCAGCCATTAATCCGCGCAAAATCCCTTCACGGATGCCGCGGTCGGCTACCCCGAGCCGGTCAGCCGGCCACAGATCGAGAATCGTTTCAAGGATGGCGCAGCCCGCGACCACCAGGTCGCTCCGCTCGCGGCCGATGCAGGGCAGTGCCTGCCGCTCGTTCGTCGTCATGCCCGAAAGCCGCTCGCTGATGCCGCGCATCGAAGCGGCCGGGACGATCAGGCCATCCACTGCGCGGCGATCATATTGCGGCAGGTCCAGATGCAGGCTGGCCAGCGTCGTCACCGTGCCGCTGGTCCCCAGCAGGCGCAGTCCATGGGCGGGGCCGGAGCTGCGTTTGGGGCCGATGCGGGCGGCAAAATCGGCAAAGCTGTCACGCACCAGTTCGCGCATCCGGGCATAACGGGCGGCGCGGGCTGCCGGGTCGCCATCCGAATCATGCCCTTCATTGCCGCAGGTTTCGGTCAGCGAGACGACGCCCCAGGGAACGCTTTGCCAGTCGCGGATGTGGGGGATTGCGCCATCTGCGTTTTCGACCAGCACCAGCTCGGTCGATCCGCCGCCAATATCGAAGATCATTGCCGGACCATCGCCCTGTTCAAGCAAGATGTGGCAGCCCAGCACGGCCAGCCGCGCTTCTTCCTGCGCGGTAATGATATCGAGTACGATGCCGGTCTCTTGCCGGACCCGTTCGATGAATTCGGCCCCGTTGGCCGCGCGGCGGCATGCTTCTGTGGCGACCGAGCGGGCGAGGTGAACATTCCGGCGTCTGAGCTTGTCGGCGCAGACATGGAGCGCGCCCAGCGCACGATCCATCGCTTCCTGGCTGAGCTTTCCGGTATGGGCGAGGCCTTCGCCCAGCCGGACAACCCGGCTGAAGGCGTCAATAACCACGAAGTTTTCGTCCGATGGCCGCGCGATCAGCAATCGGCAGTTGTTGGTCCCCAGATCAATCGCGGCATAGGCCTGGCGGTGGAACGGAGCGGAACCGGTGGGTGAGGTCTGACGCCAACCAGTTCCCCCGCGCTCACGCTGGGGCTGCGGGTCCGATCGGACGCCGGGCTGGCGCTTGGTTTCAGCGGGAGAATCGGCGGGGCTGGTTTCGCTGCGGATGTCGCTGTCTGAAACCTGCCCTTGCTCGTCTCCGCTGACCGCTTCCTTGCGCGCTGCCGGCGGAGTATCATCCGCCATAATCTTGTCACTCATTATCATTTTCCCGCAACAGACGGCGGGTACCTGGCGCTGTTGGTAGACGTGGAGCGCCCGCGGGGCAAGTGCTGCGGCTTGACGCAAGGCGGGTGCGCCACTAGAGGCACCGGCCTATTGCCCCGTCGTCTAATGGTAAGACACCGGTTTCTGATACCGTTTATCGAGGTTCGAGTCCTCGCGGGGCATCCACTCTCCCACTTTGACAGCCGGCCCGTGACAGGGGAAGAAGACGCATGACTGACGAACCTGAAAAAAGACTCACGCGCCACCGCTTCTACAAGGCCGATCAAGAAGCCTCCTTCGTCGAATCGCACGGCCATACAACGCCGCAGCAACGCGATCCCGCCTATCGGCTGGCCTATCGCGACACCGATTTCCTGCTCCGCGACGAGCTGCGTCCGGTGCGCTTTCAGCTGGAACTGCTGAAAACCGATATGCTGCTGGAAGAGGCGGAGATTGGCTCGACGCTGGTCTGCTATGGTTCGGCCCGGATCCCTTCGCCCGAGATGGCCCAGGCCGCAAGGGACAGTGCTACCACGCCCGAGCGCCAGGCGGTGGTCGAGCGGTTGATCGCCAATTCAAAATATTACGATGAGGCCCGCAATCTGGCGCGGATCGCCAGTTCTTGCGGAATTGTCGAGAAGGGCATGCGCCAGTTCGTGGTCTGCTCAGGTGGCGGCCCGTCGATCATGGAAGCAGCGAATCGCGGCGCGGATGACGTCGGGGCCGAATCAATCGGCCTCAATATCGTGCTCCCGCATGAGCAGGCGCCCAACAGCTATGTCACCCCGCACCTCTCGTTCCAGTTCCACTACTTCGCGCTGCGCAAGATGCATTTCCTGCTGCGCGCACGGGCCGTGGCGGTATTTCCGGGGGGATTTGGCACACTCGACGAATTCCTCGAGCTGCTGACGCTGGTTCAGACCGGCAAGATGAAGCCGGTTCCGATCCTGCTGTTCGGGAAGGCGTTCTGGAGCCGGATCATCAACTTCGAGGCGATGGCCGAAGAGGGGGTGATCAATCACGACGATCTGGCGCTGTTCCACTGGGTCGAAACAGCTGACGAAGCCTGGGCAGTCATCGTGAAGTTCTATGATCTGGAGAGGTGCTAGCCGCGGGCCAAAGCGTGACCCATCGGGCCGTGGCCTGCGCCATAGCCCGGTGCGGCGCGCAAGGCTGAGCGGACGAAAGTCCGGGCGCGGTCAACCGCTTCGGGCACAGGAATGCCTCGGCCAAGATAGGTCGCGATAGCGCTGGATAGCGTGCAGCCGGTGCCGTGGGTGTGGCGCGTGGCAATCCGCTGGGCGGCAAAGCTGTGCGGGGTTTCCCCCGGGATCATCAGCAAATCCTCGATCCGGTCGCCCGGCGCATCGCCGCCCTTGGCGAGATACGCGACGCCCCGTTCCGCCATCCCCTCGTGCCCGCCCAGCGCCTCCAGTTCCGCCAAATTGGGCGTGGTCAGCGTGGCAAGCCGCATCAGCCGTTCAAAGCCCGCGATTGTCGCCGCATCGGCCAACGCGGCACCGCTGGTGGCGATCATCACCGGATCGAATACCACTGGCACGCTCAATCCTGCCAGCCGGTCAGCCACGACTTCGGCAATTTCGGGCGAGCCGAGCATGCCGATCTTGATTGCCTCTACCCCGATATCGGCAAGGCAGGCATCGATCTGTGCGGCGACCAGTTCGGGCGAGAGCACCTGTACCGCGCTCACTCCCACCGAGTTTTGCGCCGTCACTGCCGTAATCGCGGTCATGGCATAGCCGCCCAACATGGTGATTGTCTTGATATCGGCCTGGATCCCCGCCCCGCCCGAACTGTCGGAGCCGGCGATAGAGAGGATGCGGGGGGATTCAACCACCTCCGGATATTCCCACGTGCTTGCGAACCGCAGAGGGCGGATACTTGTCGTGGAGTGGGGCAGCCCGCGTTGGCCGGTCCGTCAGCTCACCGCCGCAATTGGGGCAGCGATCATCCAGCGCTTCGGCACATTCCGCACAGAAGGTGCATTCGAACGAGCAGATAAAGGCACCCGGTGCCGCGGCTGGCAGATCGAGCCCGCACCGCTCACAATCGGGGCGCATTTCCAGCATCAGGCCGCAGCCTCTTTCACCGCCGCGCAGATCGCATCGACCACCGTTTCGACCTCGCCCGCGTCATCACCCTCGGCCATGACGCGGATGACCGGTTCGGTGCCGGAAGGACGGATGACGAGGCGGCCCCTGCCGACAAGTGCGGCCTCGGCCTCGGCGATCACGGCCTTAACTTTCGCGCTGTCGAGCGGCTTACCGCCGGAAAAGCGCACGTTCTTCAAAAGCTGCGGCACCGGATCAAACAGATGGAGCAGCTCGCTCGCGCGCTTGCCCGATTTGACCAGCGCGGCCAGCACTTGCAGCCCTGCAATCGTCCCATCGCCGGTGGTGGCGTGATCGAGCAGGATCATATGCCCCGATTGCTCGCCGCCGACGTTGTAGCCGCCTGCTTTCATCGCTTCGAGGACATGGCGATCGCCAACCTTGGTGCGGATCAGGTCAATCCCCTGGCCCCCCAGGAACCGCTCGAGCCCCAGATTGGACATGACCGTCGCGACCACGCCGCCGCCGCGCAATCGTCCTTGCGCCGCCCACTGGCTGCCGATCAGCGCCATCAGCTGGTCGCCATCGACGGTCTGGCCGCGTTCGTCGACCACGATCAGCCGGTCGGCATCGCCATCAAGCGCAATCCCGATATCGGCGCCGCTGGCGACCACGGTTTCCTTGATCAGGTCAAGGTGCGTCGAGCCGACCTTGTCGTTGATGTTCTTGCCATTGGGGGTCACCCCGATCGTGATCACTTCGGCGCCCAGTTCCCACACCGCCGACGGAGCGACCTGATAGGCCGCGCCATGGGCACAATCGATCACAATCTTGAGGCCATCGAGCCGGATATCATCGGGCAGCGAGCTTTTGACCGCGTGGATATAGCGGCCGCGCGCATCGTCGATCCGGCGGGCGCGGCCAATCTCGGGCGAAGCGGCGAGCGGCAGGTCGGAACCGACCAACGCCTCGATCGCCAGCTCGGCCTCATCCGAAAGTTTGAAGCCGTCAGGGCCGAACAGCTTGATGCCATTGTCCTCATAAGGATTGTGGCTGGCCGAGATCATCACGCCCACGTCCGCGCGCATCTCGCGCGTCAGCAGCGCGACTGCGGGCGTCGGCATCGGTCCGAGCAGGATCACATCCATCCCCACGCTGGTAAAGCCCGCCACCAGCGCGCTTTCCAGCATGTAACCCGATAGGCGGGTGTCCTTGCCGATCACCACCCGGTGCTTATAGCTGCCGCGCGAGAAGTGCGTACCGGCCGCCTGACCGACCTTCATAGCGGTCGCCGCGGTCATCACGCCGGCGTTGGTCCGCCCGCGAATTCCGTCAGTCCCAAAAAATTGCCGTCCCATACTTCGGCCCCGTACCGCTGAATTTCTTGGAAATTGCTATGTCGCACGAGGCCGCTAATGTCACGCCTGCAAACAATGAATCCGGAGAGCCTTGCATGAACGACAGCGTGACGTCTGAAACCGGCGCGAGCAGTTTCATCCCAGACGTGCGGGTGCCGGTGGGCTGGACGCTGGGCGGATTGGCCGCAGGCCTCGCTCTGGGGATTATGCTGGAAGGAACGTCGGCCGCCCCGCTTGCCTTGAAAGCCGCCGATGTGGTGGGAAATCTGTGGCTCCAGGCCTTGCAGATGACAATCGTGCCGTTGGTTGCCTCGCTGCTGGTGATCGGGATCGTCCAGACCGTTGCGGCGGCAAAAGCCGGGCGGATGGCGGTGCTGTCGCTCAGCCTGTTTGCATCGGTTCTTACTGCCGGGACGGTCTTTGCTGCCTTTGCCATGCCGGCTTTGCTGGATGCGGTGCCGATCCCCGAAGCCGCCGCTGAAGCCCTGCGAAAAGGTCTGGCGACCACCGATACCAGCCAGGTGCCCGATGTAACCCAATTCCTCAAATCGCTGGTCGCACCCAACATCATCAAGGCAGCGGCTGAAAATGCGATGCTGGCGGTAATCATCTTCTTCAGCCTGCTGGCGCTCGCCATTGTCCGTCTGCCACAATTGCACCGGCAGCACATGACGACCCTGTTCGAGGGCATCACCGGCGCGATGCTGGTGATTATCGGCTGGGTGCTGTGGCTCGCGCCGCTTGGCGTATTCGCGCTTTCACTGCTGGTTGCGGGGCAGAGCGGGGCGGCTGTGCTGGGGGCACTGGCGCATTACATCCTGACGGTTGCCGCGATTGGCGGCGTGGTATTGCTGGCTGCATACGGCGTGGCGATGGTCCTCGCGCGCCAGCCGCTCGGGCGGTTCATCCGCGCAGTCGCGCCGGCGCAGGCCATGGCGATCTCGACCCAATCCTCGCTGGCGAGCCTGCCGGTCATGCTGGTTTCCTGCCGCGCCTTGGGCCTGCGCGGTACGACCGGTGAGTTCGTCCTGCCGCTCGCGGTTGCGCTGTTCCGCGCGACCGGTCCGGCGATGAATCTGGCGGTGGCGATCTATGTGGCCCGGCTGGCAGGGATCGAGCTCAGTCCGCTGCTGCTGGCAGTCGGGGTGGGCGTAGCCTTGATCACTACGATCGGCTCCGTCTCGCTGCCCGGCGCGATCAGTCTTGTGACTGCGACGGGCCCGATTGCGCTGGCGATGGGTGTGCCGATCGGCCCGCTGGCCTTGCTGGTGGCGGTAGAAGTATTACCCGATCTGATGCGCACAGTGGGCAACGTGACGATGGATGTAGCGGTTGCCGCAACGGTCGACCGCAAGTCCGAAGGCTAGTCGTCATCAAGGTCCGGTGGCACCGCGAACAGCGGCTCGCCGAACATGAAGCCGATCAGATTGGGCTTGCCAAGATGTTCGAACAGTGCCGTAAACGTTAGCAGGATCGGCACCGAAAGCAGTGCGCCAATCACCCCCCAGATCCATGAGAAATAGCTGATTGAAAGCAGGATCAGCACCGGATTGAGGGTAAATCGCTTGCCCAGGATTGCCGGGGTCACGAAATTCGCCTCAACCGCGTGCAGCCCAAGGTAGGCGGCGGGTGCGAGTATTCCGGCCAGTAAGCTGCCGCTGGTGCCAAGTCCTACCAGCGTCAGTACCGCGATCATCATGAACGGACCAACATAGGGCAGGAAGTTGAGCACGAAGGCGAGGCCGCCCCACATGATCGGGGCTTCGAACCCCAGCGCCCAGGCACCGAGCGCAACAACCACGCCGACCCCCAGATTAATGAGGCCGACCGTGAGGATATAGGCCGCGACCCGGTCCTGGACGTCGCGCATGACCCGCGCCGCCTTGAGGCTGGCACCGAACGAGGCACGGTCAAGCAATAGGCGGCGGCGCATCCGCATCCGGGATTCGAGCATGAAATAAGTCATCAGCAGCATGAACAGCGTCTCAAGCACCAGGCTCGGCGTCGCAAAAGCAAGCTGCTCGATAAGCGAGGGGCTGGCCAGCACCACTTCGCGGGCCTGGGAATGACCGGCCAGCCGCGCCAGCTGGCGGTTAAGGTCGTTGATCCAGCCCAGATCGCCGCGCAGCTGCGAGACCTGGCTGGTGATCTTGGCCAGCATCGCTGGAAAGCGATCAAACGTATCAAGCGCGGGCTGAAGGATCAGCGACAGCAGCAGCATTGCGATCAGCAAGAATGCCAGCAGTGCAAGGAAGGAGGCGAGCGCATTGGCCAGACCCATTCCGGCCAGCCGATCGGCCAGGGGCGCAAGCAGGATAGAGAGGATCACTGCGCTCACCAGCGGCAGGAATACGGCTGCGCCAATCGACAGCACGAAGGGCAGCGCCATAAACAGGCCCGCGCCAAGAATGACCACCAGCGCCGAAACCAGCCGCAATTCCTGCTCCGCCGCCGCCGGCGTTGCAGTTGTAAGATGATGTGGTTCAGTATCGGGAGTGGATTCAGGCATTTTCGCGGGATGCTCCAGGCAGTGCGGCTGGCCGGACTGTGGACCGGCGCCGCGCTGCGATCAAGCGCAACAGCCTGCCACCGACACTGCGACTAGAGCGTCTTGTCGTAAACCCGGTATTCCTTGTTGACCGTGGTGCCGATCGCTTCAGCGATCGCGTTCATTCCCTGATTGTCATCGAGGATCCAGCCGATCTCTCCGCGGGTCCCACCATATTCGCTCACGGCGGCACGGCGGATGTATTCGATCATCATGAAAGCGAGCTGGCTGGCCATCCGCGAGCTTTGCAGGCGCTTTTTCACCCCCATCAATGGCACGCGCATGTCGGCATTGGTCGGCTTCCTGAGCCACCACAGCAATTTCGCCCAGCCGAACGGAAACAGCTTGCCCCTGATCGCCTTGATCGGGCGGTTCACGTCGGGCAGCGTCATCATGAAGGCCACCGGTTCGCCATCGAGCTCGGCGATGCGGATCAGATCTTCGCGGACCAGCGGTCTCAGCTTCTTGCCGGTATAGGCGATTTCGCTGTCGGTGATCGGCACGAAGCCCCAATTGTCCGACCAGGCATCGTTGAGAATATCGAGGATGGTCCGCGCATCCGCGTCGAAATTCTTCAGCTCGACGTTGCGGATCTTGATCCGCGGGTTCTTTTCGCCCGATTCAATGATCCGCTGGAGCAGAGGGGAGAAGGGCTTGGTGATATCGAGCTCATAGGTCAGCAGGTTCTTGGCGGACTTATAGCCCAGCGCCTCGATCCAGCCTTGATATTCGGGCCTGTGATGCGCCATCATCACGGTTGGTGGATGGTCGAAGCCCTTGACCAGCAGGCCGGGCTCTTCCCAAACCGAGAGGCTGATCGGTGCCAGCACGCGGGTCATGCCGCGTTCGCGCAGCCAGCCCTCGGCAGCGGCGATCAGGGCCTGGGCCGCTGCCTCGTCCTCAGCCTCAAGCAGCCCCCAGTTGCCGGTGCCTGGCCCCATGCCCTGCTCAGCGGGCTGGGTCAGCGCAAGATGATCGAAATGGGCTGAAATCCGCCCGACAACCGCGCCACGCCGCCTCGCGAGGAAGAACTGGTGAGTGGCATGCTCGAAAAACGGGTTCTTGCCCGGGGTGATCGCCTCGATCACTTCGGCGCGGATGGGCGGCACCCAGTTGGGATCATCGCGGTAGATACGCCAGACAAGATCAACAAAGGCTTTTAGGTCGGCCTTGCTGCAAACCGGGGTAATGATTATCTCAGTTTCAGCCACGATCTTGCCTTTGTTGCACTCTAGACGCCTCCGCCTATGGCCCCTGAAGCCTGCCAAGCCAAGCATCGGGGATCAAGCGACAAGGATAATTCAGCCGAAAAGCTCGTCCGGAAACGGCCATTTGGAATAGATGCATGACCGCCTACCAAGCCATCGAAACCTCACCGCCCGAGCCAGGCCCTGAGCCAAGCCACGCGCTGCCACGCGCAAAAGCGTCCGGCGACCGCGCAAGAATTGCGGACGATATGGCCATGCTGCGCGCAGCGGTTGAGCTGACGCGCGATATTTCCGAAGCACGGCCGGCGATCTATTGGCCGGATATGCTCGGGTCCGCTGCGATCGGCTACGCCGCACTGGCGGGGGCGATCTTGTTCGAAAATCCGGTGCTGGCGGCTGTGTCGGGCATCGTCGCAGCGCTGGCACTTTACCGGGCGCTGCTGTTCATCCACGAACTGACCCATATTCACCGCGATGCGCTGCCCGGGTTCCGGCTGGTGTGGAATCTGCTGGTCGGGATTCCGATGCTCACCCCCTCGTTCATGTATGAAGGGGTCCATACGCTGCACCATGCCCGCACCCGCTATGGCACGGCGGAGGATCCGGAGTATCTGCCGCTCGCGCTGATGAAACCGTGGTCTTTGCCAAGCTTCGCGCTGATTGCGCTGCTGTTGCCGCCGGCGCTGCTGGTGCGCTGCGCAGTGCTGGTGCCGCTGGGCATAGTGATCCCGCCGCTGCGCCGGCTCGTGTGGAGCCGCGCCTCGTCGCTCTCGATCAATCCCGATTTCCGCCGCCGTCCGCCTGAGGGCGATTTCGCGCGGATGGTGTTCTGGCAGGAACTGGGCGCCTCGTTGTGGGCGATTTTCCTGATGGCCACTGCGGTGCTGTATGACTGGCGGCCGCTGGCGATTGGTCTGGCGGTGATCTCTGGAACTGCCGTGCTCAATCAGGTTCGCACGCTGGTGGCGCATCTGTGGGAGAATGACGGCGAGGCGATGACGGTGACCGCGCAGTATCTCGATACAGTCAATGTGCCGCCGCCCGGGCCACTTGCGCCGCTGTGGGCCCCGGTCGGCCTGCGCTATCATGCCTTGCATCATTTGTTGCCGAGCGTGCCCTATCACTCGCTGGGCGAAGCACACCGCCGCCTGAAGAGCCATCTTGGCGGTGGGTCGACCTATGACAAGGCGAACTACCCCGGCCTGTTGCCGCTGCTGGGACGGCTGGCGCGCAGCACGATGCGGTTGGGGTGAGTGGGCGGCTGGGATGAGTGGGCGACTGGCATGAGTGGGCGGTTGGGGTTAGCCGCTTGATTTCCTGAATGGTTGCAATAGTCTGGCCGGATGTCGGTAGGTTTGCCGGGATCTATCGGGGATCGAAAATGGGGCGGATAGCCGCGAAGTATCAGGCTTGGGCCGCGGCTTTGGCGCTATGCGCCGGGCCTGTTCAGGCCCAGGAACCGGCGGCGACCCCGACGAATCCCGCAACCTCGCCGGCGCAAAAGCAAGCCCGGCTTTCGGTCGCTGCTTTTGCAGAGATCCCGTTTGTGGAATCCGCGAAGCTTTCGCCGGATGGCAACCGGACAGCCGGTCAATTCGGTATAAGGGGAAAACAGTACGTCGCAATCATGCCACTGTTCGGCACGACCGAAAAGCCGGTGCTGATCGGCGTCCCCGATGCGACCGAAGTGGACTGGCTGCGCTGGGTCAATGATGACCATATAGTCGTCGGACTGCGCTCCCTGGTGCCGTTTGGTCTTGGCGAACGGGCCTATGCGTCGCGGCTGATTGCGGTCAATCGAGCCACCGGAAAAATCACAAAATTGCTGTGGGATTTGAATGGTCAGGACACATCAGATGTCCTGTGGATTCCCAGCGACGGCGGGACCGAGATTCTTGTTGCCGCTCAGAATTCCATCTATCTGGAGGAAGAATTCTACCCGTCGGTTTACCGCATCGATGTTGTTACAGGCAGACGAACGCGGGAAGTAAAAGGGCGCACTCCAATCATGAATTGGAGCGCGGACTCATCTGGCAAGGTGCGGGTCGGGATCGGCTTTTCCGATGATGGTCGCCAATCCAACCTGGTCTATCGCCCGGAAGGGGATCAATTGACCTTCCGCACGATCGATCGTGCCAGCAGCCGCAAGCGGGAAAGCCTGCTTTCGCCGTTCCTGTTCCTGCCGGGCACCGATCATGCGTTGGTCATGGGTGATGACGACAAGGGACTGACCACGATCTATGAGGTCGACTTGGCGACACGGGCCAACGTCCGCACGGTGTTCAGTGCTCCGGACGGTGCCGAAGTGGCCTCGGTGATTTTATCGGACGACGGGAAGACGGTGCTGGGTTACCGCACCAGCGGCGCCGATTATCCGGTCCATTGGACCGATCCGCAAATTGCCGAAGTTCAAGCTTTGATCGACAAGTCGGTGGTGAACCGCAAGGCGCGGATCATCGATTTCAACCGCGATCGCTCGCGTATGCTGATCAGCGTCGCCCGCGCCGATGCTCCGGGCGCGCTCTATTTCTTCGATAGAGCCGACGGACGGATGCAGCGGGTTGCCTATTTCAACGATGCGATCGGCGGACGCAGCCTTAACCCGGTCAGCCTGATCCGCTACAAGACTCGCGACGGGCTTGAAATCGAGGCGGTGCTGACGCTTCCCAAAGATTATTCGGACGCCAAAGTGCGCCCGGGCAAGAAGCTGCCGATCATCATGATGCCCCATGGCGGACCCTGGGGCCAGGATACGCTGACCTATGATTATTGGGCCCAGTTCATCGCCAGCCGGGGCTACGCGGTGCTCCAGCCCAATTTTCGCGGTTCAACTGGCTATGGAACCGAATTCGTCGGAAAGGGCGAAGGCCAGATGGGCCTCGCCATGCAGGATGACATTACCGATGGGCTGCGCTGGGCGGTGGCCCAAGGGATTGCTGATCCGGCGCGCGCGTGCATCCTTGGCGCGTCCTATGGCGGCTATGCGGCAATGTGGGGGATTGCCAAGGATCCCGACCTTTACCGCTGCGCTGTTTCAATCGCCGGGGTCGCCAATCTGCGGCGTGAGGTGAACGATTTTGGCGGCTACCTATATGGCGGAAAGTACCGGGATGACTGGAAGCGCATGACGCCGGACTTCCCGGCCGTTTCACCGATCAATGCGATTGACCGGATCAAGGTGCCGCTGCTGCTGATCCACGGCAAGAAGGACATCACCGTCGATTTTGGGCAATCGAGCAGCATGCATGGCCGGATGAAGGATGCCGAAAAGCAGGTCGAACTGGTGACCCTTGCGGAAGCCGATCACCATTTCACCCGGCAGGCCGATCGAACCGTGCTGCTGCAATCGATCGAGACATTCCTAGCGAAGCATAACCCGGCGGATTGAGGGAAGCCCTATTCTTCGGTGCGCACCAGCACTGTTTCGCCGACCATCGCGAACAGCAGGAACGGGGCCCAGGCGGCGACCATTGGCGGATAGCCGCCGAAGTTGCCCATGGCGAGCGCGGCGTTGTCGATCACGAAATAGGCGAAGCCCAGCGACATGCCGATGATTGCGCGAATGAGGAGCTGGCCCGAGCGGGCGAGGCCGAAGGCAGCGACCGCGCCCAGCAGCGGCATCAGCAGCGCGGCCAGCGGTCCGGAGATCTTGTGCCACCACTTGCCCTCAAGCTCGCTGGTCCGGCGGCCCGCAGCCTTCATCGCCGATATGGTGCGCGACAGTTCGAACAGCCCTTGCGCATCGGCATCGACACTGCTGAGCGCCACTTGGGCCGGGGTCACGCTTTTCGCCACGACGATCGGCCCGAGCATCTGCTGCATCGTGGTCTCCACTTCGAACCGGCGCGGCGCATCCAGCCGCCAACCGGGGCTGGCATAGGTTGCGCGGGGGCTGCGGATCTGTTCGGTAACCATTCCGCCCGCATCGCGGCGGTACCAGGTGACGTTTTCCATGGCGATGGCCGCGCCCGTTCCAGTCAGCGACCCGGCGGCCAGAATATTTGTCCCGTCGCGCAGATAGACATTGTAGCGGATCCCGGATTGCTTGGGGATCGGGGCGTATTCAACCGCTGTCCAGGCCTTCAATGTGGCGGTGGCGCGCGTGACGACGCGCTCGTTGAACACAAAGCTGATGCCCGAGACGAGCAGTGCCGCAAGCAGCAGCGGGGCCAGCACCTGATGCGCCGAAAGCCCGGCGGCCTTCATCGCGATCACTTCGCTGTTCTGGTTGAGCGTGGCCAATGTGATGATCGTGGCCAGCAATACCGAATAGGGCAGGAAGCGGGCGATCAGTTGCGGCGTGCGCATGCTGACATATTCCCACAGCTGCGCCTCACCATTGCCGGGATAGCCCATGATCTTGCCGCTTTCCGACAAAAGATCGAGCATTTGCAGGACCAGCACCAGCATCAGCAGCACTGCCAGGATACGGGTGATGAATAGCCGCGCGAGGTAAAACGTCAGCGTTTTTGACGGGAAGAATTCAAGCTGCATCAGATCGCCCTCAGGCGGCGTTCGCGCCGCTTCATCAGCGTCCGAAGCCACTTGCCGGCACTGGCCGCAAACCGCTCGAGCCCGCCGATTGCCTGACCACCCGGGACATAGGCCACCCGCCAGTACATCCATACGATCAATGCGGCGAACAGCACGAATGGTCCCCACAATGCCAGCAACGGATCCACCCTGCCCAGCGCCGCCACCGCCTGGCCGTATTCATTGATCTTGTGATAGGCGACAACCATCACGATCGAAACGAATACGCCGAGCGCCGAGGTCGAGCGTTTGGGCGGGATCGCCAGCGCCACCGCGAGCAACGGCAGCAACAGCATCATCACCACTTCGACCATCCGGTAGTTGAAGCTGGCGCGGGTCTCATTGCGGACCTGCGCGCTGACATCCTTGCCCCAGCCGATGCGGAGCAGTTCAGGCAGGATATACTCGCGCTCCTTGCCGCCGCGCTGACGGAACTTTTCAACCGACGGCAGATCGATCGGCAAATCGTGCTGGGAAAAACTGAGGACGCGGGGGCTTTCTCCCGGATTGTCCTGGACTATCTGGCCGTCTGTCAGACGCAAGATAATGGTGTCGGGGGCGTCCTTCAGCGCCAGGAACCGGCCCTCGCGCGCCGAGATCGAGAGGACCTGGCCGCGGCTGCTGCTGACCCGGGCGAATATTCCCAGCAGTTCGCGGCCGTCGTCGCGGCTCTGTTCGATCCGCAGCGCCATCTTGTCTTTCAGCGTCGTGAATTCACCGACCTTGATCGAAGCGCCGAGCGAGCCCGAGCGCAGCTCGAACTGAAGCTCCTCGTAATAATAGCGCGACAATGGCTGGAGATAGCCGACGATCAGCAGATTAAGCACAGCCAGCACCATCGTGATGAGGTAGGGTACGCGCAGCAGGCGGGTATAACCAAGGCCCACGGCGCGCATCACGTCGAGCTCGCTGGAAGTGGCAAGCTTCCTGAAGGCGAGCAGGATACCGAGCATCAGCCCCAGCGGGATGGCGAGACTGGCATATTCGGGCAGCAGATTGGCCAGCATCTTGAAAACGACACTCACCGGGCCGCCTTCGGTCGCCACGAAGTCAAACAGCTTGAGCATCTTGTCGAGCACAAGCAGCGAGGCGGCGATAACGAACACCGCCAGCATGGGCATCAGCACCAGCCGGAAAATATAACGATCAGTGGCGGTAAGGAATTTCACGGAAACGAAATGACCAGCCTTGAGTCTCGGTGCCAACAGCCACTGGGCATGCCGTACATTGCGCTTCCATAACTGCGCGATTGCCCGGGTCAAAGCCCGAATCGCCCGCTGGCGCTGCACGAGACACCGCGCTAGGCTTCGCAGGTCAAACCAATGTGAGGTAATCCATTGCCTGAAACAGCCCACGCTTCCCCAGAAAGCCATGCCGCCAGCCGGATCGGCTGGCTCCGCGCCGCAGTGCTGGGGGCAAATGACGGAATTGTCTCAACCGCCAGCCTGATCATCGGTGTGGCCGCTTCATCGGCGGAAAAGGCACCGATCCTGATTGCCGGAGTTGCTGGACTGGTAGCTGGCGCGATGTCGATGGCCGCGGGTGAGTATGTCTCGGTCTCGAGCCAGGCCGACACCGAAAGTGCCGACCTTGCCCGGGAACGCCGTGAACTGGCCGAAGAACCTGAAATGGAGCTCGCTGAACTCACCAAGATCTATCGTGAGCGCGGTCTGACCGGCGATTTGGCGAAGCAGGTGGCGGTCGCGCTCACCGCCAAGGATGCGCTGGGTGCCCATGCCCGTGATGAGCTGGGGCTGGCGGAAATGCATCGTGCCCGCCCGGTTCAGGCGGCACTGACATCGGCTGCAACCTTTGGCGTCGGAGCGGGGTTGCCATTACTCGCGGCGTTCGCGCTGCCGCTGGGTTCGCTGCCGATCGGCGTGTCGCTCGCCTCGTTGCTGTTCCTGATGTTGCTTGGCGCCATTGGCGCAAAGGCGGGCGGCGCTCCGCTGGGCAAAGGTGTGCTTCGCGTCACGTTCTGGGGAGCGATGGCGATGGCTGTGACATATGCGATCGGCAGTTTGATCGGAAACAGCGTAGTCTGAGCGGTTGAATTCCCAGCCTTCTCAAGCCGTGCCTACGTCTTCTCAAGCGCGCCTAAGCCTTCTCGAGCGTACATTGCAGCGGGTGCTGGTTCTGTTTGGCAAAATCCATCACCTGATTCACCTTGGTTTCGGCGATTTCATAGGGAAAGATTCCGCACACTCCGACGCCCTTCTGGTGGACGTGAAGCATTACGCGGGTCGCCTGCTCGAGGTTCATGTTGAAGAACCGCTTGAGCACCATCACCACGAATTCCATCGGCGTGTAATCGTCGTTCAGTAGTAAAACTTTGAACTGGCTTGGTTTTTTTGGCTTGGTCCGGGTCTTGGTGGCAACGCCAAGCTGGTCCTGACCGCCGCCATCCGGGGTGCCATCAGCATCATCGCCGGCGCGGATTGAAGCAAGCTTTTCAAAGCCGGGCGTGGGATCGGTTTGGGCAGGGTGGGACAACATCAGGACAAAATATCGCATTGCAGGGGGGCAGGACAAGCCTTCCTGACCCGATAAACCTTAACAGACACAAAAACGGGCCGGACAGCAACTGCTGACCGGCCCGCAATTGGGCTCACGCGCTGAGGGAGGGTGGAGCGTCGGCGCGTGAGGAGCGGCGGGGTTTAGGCCGCCTGCTTGACCTTTTCGATCGCCAGGCTGACGCGGGTCGACAGCGGTGCGAAAGCGTCGCCGGCGAGCTTCACCAGGGTTTCCGAGTTCTTCGAACCGGTGGCAACCACGGCGTCGAAGCTGCGACGCATGATTTCACCCTGGACCTTGAAGAAGTCGGTCGGCGACTTGACGGCAGCGAGTTCCTTGACGTCGGCGGTCAGGGCTTCGAGCGCGGTCTTGCCTTCAGCAACATAGGTCTTGCCCATGTCCTGCAGGCCAGCGGCGAGGATCTTGGTCGATTCGACCAGAGCTTCGACGTTGCCCTTGCTGAATTCGGTCACGTCGCCAAACATCACGGTGCTCTTTTCGTAAGCAACCTTGGCGCGCTCTTGGGCGTCGGCAACGCTGTCCTTGATGCGGGCGGTGAAATCTTCGGTCTGGGTCTTGGTGGTAGCCATGAACTTGTCCTTCATCTGGAAAATGCTGGGGAGCTTGGAAACGGAAATTGTCTTCTTGGCGGCAGCCTTGGCAGGCGCCTTCGCCTTGATGATCTTCTTGGCGGCGATCTTCTTGGCAGCGGCCTTCTTGACGACTGCAACCTTTTTGACGGTCGCAGCCTTCTTGGCGGTTGCAACCTTCTTGACGGCCGGGGCCGCCTTCTTCGCAGGTGCAGCCTTGGGGGCAGCAACAACCTTGACCGCGATCGGCGCAGGCGCTGCGATCGGGGCAGGCTTTACGGTTTCAGCGGCAGCGGCGTAAGCCTTCTCTGCGATGGCGTCAGCCTTGACTTCGGGCAATGTGTTTACGGTGGCATCGGCCATCGGGAGTATCCTTCGCTAATGGGTCCGACCTTCGGATCCACTTATGTTGCACTGCACAAAATAGATATTGCAGACGCGAAGTCAAGGATTTTTTGTGCAGTGCAGCATAAATTAGCGAACTCCCTAATCTAGCGCGTTTTAACGTAGCTTCCCGGTGCATCCTCCAGCACCTTGTCACCCTTGGAGCCAGGCACTCGCTTGCCTTTTGCGGGTACTTCCACACTGTCTTGCTGGCGCAACCAGGCGATCCAGTGGGGCCACCAGCTACCTGGCGTCTCCTTCGCGCCAGCCACGAAATCGGCGAAACTTTCAACCGGGCCTGGGTTGGTCCAATATTGGTACTTATTGGCGGACGGCGGATTGACCACGCCGGCGATATGCCCCGAACCGGCCAGAATGAAGGTCCAGGGTCCGCGCAAATGCCGGGTCAGTCGCCACACGCTCTCAGCTGGCGCGATATGATCCTCGCGGCCTGCCTGGATATAGCTGGGCGTCTCGATCCGCGTCAGATCGATCGGCGTGCCATCGGCGCTGAGCGCGTCAGGAACCACCAGCCGGTTGTCGCGGTAAAGGTCTTTCAGGTAGGATTGGTGCCACTTGGCCGGCAGATTGGTGGTGTCACCATTCCAGTGGAGTAGGTCGAACGCTGGATAGTCGTCGCCCAGCAGGTAGTTGTTGACGACATAACTCCAGATCAGATCGTTGCCGCGCAGCAGGTTGAAGGCTGCCGACATATAGCGGCCGTCGATATAGCCTTTTTCGCCGGAGAGTTTGGCCAGGCTCGCCAACTGCTTGTCATCGATGAAGACCTTGAGCTCGCCGCTCTTTTCGAAATCGACCTGCGCGGTGAAATAGGTGGCGCTCTTGACCTTGTCAGTCTGACCTCGCCGCGCGAGCACAGCCAGCGTTGCCGCCAGGGTCGTGCCAGCGACGCAATAGCCGATCGTGTGGACTGCCTTCACTCCAAGCCGGGCGCGGACCGTGTCGATCGCATCTATCTGGGCGAGAATGTAATCGTCCCAAATTACCTCCGCCATGCTGGAGTCGGCCGACTTCCATGAGACCACGAAGACGCTGACACCCTGCGCCACCGCCCAGCGGATCAGGCTTTTCTGGGGGGCAAGGTCGAGAATGTAGAACCGGTTGATCCAGGGCGGGAAGATCACCAGCGGCACTTCCAGCACATTTGGCGTGGTCGGGCTGTACTGGATCAACTGATAGAGCGGTGTTTCGTAGACGACCTTGCCCGGCGTAGCGGCAATATTCTCGCCCAGCCGGAAGGCGTCCGGATCGACATGGGTAAGCTGGCCGCGTTTTATGTCACCCAGCAAATGCGCCATGCCCTTGACCAGGTTTTCGCCGCGCGTCTCGATCGTGCGCTGCAGCACTACCGGATTGGTCAGCGGCAGGTTTGACGGGCTGAGCGCCTCGACCAGGGTGCGGGCGGCGAAGCGCAGCTGATCGCGCTTTTCCGGGTCAACGCCCTCGATATTGTCGGTCATTGCCATGATCTGCTCGGCCAGCATCAGATAGGTTTGGTGGACCAGGGCAAAAAACGGCTGCTCACGCCACTTGGGATCTGCAAAACGGCGATCGGTTCGTGGCAATGCAGAACCGCCTCCTTTGGTTTCGGCAGTCTTCGGGCCAACACCATATTGCCCCAGCACGCCCTCCCACAGGTTGAGACTTTCCTGCCACAGCCGTTTCTGCGTTTCGGGATTGGCCAGCGGGATTTGCTTGAGCCAGCCCTGCGCCAGGCCCAGCCAGTTGCCCGGATCGCTAAGCAGGGCGGGGGCCTTCCGAGCCATCTGTGCTGCCTGATCACGCTGGAAATCGAGCCACATTGTCTGGAGCCGCTGGGCGACGCTGGCCCATTGGGCCAAAGCGGCACTCGCCCCGGGGCCTTCTTCCGCTCGGTCGCCAGCACTTCCCGGCAGGACCGCGCCGAACAGCTTTTGGGCAGCCTCTGCAGGGCTCTTGAGCAAATTGGCGAAGAAATCAGGATCTACGGAATCGGCCATCATTGGTCCCCTTCAGTCCGATCCTTATTGCGCGTCCATCCGCCATTTGCCAGCGGCGCTTATCCGACTTACAGACGTGCTTGCGATAATAATGCCGCCAAAACTGGATTTGCCCCGCTCATGAACGACGAGTTCTACCGCATCAAGCGCCTGCCGCCCTACGTCATCGCCGAAGTCAACGGCATGCGGGCAGCTGCGCGCGCCGCGGGCAAGGACATCATCGACCTTGGGATGGGCAACCCCGATTTGCCGCCGCCCGCCCACGTTATCGACAAGCTGTGCGAAGTGGCGATGAAGCCCGATGCCCACGGTTATTCAGCCTCCAAAGGCATCCCCGGCATCCGCAAGGCGCAGGCCAATTACTATGGCCGCCGCTTTGGCGTTGACCTCGATCCCGAAACCGAGGTGGTGATGACCATGGGCTCGAAAGAGGGGCTCGCCAGCATGGCAACGGCGATGACTGCGCCGGGTGATGTGGTGCTGGCCCCCAACCCGAGCTATCCGATCCATACGTTCGGCTTCATCATTGCCGGAGCGACGATCCGCTCGGTCCCGACCACCCCGGATGAGAACTACTGGCGTGCGCTCGACCGGGCGATGGCCTTCACCGTGCCGCGCCCTTCGATCCTGATCGTCAACTACCCATCGAATCCGACCGCCGAGACGGTCGACCTTGCGTTTTACGAACGACTGGTGGCCTGGGCGAAGGAAAACAAGGTCTGGATCCTCTCCGACCTGGCCTATTCCGAGCTTTACTATGACGGCAATCCGACCCCTTCGATCCTGCAGGTGCCGGGGGCCAAGGATGTAGCGGTTGAGTTTACCTCGATGTCCAAGACCTTTTCGATGGCCGGGTGGCGGGTCGGCTTTGCGGTGGGCAATACACGGCTGATTGCGGCGCTGACCCGGGTCAAGAGCTACCTTGATTACGGCGCGTTTACCCCGATCCAGGCGGCTGCCTGCGCGGCGCTCAACGGCCCGCAGGATATCGTCGAGAAGAACCGCGAGCTCTACCAAAAGCGGCGCGATGTGCTGGTCGAAGCATTCGCCCGCGCCGGTTGGGATATCCCGGCACCGCGCGCTTCGATGTTCGCCTGGGCGCCGCTGCCTCCGGCGCTAAAGGATATGGGCAGCCTTGAATTTTCCAAGCAGCTTTTGACCCATGCCGAAGTCGCAGTCGCCCCCGGGGTTGGCTATGGCGAAGATGGCGAAGGCTATGTCCGGATTGCATTGGTCGAAAACGAACAGCGGCTGCGCCAGGCGGCCCGCAATATCCGGCGCTACTTGGCCAGCATGGGCGTTAACAGCTCGGCTGCATAGGGGGCGGCTTGCGGCAGTTTCGTTGGCTAGCGACAGGGCCGGTACCCGCCGGAATGGACTTGCGACGTTTGGCGGCTGAGTTTTCGCCCGGAAATTAACAGTTTGGCCGTGCATGTCAGCCGGTTGCGCAGCAAGTTGCGGATCGCCGGGCTCGATGGACTGATTGAGACCTTGCCCGCGGGTACTTACCGGTTGGCCCTTTGCACCTCGCCGCCATTGGTAGCCGCAGCATCGCCGCAAGAATTTGCGCTGGACGCCTATCTACGATTGAGCGAGGAACCGCTGAACAAGCAAGCACAGGATGCGCATTATGAGACTTGAGCTAAAACCCAACGACCGTGTCAGCATCGCCATGGAAGGGA
>JANOFJ010000030.1:0-4907 GCA_031413595.1 Novosphingobium sp.
ACGGCGATGCCGGCGATGGTCATCCCCTCGATCAGGACGAAGGGATCGCCCTCCATGATCATCCGGTCGGAGAAGGTGCCGCTGTCGCCCTCGTCGGCGTTGCACACGATGTACTTGCGGGGACCGTTCGCGGTGCGGACGGTCTCCCATTTGATCCCCGCCGGGAAACCAGCGCCCCCGCGCCCGCGCAGGCCGCTGACGGTGACTTCGGCGACGACCTGTTCGGGCGGCAGCGACCGCGCGCGGTCGAGCCCGGCCCAGCCGCCGGTCGCGGCGTAATCATCAAGACTGAGCGACCGTGTCCGCCCGGCGCGGGCAAAGGTCAGCCGCTGCTGGCGGGCGATAAACGGGTGATCTGTTATCCGGCCAATCGCCTTGTCGCTGGTCCCGGCCAGAATTGCTGCAACATCTTCGGGCAAAGCCGGGCCAAAGCCGAGCCCGTCAATCTCGACCAGCGGCTCGAGCCATTGCATGCCCCAGCTGGAGGTTCGCTCGACAGTGCGGCCTGCCGCTTCGAAAGCCGCCGCAACTTCGTCTGCCCCGCAAGCCAGCGCCAGCGCATCGTCAGAGATCCGCACAACACTCATGCCGATTGCACCAGATTGACCAGCGCGGTTTCATTGAGCCGCGCGTAAACTTTGCCGCCGATCCGCGCGCACGGGCCCACGCTGCACAGGCCGAGGCAGTAAACGGCCGAAAGTCTGACCCGGTCACCCGCCGCCGCCTCTGCCGCCGCCACCAGCGCCTCAACCCCGCGGGCCTTGCAAGCCTCGGCCCGGCACAGTTGCACCACCGGGCGCGGATCGGCTGTGGCCGTGAAATCATGATAGAAACTGACAACTCCGTGCACTTCGGCGCGGCTCAGGTTCAGCGCCTTGGCAATCTGCGCTTCGGCTGCTGCATCAACGCAGCCGAATGCGGCCTGCACATCGTGCAGGATCGGCAAGAGCGGACCTTCGCGAGCCCCATGCTCCGCGATAATTTCAGCAAGGCGCGCTTCGCCGGTCACGCCTTGAGGCGCTCTGCGTGCCAGGCGACATGGTCGGCCATGAAGCTGGAGATGAAGTAATAGGAGTGGTCATAGCCCGGCTGCATACGGATCGTCGCGGGGATACCGGCCTTTTTGCAGGCCAGCACCAACAGTCCGGGCTTGAGCTGCTCATGCAGGAAGTTGTCAGCCTCGCCCTGATCGACCAACAGATCAGGCAACCGCGCACCATCTTCGATCAAGGCGCAGGCGTCATACTGGCGCCAGTCTGCTTTATCCGGTCCGATATAGCCGGACAGGGCCTTCTCGCCCCACGGACTGTTGAGCGGGTTGACGATCGGCGCGAAGGCGCTGACCGAACGGAACCGGCCCGGATTGCGGAGTGAAATCGTCAGCGCGCCATGGCCTCCCATTGAATGTCCGGTGATCCCCTGCCGCGTCATATCGGCCGGAAACTCGGCCGCGATCAGCGCGGGCAGCTCCTGCTCGATGTATGAGCGCATCCGGAAATTCGCAGCCCACGGCTCCTGCGTGGCATCGACATAAAAGCCTGCTCCCTTGCCGAAGTCATAGCCATCATCATCGGGCACATCGTCGCCGCGGGGGCTGGTGTCAGGGGCTACGAGAATCACCCCAGCCTTGGCGCAGGCGGCACGAAATTCGCCCTTTTCGGTGACATTGGCATGGGTGCAGGTCAGCCCCGAAAGATACCACAACACCGGCAGTTTGGTCCCCGGCGCGTGATCGGGCACGAACACGGAGAAGGTCATCGCAGTTCCGGTCTCGGTCGACTGATGCGTAAAAACGCCCTGCGTGCCGCCATGGCTTCGATTGGCGCTGAGCTGCTCCATCAGAAGACCACAACGCTGCGGATCGATTCCCCGGCATGCATCAGATCGAACCCTTTGTTGATTTCCTCAAGCGTCAGCACATGGGTAATCATCGGGTCGATCTCGATCTTGCCGTTCATGTACCAATCGACGATCTTGGGCACATCGGTGCGCCCTTTGGCGCCGCCGAACGCGGTTCCGCGCCAGTTGCGGCCGGTGACGAGCTGGAACGGGCGGGTCGAGATTTCCTTGCCCGCTTCGGCCACACCGATGATGATCGAGGTGCCCCAGCCGCGGTGGCAGGCTTCAAGTGCCTGCCGCATCACGGTTGTGTTGCCGGTGCAGTCAAAGGTGTAATCGGCCCCGCCATCGGTCAGCGCGACCAGATGCGCGACGATATCGCCGTCGATGTTCTTGGGGTTCACGAAATGCGTCATGCCGAACCGCTTGCCCCATTCCTCACGGTCAGGGTTGATGTCGACACCGACAATCATCCCTGCACCCGCCATCCGCGCGCCCTGCAGCACGTTGAGGCCGATCCCGCCCAGCCCGAACACGATGACATTGTCCCCCGGGCGGACCTTGGCCGTATTGACCACCGCGCCAACGCCCGTCGTCACCCCGCAGCCGATGTAGCAGCTGGTGTTGAACGGCGCGTCTTCGCGGATCTTGGCGACCGCGATTTCAGGCAAAACCGTGAAGTTGGAAAAGGTTGAGCAGCCCATGTAATGGAAGATAGTCTCGCCCTTGTAGGAAAACCGTGAGGTGCCATCGGGCATCACACCTTTGCCCTGCGTGGCGCGGATCGCGGTGCAGAGGTTGGTCTTGCCCGAGAGGCACGATTTACACTGGCGGCATTCGGGAGTGTAAAGCGGGATCACATGATCGCCGGGCTTGATGCTGGTAACCCCGGGGCCGACTTCGCGCACAATCCCGGCGCCTTCATGGCCCAGAACACTCGGGAAAATCCCTTCTGAATCAAGCCCGTCGAGGGTATAGGCGTCGGTGTGGCAGATGCCGGTCGCCATGATCTCGACCAGCACTTCACCGGCCTTGGGGCCTTCGAGATCAAGCTCGACGATTTCCAGCGGGGTCTTGGGGGCAAAGGCAACGGCGGCGCGGGTCTTCATTGGCATTCTCTCCTGGAATTCAACATTCTACGACATTGACAGCAAGGCCGCCAAGCGACGTTTCCTTATATTTCGCCCGCATATCAAGCCCGGTTTGGCGCATGGTTTCGATCACCTTGTCAAGGCTGACCATATGCGATCCATCCCCCATCATCGCCAGCCGCGAGGCGTCGATCGCCTTGACCGCACCCATCGCGTTGCGTTCAATGCAAGGGATTTGCACCAGCCCTGCAACCGGGTCACAAGTCAGTCCCAAATTATGTTCCATCCCGATTTCGGCGGCATTTTCGATCTGCGCATTGGTCCCGCCGAGCACCGCCGTCAACCCGGCAGCAGCCATCGAGCAAGCCACGCCAACTTCACCCTGGCAGCCAACCTCCGCGCCCGAGATCGAGGCGTTCTTTTTGTATAGCGCACCGATCGCGGCAGCGGTCAGCAGGAAGGTGCGGCGGGTCTCCGCCGTGCCTCGATAGCAGCGATCGTGGAACCGCATGACCGCCGGGATGATCCCGGCTGCGCCATTGGTCGGCGCGGTAACCACCCGGCCCCCGGCGGCGTTTTCTTCATTGACCGCCATCGCCCACAAATTGATCCAGTCGAGCACCGCCAGCGGATCGTTGAGGTTGGCCTCCTGGCGGGCAGCCAATTCGCAGGCGAGCTTGGCCGCACGCCGATTGACCTTCAGTCCGCCGGGCAGGATGCCGGTCTGACGGCAGCCGCGATCGATGCTGTCGGCCATGGCCTGGGCGATGCCGTCCAGCCTGGCCTCGGCTTCTGCGGCAGGCATCCGCGCGCATTCGTTGGCGAACACCAGCTCGGCAAAGCTGAGGCCGCTGCTTGTCCCCAGTTCGAGCAATTCATCGCCCGAGGCAAAGTCATACGGCAGGATCGCGTGATCCGCTGCGGTGCGGCTGTTGCTGCCGGCCTCATCCTCATCAACCACAAAGCCGCCGCCGACTGAATAATACATCCGCCGCGCGAGCAATCCGCCTGCTTCGTCATGCGCCTCAAATGCAATGGCGTTGGTGTGGAACGGCTGGCGGACGCGCTGATGGAACAGCAGATCGGCGGCAGGATCGAAGGCTACTTCTTGCTGGCCGAACAGGCGCAGCGTTCGGGTGCGGCTGACCGCCTCGACCAGCCCCGCCACGCCGTCGATATCGACCGTGGCGGGCACTTCTCCAAGCAGGCCGAGGATCACGGCGGTATCGGTGGCGTGGCCGCGTCCGGTCAGCGCCAGCGAGCCATAAAGCTCAACCTTGACCTTCCGCGCTGCGCCCAGTCTGCCGCTGTTTTCCAGCCATGCGCCAAACCGCCGCGCGGCCACCATCGGGCCAACGGTGTGCGAGCTCGACGGGCCGACCCCGATCTTGAACAGTTCGAACGTGCTGATGCTCATAGCGGCGCCGGGACTAGCACAATTTGCGGGGTATGGCCCGTGCTCGCCAGAAAGCTGACCAGCCCGCTCCCCGACAGGCCGATTGTGGCGGTGTTGCGGAGCGGATGGACATTGACGCATGTTCCCGCGGCCAGCCGCGCGTCGATCACCACTTTCACTGCGCCATCGCGGTCGTTGATTGCCGCCAGCGGCGTAACCGAGCCGGGGCCGATCCCCAGCAGCCGTTCCATATCTTCCGCCTTGCCGAAGCTGACCTTCTTCGAGCCGATTGCGCCCGGCAGCGCCTTCAGGTCGACCCGCGCATCATGCGGCGCGGTGACGATCCAGAACTGTCCGCTGCTATCCTTGAGGAACAGGTTCTTGGTGTGCAGACCGGCGATGGTCCGGTGCAGGTGCTCGCTGGCCTCTACCGTGAATACCGCCTCATGTTCGTGCAGCGTCCAGCCGATCCCGGCGGCATCGAGTGCATCGAGCAGGGGCTGTTCCGCAGTCTCTGCCGGATCGCGCCTATTTGAACACGACGGTTCGCGCACCATTGAGCATCACCCGGTGCTCAAGAT
>JANOFJ010000031.1:0-3198 GCA_031413595.1 Novosphingobium sp.
CGCGCTGATCGCCCGCTGGCAGGCGCAGGGCGAGACCTTCAAGGCGGAATGGGCAGCGACGCTTCCAGCCGACGAGGAGCTGTCGGTCTACTGGTCCGGGCCGCCGCAGTCCGAAGGCGCCTGGCTCGACATGTGCCGCGGGCCGCACCTGCCCTCCACCGGCAAGCTCGCGCCCGATGCGTTCAAGCTGACGCGCGTATCGGGTGCCTATTGGCGCGGCGACCAGAACAATGCGCAATTGTCGCGCATCTACGGCACCGGCTGGCTGACCAAGAAGCAGCTGGATGCGCATCTGGTGCGTCTGGAGGAGGCCGCAAAGCGTGACCATCGCCGGATCGGCCAGGAGATGCACCTGTTCCACCTGCAATCCGAAGCGCAGGGGTCGATCTTCTGGCACCCGCGCGGCTTCGTGCTGTGGCGGGCGCTGGAAGCCTATATGCGCCGCCGGCTGGACGCTGCCGGCTACCGCGAGGTGAAGACGCCGCAGCTGATGGATTCCCGGCAGTGGGAAGCCTCCGGCCATTGGGGCAAATATCGCGAGAACATGTTCCTGGTGCCCGACGCGGTCCCGAGCACGGCGGATGAAGGCCCGCTGTTCGCCGCCGACGCCGGGCTGATGGCGCTAAAGCCGATGAACTGCCCGGCGCATGTGCTGATCTTCCGCCAGGGAACGAAATCCTGGCGCGACCTGCCGATGCGTATGGCCGAATTCGGCTGCTGCCACAGGAACGAGCCGCATGGCGCGCTGCACGGGTTGATGCGGGTCCGCCAGTTCACCCAGGACGATGCGCATATCTTCGTGCGCGAAGATCAGCTGGTGTCCGAAGTCGCCGATTTCTGCGATTTGCTCGATCTGGTTTACAAGGATCTGGGTTTTTCGGACTATGCGATCAAGCTGGCGCTGCGTCCGGACAAACGGTTCGGCTCGGACGAAATGTGGGACTGGTCCGAACAGTCGATGCGCGATGCGGTGGCGGTCACGGGCCGCAACACACCCGAATGGGGCTGGGAAGAGCTGCCCGGCGAAGGCGCGTTCTATGCGCCCAAGCTGGAGTTCCATCTGACCGATGCAATCGGCCGGACCTGGCAGGTCGGCACTCTGCAGACCGATACCGTGCTGCCCGAACGGCTTGATGCGAGCTATATCGGCGAGGATGGCGAAAAGCATCGCCCGGTCATGCTTCACCGCGCGATCCTGGGCAGTTTTGAGCGCTTCATCGGCATCATGATCGAGCATTACGCCGGGAAACTGCCAGTCTGGCTCGCCCCGGTGCAGGCTGTGGTCGCAACGATTGTTTCGGATGCGGATGACTATGCCACTGAGGTCACAAAACAGTTGAAGGCGGCCGGGATCCGGGTGGAAAGCGACCTGCGCAACGAGAAGATCAACTACAAGGTGCGCGAACATTCGTTGGCCAAGGTTCCGCACCTGCTGGTGGTCGGCAAGCGCGAGGCTGAAGAGGGCACCGTGGCGATCCGCACGCTTGGTGAGGAGCGCCAGCGCTTCATGCCGCTCGCCGAAGCAATCGCGATGCTGCAGGGTGAGGCGACCCCGCCTGATTTGCGCGCTAATTGATCGCCGGCCTCACTCCTGACCAGATTGCCGTCGCAATCGCCGCCGCGCTGGCGGCGGCGTTCGTGCGGGGGCTGGCCGGGTTCGGCATGGCGATCCTGCTGGTCCCGGTGATGGGCCTTGCCATCCCGCCCGCCGAGGCGGTGGTGGTGGCGAATTTGCTCGGCTTGTTCATCGGGCTGGTCGGGCTGAAGAAGATCATCGGCCATGCCGAGCGTTCGGCGCTGCATATATCGGTGCTGGCGATGATCGCGACCCCGCTGGGCGTGTGGCTCTTGGCGATTACCGACCCGGCGCTGGCGCGGTTGATGATTGCGCTGGTGGCGCTGGGGGCGTTCCTGCTGGTGCTGCTGCCCAAGCGGGCTGACGGGCATCAGCCAAGTTCACTAGAGACCGGCACGACCGGAATTACCTCTGGGATATTGACCGGATTTGCGGGAATGCCCGGTCCACCGGTGGTGCCATATTACCTCCGCCGGGCGCTGCCGCCGCAAATGGCGCGGGCTTCGATGATGACGATCTTCCTCGCCACCTCGCTGGCGGGTTGTGTCTCGGCGGTGGCTTTGGGGGTGGCGACACCGCGTGAGCCGCTGTTGGCAGCGATTCTCTACCCGGCGGTACTGCTGGGCAATTGGCTGGGCACGCTGGCGTTTGGCCGCGTGTCAGAGAATGCCTGGCGGATTTTTACGGGTGCGGTGCTGGGCCTTGCGGCGGTAGCGGCGCTGTTGAAGCTGCTACAGGCCTAGCGTCAGCAGCGCACGATCGGCGACGATCAACGCCAGCGCGCAGCCGCAAACGATCACCGAGCGCAGCCAATCAAGCCTTAAGGCGCTCGAATCGATCAGTGCTTGGGCGATAAGTCTGGCCATGCCGGCATAGTGCGCCCGTTGCCTTGCCGAAAAGTTAAAGCGGCATCTGCTGACTGGCGCAATGGAAACTGCCGCCGCCCGCCAGTACCGCATCGGCCATGATCCCGATCACTTCGCGGCCCGGGAACAGCTCGGCCACCGCCGCTACTCCGTCTGCGTCATGGGGCGTGCCATAGATGGGCACCACCACCAGCTTCGAGGTAATCACGAAGTTCATATAGCTCGCCGGTTCGATCCGGCCGTCTTGCTCGACCCGCCCGGGCGAGGGCACTTCGCGCACCGTCACGCCAAACGTCTCGGCGCGGGCCTTGGCATCAGCGTAAATCGCGGCATTGGGATCGTCGGCGCCGGTTGCGCGGGGCAGAGCCAGCAGATTGGGCGCCACAAAGCGGGCGAGATTGTCGACATGGCCATCGGTGTGATCGCCCACCAGCCCCTCGCCCAGCCACAGTACGCGGGTGAAGCCCAGATCGCGCGCCAGCCGCGCCTCAAGGTCGGCGCGTGAAAGATCGGGGTTGCGGTTGGGGTGGAGCAGGCATTGTTCGGTCGTGACGACCAGCCCGGTGCCGTCGCCATCGAGCGCGCCGCCTTCCAGAATCCAGTCGCAGGTTTCCACCGCCAGCCCGGCGCTGGACGCCAGTTCCGACCCGATCGTCTGATCGCCCGGCATGATATATTTGCCGCCCCAGCCATTGAAGCCAAACCGCCGGGCGAGCCTGCGCTGCCCGTCCGAAACCACCAGTGGCCCGGTATCGC
>JANOFJ010000032.1:0-12642 GCA_031413595.1 Novosphingobium sp.
CAGGATATGCAGAACTCTGACGAGTTCTGGCTCGATGCGGTAGAAGATCAGGTAATTGCCGTGCAGGCAGCGGCGAATGCCATGCGTTGCGTAGCGGTCGACCAGCGGGAACCGTTTGGGAAATTCCGACAAGCGTTGGCAGGTGCCCAGCAGTTCGCCAAGAAAGCGATCCGCCTGCCTCGGACTGTCGAGCGCGATGTAATCGCCAATCGCCTCGAGCTCGCGTTGAGCAGTCGGCGTCAAAATGACCTTCATGCGGCCTTGTCGGCCATCTTGCGGTACTTGGTTTGCAGCCGTTCGAAAACTTCCTCTGCAGGCGTACCAAGGCCAGCATCCGCCTCGGCTAGCCCGCGCGCAATTGCCAGATCAAGGGCGTTCAGCTTCGCCTCACGTTCCTGGATCAGTCTGATGCCTTCCCGCAGCACTTCGCTCTTCGAGTTGTAGCGCCCGGTCGCGACAAGCGAGGTGACAAAGGATTCGAGCTTTTCGCCAAGGTCTGCACTGATCATCCACGCCTCCTGTGGTTCCAGCACTCTGATAGGCTCTTTATCAACTATTATCAACCCGCCCGCAGCTCCTCCGCCAGCAGCCTGAACTCCTCGGTGCGCGGCGAGTTCTTGCGCCATACCAGAGCGATTTCGCGGTTGGCGTTGGCGGCCTTTAGGGGGCGGGCGACGACGTTGGTGCCGTTCAAAATCCCTGCATCCAGCGCCATTTCGGGCAGCAGCGTCAGCCCCAGACCATTATCGACCATCTGCACCAGCGTATGCAGACTGGTGCCGATCATCGCTGCGCTGGCGCGCATTTCGGGGCGGTTGCAGGCTGCGAGGACGTGGTCTTTGAGGCAGTGGCCGTCTTCCAGCAGCAGCAGCCGGTTCTCGTCGATCGACGCGGGCAATATTTCCTCGGGTGGATCGCGCGGATCGTCCTTCGGAAAGGCCACAAACAGCGCATCGAGCTCAATCGTCTCCTTTTCCACCTCGCCAGTCGGGAAGGGCAGGGCCAGCAGCACGCAGTCCGAGCGGCCATGATGGAGCGATTCGATCGCCGCCGCGCTGGGCTCCTCGCGCAGAAACAGCTTGAGAGCAGGGCGTTCACGGCGCAGGCGCGGCAGCATCCGGGGCAGCAGGAACGGCGCAATCGTCGGGATCACGCTCATCCGCACTTCGCCCGACAAGGGCAGTCCGCCCGACTGCACAAGGTCTACCAGCTCTTCAGCCTCGCGCAGCACGCGGTGCGCCTTGGCAACCACGCTGTTGCCCAGCGGCGTAAAACGGACCGCACGCTTGGTGCGCTCGACCAGAATGACTTTCAGCAGGTTTTCCAGATCGCGGAGCCCGGCTGAAAGCGTCGATTGCGAGACGAAGCAGGCATCCGCCGCCCGGCCGAAATGGCCATGCTCATGCAGTGCGACCAGATATTGCAGCTGTTTGAGCGTGGGCAGGTAAGTGCTCATCCAGCGCTCACTCGGACGCCTCAACCGCTTCAGCAGGCATGGAGCTGGTTTCTGCGGGCGCCTCATCCACCACCACGACATCATCGATATGGGTCATCTTGAGTTTGCCGTTCACCACCGCAAAAGCCATCTTGCCCTCGACCAGATCGAGCGCGTCCTTGCCGAATTGCTCAAACCGCCAGTTTTCCAGCATCGGCAGGCCTTTGCGCACCCCGGCCGCCAACAGCTCCAGCTCTTCGCTACGGGCCAGAAGCCGCGAGGACACGTCGATCTCGCGGCTGCGGATCTTGAGCAGCAGCTTGAGCAGATCGGCGACCAACGCGCCTTCCTTGCCCAGCGGCGCGCCGCGCGGGGTGCGCAGCGGCATTTCAGCGTCGGTCATCGGCTGTGCTGCTGCCAGCGCGGCCATCATCCGCCGGCCGATCTCATTATCCTTCCAGCCCGCCGAAAGCCCGCGCACCTTGGCCAGGTCAGCCTGGACCTTGGGCGGGTGGCTGGCGATATCGGCGACCGTTTCATCGCGCGCGATCCGCCCGCGCGGCAGGTTCTTGTCGCGCGCTTCCAGTTCGCGCCAATGGGCCAGCGCCTTGAGCCGCCCGAGCATCGCCGGATTGCGGCCCGAAGCCTTGATCCGCATCCAGGATTTGTTGGGATCGTTGCGATAGTTGGCGGGGTCGGCCAGCTTTTCCATTTCGATATCAATCCACGCCCCGCGCCCGGTTTTCTTCAAGCGCGCAAGGATCTTGGGAAAAATCCGGGCAAGATGGGTGACATCACCGATAGCATATTCGATTTGCCGGTCAGTGAGCGGGCGGCGCGACCAGTCGGTAAACCGGGCGCCCTTGTCCACTTCGATGCCCAGCCAGCTTTCGCACAAATTGGAATAGCCGATCTGCTCCGACTGGCTGATCGCCATCATCGCGATCTGGGTGTCGAAGATCGGATGCGGCGTCTTACCGGTCAGGTTGAAGATGATTTCCACATCCTGCCCGCCGGCATGGAAGATCTTGAGCACGTCCTCATTGCCCGTCATCAGTTCGAGCAGTGGACCCATATCGATGCCAGGCGCGAGCGGATCGATCGCTGCCGCCTCCTCAGTATCCGCAATCTGGATCAGGCACAGTTCGGGCCAATAGGTGTTCTCGCGCATGAATTCGGTGTCGACGCAGATGAAGTGTGCCTTCGAGAGGCGTTCGCACAATTCGGCGAGCGCTGCGCTGGTTGTAATCAGTGGATGTATTTTCATGGTGCTTTTCGTTATGGGCCCATGCGAGCCCGCGGCTTGACAAATCTGCGCGCTTCGCCTGTTAGCCCGCGGCTTCCCCCTGCCTTATTGCAGACCGAATGGAAAGAGTTTCAATGCATCCCTATCGTTCACACAATTGCGGCGCGTTGACTGCGGCTCAAGACGGCCAGACGGTCCGTCTGTCGGGCTGGGTGCACCGCAAGCGTGATCATGGCGGTGTGCTGTTTATCGATTTGCGCGATCATTACGGGCTGACCCAGATCGTCGCCGATAGCGATAGTCCGGCGCTGGCGGTGCTTGAAGGTTTGCGTGCGGAAAGCGTCGTAACCATCGATGGCGTGGTTAAACTGCGCGCTGCAGGGACGGCCAATGCCAATTTGCCGACCGGCGAGATCGAGGTCTATGCCCGTTCCGCCTCAGTGCTGAGCCGCGCCGAAGAGCTGCCGCTGCCTGTGGCTGGCGAGCAGGAATATCCTGAGGAAATCCGCCTCAAATATCGCTTCCTCGATCTGCGCCGCGAGACGCTTCACGGCAATATCGTCAAGCGCACCAAGATCATTTCGGACATGCGCCGCCGGATGGAAGGCGCTGGCTTCACCGAATATTCGACCCCGATCCTGACCGCATCGAGCCCCGAAGGCGCACGCGACTTCCTGGTCCCTAGCCGGATCCATGCCGGCAAGTTCTATGCGCTGCCGCAGGCGCCGCAGCAGTACAAGCAGCTGCTGATGGTGGCAGGCTTCGATCGCTATTTCCAGATCGCACCGTGCTTCCGCGACGAGGATCCCCGCGCTGACCGCCTGCCGGGCGAGTTTTATCAGCTCGATCTGGAAATGAGTTTCGTAACGCAAGAAGAAGTCTGGGACACGATGGAGCCAGTCCTGGCCGGCGTGTTCGAGGGCTTTGCCGAGGGTAAAAGCGTGACGCCTGCGGGCAGTTTTCCGCGCATTCCCCATGCCGAGGCGATGCTGAAATACGGCTCGGACAAGCCCGATCTGCGCAACCCGCTGCTGGTCAGCGATGTGTCGGAGCATTTCAGCAAGTCGGGCTTTGGCCTGTTCGAGAAGATTGTCGGCTCGGGCGGCGTGGTCCGCGCTGTTCCCTCGCCCGGTACAGCGGAGAAGAGCCGTAAGTTCTTCGACGACATGAATGACTGGGCTCGGAGCGAAGGCCATGCGGGCCTCGGTTATGTAACCCGCAAAGCCGGTGAGTTCGGCGGGCCTATCGCCAAGAACCACGGCGAGCCGGGCATGCTCGCGCTTTATGAGGCGCTCGGCCTTGGCCCCGATGATGGCTGCTTCTTTGCGGCGGGCAAGGAATCGCAAGCCGCGAAGCTGGCGGGTCTCGCCCGCACCCGCGTCGGCGAACAGCTGGGTCTGATCGATCAGAGCAGTTTCAACCTGTGCTGGATCGTCGATTTCCCGTTCTACGAATGGGACGAGGAAAACAAGAAGGTCGATTTCGCGCATAATCCGTTCTCGATGCCGCAAGGCGGGATGGATGCGCTTGAAAAGCAGGATCCGCTGACGATTCTGGCCTACCAATATGATCTGGTCTGCAACGGGTTCGAGATCGCCTCGGGCTCGATCCGCAACCAGCATCCCGACCTGATGGTCAAGGCGTTCGAGTTGACCGGGCTGTCAAAGGCCGATGTGGAGGACCGCTTTGGCGGGCTTTACCGCGCGTTCCAGTATGGCGCACCGCCACATGGCGGGATGGCGGCGGGGGTCGACCGGGTCGTCATGCTGCTGTGCGGCGCGCAGAATCTGCGCGAAATAACACTGTTCCCGATGAACCAGCGGGCGGAAGACCTGCTGATGGGCGCGCCATCGCTTCCGGAAAGCAGGGCGCTGCGCGACCTTCACATACGTATCGTTGAACCGCAAAAGGGATGAATTTGGGGATGGCGCTTGCCAGCGCCTCTCCCGTTGATTAGGGCGATTTTCAGATTTCACCTGCCGTTCACGAAGGGGTTTATCCATGAGCGACACTGCCGACCGGGTTAAGAAGATTGTCGTTGAGCATCTTGGCGTAGAAGCTGACAAAGTTACCGAAGACGCCAGCTTTATCGATGATCTGGGCGCCGACAGCCTCGACATTGTTGAGCTGGTGATGGCGTTCGAAGAAGAATTTGGCGTCGAAATCCCTGACGATGCGGCCGAAAAGATCGCTACCGTCTCGGACGCGATCAAGTTCATCAATGATAACAAGGGCTGATTGCTTCAGTCCAACTTCCCCGATTGCCCTGAGCGTGTTGAAGGGCTGTTCGCCGCTTTGACAGGTCAACGGGGGACGGCTCAACGGGGTTTCGACAGGCTCAGTCCGTAAAGGGCTGAGCCTGTTGCATTTTCGAGTTTGGAGATTTCCATGCGTCGTGTCGTCGTTACCGGTCTTGGCCTTGTTACTCCGCTGGGAGCGGAGGTTGAAACGGTTTGGAAAAACCTGCTCGCCGGAATGTCGGGCGCGGGGCGGATCACCAGATTTGATCCTTCCGATCAAAAGTGCCTGATTGCCTGCGAGGTAAAGCCGGCCGATCATCCCTATGGGTTCGATCCCAACAAGCGGGTCGATCACAAGGTCCAGCGCCAGGTCGATCCATTCATCATCTATGGCATCGATGCGGCAGGGCAGGCGTTGGAAGACGCGGGCCTGACCGAAATGGACGAGGCAACCAGATTGCGCGCTGGCTGCTCGATCGGCTTGGGGATCGGCGGTCTGCCGGGAATCGAAAGCGAATCACTGGTGCTGGCCGAAAAGGGACCGGGCCGCGTCTCACCGCATTTCGTCCATGGCCGTCTCATCAACCTGATTTCGGGTCAGGTTTCGATCAAATATGGCCTGATGGGCCCCAACCATGCGGTGGTGACCGCTTGCTCCACCGGCGCGCATTCAATCGGCGATGCCGCGCGGATGATCCGCGACGACGATGCCGACATCATGCTGGCGGGCGGAGCGGAAGGCACGATCTGCCCGATCGGTGTGGCCGGATTTGCCCAGGCCCGCGCGCTCAACTGCTCGTTCAATGACCGCCCCGAACAGGCCAGCCGTCCCTATGACAAGGACCGCGATGGTTTTGTCATGGGAGAAGGTGCGGGCGTTGTGGTGCTCGAGGAATATGAGCACGCCAAGGCGCGCGGCGCGAAGATCTATGCCGAAGTGGTCGGCTATGGCCTGTCGGGCGATGCCTATCACGTCACCGCTCCGCATCCCGATGGCTTCGGGGCCTATCGTTCGATGGAAATGGCGCTGAAAAAGGCCGGGATGCAGCCATCCGACATCGACTATATCAACGCGCATGGCACTTCGACCATGGCTGACACAATTGAACTGGGCGCGGTCAAGCGGCTGTTCGGTGATGCGATCGGCGGTGTTTCGATGAGCTCGACCAAATCCGCCATCGGCCATTTGCTGGGCGGCGCGGGCGCGGTTGAGGCGATCTTCTGCATTCTGGCGATCCGCGATCAGATCGTGCCCCCAACGCTTAACCTCGATAATCCCGACGAGGGCTGCGAGGGCGTGGATCTGGTGCCGCTCGTTGCCAAGAAGCGGGTCGTCAAGGCCGTGCTAAACAACAGCTTCGGGTTCGGCGGAACCAACGCCAGCCTGATCATGAAGGCAATCTGATCCATGCCGCGGCGTGGCCGACTGCTGGCTGCGATTGTCGCGCTGCTGCTGGCGCTGGCTGCGTGGAGCCTGCTGGGCGGTTGGTTTTCGGCCGGGCCATTGCAGGCGGAAAAGGCCTTTGTCGTGCCCGATGGTGCGAGCCTGGGGACAGTTGCCGCAAAGTTGGAAGCAGCAGGCGCGATCAGATCGGCTGACAGCTTCCGTCTGCGCGCGCGGTTTTTTGGCGGCGGTGCGCCGATCAAGGCGGGGGAGTTTCTCCTGCCGAAGGGTGCCAGCCCCTCGCAGATCCTCGCGATCTTGCAAGGCGATGAAGTGCTGCGCCGGTTTGTCACTGTGCCCGAAGGCATGCCCTCGATCATGGTCTATGAGCGACTGATGGCGCAGCCGCTGCTGACCGGCAGCATTGCGGTGCCGCCCGAAGGTTCGATCCTGCCCGATACCTACGAGATCGAGCGCGGCCAAACCCGGCAAGCAGTAATGCTGCGGATGCAGACCGCGATGCAGCGCACGGTGGCGGAACTCTGGGCCAAGCGCGCGCCCGGGATTGCGGTTTCAACTCCGCAGCAAGCTCTGGCGCTGGCCGCGATCGTCGAGAAGGAAACCGGCAAGCCGTCTGAGCGCAGGATCGTTGCCGGGCTTTATTCAAACCGCTTGCGGCAGGGGATCATGCTTCAGGCCGATCCGACGATCATCTATCCGATCACCCAGGGCAAGCCGCTCGGCCGCCGGATCCGCCAGTCCGAGATCCAGGCGATCAACGATTACAACACCTATTCGATGATCGGCCTGCCCAAAGGCCCGATCACCAATCCGGGCAAAGCCTCGATCGAGGCGGTCCTCAATCCGGCCAAGACCGATGCGCTTTATATGGTCGCCGACGGCACCGGTGGGCATCTGTTTGCCTCGACGCTTGAGCAGCATAACGCCAACGTTGAGCGCTGGTTCACGATCCGCCGGGCGCGGGGCGAGATCTGATCGCGCCCTAAGGCTCGGCGATATTGAAGCTCCCCGGCATTGGATCCAGCGAATTAGCCCACGCTTCCACCGCGCTGCGATCACCCTCGACCTTGAGACCGGCGGCCTCGAGTTGAGCCAGCGGCAGCTTGAGGAACACCAGCCCCAACAGCAAACGGCGCGGACCGGTGATGGTCGCGTCTGGCCTGGTCAGCGGGGACATCCGCCCGATCATCGTGGTTTTGCCCACTTCGATCCCGGCGCTCTCCTGCCGCTCGGGCAGGACCAGATTGATCGCCAGCTGTCTTCCGTTCAGCTTGGCCGGATCAAACCGGGTCGATACCGAATCGAGCAGGGTTTGCGTCGGTATGGCCGAGATCATGTCGCTGCTCTGCGTGCTTGACGCGCGGGTTGGTCCGCCCTGACGCAGATCACGCGCGGCTGACAGAAACTGGTTGCGCCAGATTGCGCTTTCAGCCTGATAGCCTTGCTGTTCATAGCTGTCGGCCAGCAGAGCACGCGCCTGTGCATTGGCGGGCTCGGCAAAAACCAGCTGGTTGAGCAGGTCCGACGACCAGCGATAGTCGCCCGCCGCCATCGCCTTTTTGGCGAGCGTAATCGCCTTCCTGGCACCGCCGAGCGCGGCGATGTATCGCTGCGCGCGCTGGGCCGGAGGATGCGGATTAAGGTTGGCCGGAACCGCATCATACCAGCCGAGGTAGAATTGATAGACCGCCTTCGAATTGTGGCTGTAGGTGCCGTAATAGCCGTGATTGAACCAGTCTTTGGCCAGGGCAGGGGGCTGCTTTACCGCTTCGGCAATTTCCACCGCAGTCTCGCCGCGGTTCATCAGCCTGATCGTCTGATCGTGGAGATAACGGTAATTGTCGCGCTGAGCGGCCAGCGCGCCGGCGACTTCGCCGCCGCCAAAACGCGGCCAGCAATGGCTCGAGATCATTACCTCGCTCCGGGCCCCGTACAGCTGCACTGCCTCGTCCAGATAGCCCGCCCAGGCCCTTGTATCACGCACCTTGGCGCCGCGCGGGGTGAGGATATTGTGCAAGCTGCAGGTCGACATTTCGGCGGACAGGAAGGTTCTGGTCGGGACGATATAGACGTTGAGTTCCGACGGCGCCTCGCTGCCTGAAACCATCTGGAACTCAAGGTTCACCCCATCGATCAGCCGCTTTTCGCCGGTCCTGGTAATCGTGTCGGTCGGCGCGATCAGCGTAATTTCGCCGGAGGCCACTCCGGTACCGATACCGCTGCCCATCTGGCCCTGGACTCCCGGCACAAGTCCGGCGCCGAACTGATAATTCGCCCGCCGCCCCATCGCACCGCCGGCCATGATGTTTTCCGAGGCCGATTCCTCGATAAATTGCGCAGGCGCAATAATCGCCACCTTGCCTGCCACTACATCCGCTTCGCTCGCCACGCCGCGCACGCCGCCGAAATGGTCGGCATGGCTGTGGCTATAGATCACCGCGCTGACCGGGCGAGGGCCAAGCTGCTGATTGACCAGCTCGAGCGCGGCGGCCGCTGTCTCCTTGTTGGTCAGCGGATCAATCAGGATCCACCCGGTGGAGCCTCTGACCACGGTCATGTTCGAAACGTCAAACCCGCGCACTTGCCACACGCCCTCGGCAACCTTGAACAACCCATGCCGGCGCAGCAGGCCGATGTGGCGCCACAGCGATGGGTTGACCGTTTCTGGTGCAGCACCCGCGACAAAATCGTAACTGCCAAGGTTCCATACCGCCCGGCCGTCTGTCGCGCGGATCAAGGGATCGGCGCGGCTGGCAATAAAACCGCGCGCGGCAAATTCTGCGTCGCGGCCGTCCTCGGCCGGAAGCGCGGCAGACACGGCCCGTTGCGCGGCGATGGTCGGGGGTGATGCGGGCTTGGGAGACAGATCTGGCGCGTTCCCCAGCATGAGCATGGCGCCCCCGATCAGCAAAGCCGATTTGGCAGTCCGTTGCATTGACTTTCCCCCTCCAAGGTTCGCAGTCCGCGATAGTGCGGCGCAGGCACGGCCTTGGCAAGGGCTTGCCAGTCTTTCCCTTGGCGGGCAGGTTCGGATGATGTCCGATCCGGAAAAACGCTCGTTTGCTCCCTTCATCGTCACGGCCGAATTGCCGGGCGATGTTTTCGCCTGGGCCGATGAACTGCGCCGCACTCACTTCCCGCCCGAACGCAATTGGCTGAAGGCGCATGTCACGCTGTTCCACGCCTTTGCGCCTTCCTTGCGCGAAGAGCTGCGCGGATTGCTGGGCAAGATTGCTGCCGAGTTCGCGCCGCCGGTGGTGCGCATTGAAGGGCTGATGGACCTCGGCAAAGGGACCGCAATCGCGCTGCGCAGTCCTGCCATGCTCGCAATCCGCGAGAGTATCGCCGAGCATTTTCACGGTGCGCTCACTGCGCAGGACGCCCATCCTCCGCGCCTGCACATCACGATCCAGAACAAGGTCACGCCTCAGGCTGCCAAAGCCCTGCAACGCGAGCTGGCAGAGGCTGTTCCCACGCGTGAATTCGCCATCACCGGGCTGGGGCTCCATCTTTACCTGGGGCCGCACTGGGAAGGGCAGGGCGTGTGGCCATTCCGCGGCAAACAGGATGGTTGACCCCGCCGCATGAGCAACCTATGTGCGCCGCCTGCCCGGCGTCTTCGCCCGCACGCAGGCCTTTCGGGGCGGAGTAGCTCAGCTGGTTAGAGCAGCGGAATCATAATCCGCGTGTCGGGGGTTCAAGTCCCTCCTCCGCTACCATTCTGCACGGCAGAAAACCAAGATTTTGGCAGTCAAACGCTGTTCCATGACGACATCGCCATGTTGCGCCTTGTTGCATCGTTTTCCGATTTCATTCGAGTCCCGGCCCATCCATGCAACAGGATTGCAACATGGTGAGTGGGCTGTTTGATCACCAGCCGGAAAGGGGCTTTGGGTTCATGCGCGACCCTCTGGGACACCTGCATGACAAGCCCATTCTCAATTGGGCATCCTGCAGTTTCGGTCGCTAAGTTGCGAATACTCCTTCCGGCAAGGAATTGGAAATCTGATGAGCGCTGACTTGATACTGATCCTCGATGCAGCTGCGTTTGCTGCTGATCGCCATCGGCTCCAGCGGCGTAAGGATGCGGATGCATCACCCTGCATCAACCATCCCCTGGCTTTAGCTGATATTCTCGCCCGCGAAGGTGCTGTCGAGGATTCCAAGGTGGTTGCTGCGGCGCTGCTGCACGACACAGTCGAGGATATCCTGACCGCGATCACGGACGATCTTCGCACCAGCGAATTACGCGGGCTGCGCTGGCAGGATATCGACCTAGCCGCTGGCAGGATCACGGTTTGCCAACGTTCGGACGGTGTTGCCTGCATTGGTGTCCCGAAGAGCCCGGCGGCACGCAGGACGGTGCCGACACCGCCCGAAGTAGTTTCGGAACTCAAGCGATGGAAACTTCGCAGTCCGACAGCGCGGCAGGCCCTGGCCTTCCGAGCAGCCTGGGAACACCGCAATTTCATAACAACATGCTTTGCCGGATGTTCTTTCCACTCCAGGAACGGGCAGGGTTGAGCGCGCAGAAGGTGGACGGGCAGGGGCGGCCCTGCGCCAATGACGAAGGCCAGCCGATCCTGAAGCCGAAATATGGTTTCCACGCGTTGCGACACGCTGCGGCCAGCGGCTTGATTGCCCGAGGAATCTAGCTCAAGCGCATGCAGGTTTGGATGGGACATGAAAGCATCCAGCTAACGCTCGACACCTATGGGCACCTCCTGAAGGACGCCGAAAACGATGCCGAGCTGGCGCTGGAGGCCAGCCGGGATTTGTTTGGCTAACATCCGCTTCGCGTCTCATTGGCGCCGTTCAATGGCAAAAGAGCGAAGCCCAAAAAGGCGGACACTTAGCTGAGGTCAGGCGTAGGTTGGTTTTGGACCTTAGGGAATCGAGAATTCGAAATTCTCGGTTTCCTAGACCGCAAACCTCACCCCGGTCAGGGTTTCTGAAATTTCCCAAAGCCTGGCGGCGGCTTCACTGTCGCAAGCATGGGGCATGACGCCTGTCATGGATGCGTCACGGTTCAGGCCGGTCAGGTTGGCAATGTCGCAATCCTCACAATAAACACCACCCTTGCCCTCAAGGAGCGGCGAGGTTGCTGCCCAGATGGTCGTGGCGGCACCGGCTTCGACCGTCTTGAACTTCCACCCGCTACCTGATGCGGCACCAGTGGTCATCATGGCGATATCGTCCGCAGTCAGATAACGGCCCAAATTGGTCATGATCCCGCCAGGATGGACTGAATAGGCGCGAATGCCGTGTACCTTTGCCAGACTATCGAGATGGACGGCGAACAGGGCATTCGCGGTTTTGGCCTGGCCATAGGCTTCCCATTTTTCATAGTCGCGGCGTTCATAATTTGGATCGTCGCCGATAAACGCGCTGCGCTTATGGGCGAGGCTGGACAGCGCTACGACCCGTGCGCCTGTGCCTGAGGCCTTCACAAGCGGCCACAATCTGGCGGAAAGCTGGAAATGGCCGAGATGATTGGTGGCAAACTGGCTTTCATAGCCACGCGCGTCGCGAGCCAGAGGGCAGGCCATGATGGCTGCATTGTTGATCAGCAGGTCAATCTTGTCGGTGGCAGCGGCAACCGCGCTCGCGCAAGTATCAACCGAGGTCGGATCGCTGAGATCAAGGCCGATCACCGTTAAAGTGTCGAGAATGTCAACGAGAGTTTCCTGGGCTTGTTCGGGCCGTCGTCCCGCAACGATTACGCGCGCGCCTGCGCCTGCTAATGCACGGACAGTTTCGGTGCCAATCCCCGAATAGCCGCCAGTGATCAAAGCTGTCTTGCCGGAAAGATCAACGCCCGCGATTACTTCGCGCGCAGTTGAATCAGCACCAAAGCCACTGCCAAGCTGCGTTTGCGGGGTATTCATCAGCAAAGTCTCCGGTCGCCGCTATCTCCGCACTTGATGCCCAGCACAGAGCGGGTTGGCAACTGACAAACCTGCCTACTTTAGGCGAGAGTTGGTCCAACTTCCGCTCGCGACCCATTGCGCACGCCGCCAGGTCTCTTGCTTAGGGACTGAGTTTGCGGACAGTCCTGACAAGCAGCTTATGGCGGAAGATCTGGCGGTTAGCAGCCGTTCGTTCATAGTAGAGAGTAGTAGAAGCTTCGCACCTCAATGTTAGACGCTTGAGGTCAAGTTCAATTCTCCCACAAGAAGGCCTTAGATGGGCAACCCTCGTCTCGGCCTCGCGGCCGACATGTTGGTAATTCCCTCCCACCACACCGTCTTTTTTTAAGCTTCATTCAACAATATTTTGACCACCGCATCAACGTGCTTTTCGATTTGATCATTTT
>JANOFJ010000033.1:0-5817 GCA_031413595.1 Novosphingobium sp.
TTGGCAATCGGTTCGCCAAAGGCCTTGCGTTCATTGGCGTAGCGCAGCGCTGAATCAAGCGCGCGCCGGGCATAACCAGCCGCCGCTGCGCCCACCGAAAGCCGCCCGTTATCAAGGCTCTGCATCGCGGTGACAAAACCCTTGCCCTCTTCCCCGCCCAGCAGTGCTTCACCGGCAACATGGACATCGTCCATCACGATATCGGCGATATGGCTTCCGGCCTGGCCCATCTTCTTGTCCGACTTGCCAACCGAGATGCCCGGCGAGTCCATCGGCACCATGAAGGCGGAGACATGGGCGTTTTTGGGCAGGGCATCCTTGTTGGTCCGGGCCATGATCAACGCCACCTTGGCGAAGGGGGCATTGGTGATGTAGCGCTTGGTCCCGCTCAGAACGTAACCATTGCCCGAACGGGTCGCAGTGGTCTGCATCGCCGCGGAGTCTGAGCCGGAACCGGGCTCGGTCAGGCCGAAGCTGGCGATGTCACCCGCAGCAAGGCGCGGCAGCCATTCGGCCTGCTGCTCCGCCGTGCCGCCGTTCTTGAGGGCGGAACAGACCATGCCGATGTTGATCGAGGTGATCGAGCGGAAGCAAGGCATCGCATAGGACAGCTCGCGGATGGTGCGGACATATTGGCTGATATTCATTCCCGCGCCGCCAAACTCTTCCGGAATGGTCAGGCCGAACAGGCCCATATCGCGCATCTCGGCCAGGATTTCATCGGGGATCAGGTCGGTTTCGAGGATCTGCTTCTCCGCCGGGATCAACCGTTCGCGAACATAACGGTGCAACTGTTCGATGAACTGGTCAAAAACATCGGCGTCCATACCGGTATCAGCCATGGTGCAGCTCCTCAGATCGGATCGTAGGGGAAAACATTGGCGGTGACTTCATCGACGCGGGCAAAGCTGGCGCTGAACGCCGGGATCAGTTCGTCGGCGATCGATTGCGGGGTCCAGCCTTCGGCCTTGGTCATCGAGCGGAGCGGGCGCGGTTTGGAAAACAGCACGATCTCATTCTTGCGGACCGAGAAGATCTGGTTGTTCACATCTTTCGCCGCATCGGAAGCAAGAAATGCCACCAGCGGCGCGACCTTGTCGGCACTCATCGATTTAAGCCGCTCGACCCGTTCCTTCTGGGCCGGTGTTTCGGCCGGGATCGAGGCGGTCATCCGGCTCCACGCGAACGGCGCGATGCAGTTGGAGCGAACTCCGGCGCGGGCCATATCGAGCGCGATCGAATGCGACAGCGCCACCAGTCCCAGCTTGGCGGCGGAATAATTGGCCTGACCGATATTGCCGATCAGGCCGCTGGTCGAGGTGAAGTGGATGAAGCTGCCCGATTGCTGCTCACGGAAATAGGGAGTCGCGGCCTTCGAGACGTTGAACGCACCGGTCAAGTTGACATCGATGACGCTGGTCCAGTCCTCATAGCTCATCTTGTGCCAGATCGCGTCGCGCAAGATTCCGGCGTTATTGACCACTGCATCAATCTGCCCGAAGCGCTGGACCGCATCCTCGATGATCGAAGCCGCCGCTTTGGGATCAGCGACATTGGCGTAGTTGGCCCAGGCATTACCGCCCGCCGCAATGATATCGGCCACC
Source organism: Novosphingobium sp. (assembly GCA_031413595.1). Classification (GTDB taxonomy): domain Bacteria; phylum Pseudomonadota; class Alphaproteobacteria; order Sphingomonadales; family Sphingomonadaceae; genus Novosphingobium. Next base: position 1,605 of record JANOFJ010000033.1, read on the forward strand.
GTATTGTCGGCAGGGCCGGCATCTCCGCCGTCGCCCTCTTGCGCAACGCCCGGATCATTGACCACAATGCTGGCGCCTTCGCGCGCGCACAGTAGGGCGATCTCGCGCCCGATTCCGCGGCCTGCGCCGGTAATGGCAACGACCTTGCCGTCAAGAATGCCCATGCCGCCGACTCCGCCTGTTTAATCGTTCGATTAAATTGTCATGACGAAGCCGGACGTGAAAATCAACCGCCAGTCTGGCTCAGCCATAAGTCTTGCTCAGCCGCCGGTCTTGTCAGGTGGCAGTTTTGTCAGGTGCCTGGGCAGCCTTGCTCGCAGCGGGAGCGGCCGCCGGACCCGACTGGCCGCCGGGTGGGATCGCTTCGGGCGGCAGACGCTGGGCCTCAATCATCTCCGCCGCTTCATCCAGCGCGCGGGCCTCGCCCACGGTGACGCCGCCGGGACCGGGTTCATTGTCGGCCTTGCCGCAACCGGCAAGCAGCAGGAGGGCGGCTATGACAGCGGATCTGGGCATCAGCTCAGCCAAGCGCCGGACTACATCTTCTTTTCAGCCGCCTTGGTCGCATCTTCGGCAGCCTTGGCCGCGTCGGTCGCCGCTGCGGTTGCGGCAGCATCGGCTGGAGCAGCGGCTGATGCTGCAGCTGCGGCATCGCTGGCGGCGGCAGAAGCATCGACAGCAGGCATGGCATCGACGTTGCCCATCGCCTCTTCAGCCGGCATCTCGACGTTATCGGGCGTGGCTTCTTCATTTGCACCATCGGAACTGCCGCAAGCAGCAAGCGCCAAAGCGGCAACGATGGAGAAAGCAGAGTAAGCGATCTTTTTCATGCAAAAGTCCCTCAAATCAGGAAATCGAACCGGGGCAGCGAGACGCTCGCTGGACTGGGCAGGTCTCTAGCCCACCCCTCGCCCTCGCGCAAATGCGCTGGACAGGATTTCCCCTCATTCCGGCCGTGCCTCCATTCCGGCTAAGCAAGGACCGAAATCTCCGCCCTTGATATCATATAAAGATTTCTTTATATGCCTGTCCAATGCGGATCGACCCTCTCCTTGGCGCTTTGGCGGACCAGACCCGGTTGCGGATCATGCGGCTGCTTAGCGCTATGGAGCTGGCGGTGGGTGAGCTTGCGCAGGTGCTCGGGCAAAGCCAGCCGCGCGTCTCGCGCCATGTCCGGATCCTGTGCGATGCCGGCTTGGCAGAGCGCCGCAAGGAAGGCAGCTGGGTGTTCCTGCGCAGCGCAATCCAGGAAGACCGCGCCCCGCCATTAGGGGCGGCGGCGGCCGGATTGCTGACCATTGCCGAGCGCGATGACGCCGGCTTTGCCGCGCGCTGCGCCGAAGATCGCCGCCACCTCGCCGCAATCCGGGCTGCCCGCGAGACCAGCGCGGAAACCTATTTCGCCCGCCATGCCGAGGAATGGGACAGCCTGCGCAGCCTCCACAGCCCCGACGATCTGGTTGAGGCCGCGCTTGCCAGCGCGCTGGGCAAGGGCAGTCTCGGCGCGCTGCTCGACGTCGGCACCGGTACCGGGCGCATGGCCGAGCTGTTTGCGCCCCGCGCAGAGCGCGTAACCGCCTTTGACAAGAGCCCGGAAATGCTCCGCATCGCTCGCGCCCGGCTGCAACATCTGCCTGCTGACAAGGTCCAGCTGGTGCCGGGTGACTTTGGCGCGTTGCCGTTTGCCGACAGCTCGTTCGATACGGTGCTGTTCCATCAGGTGCTGCATTATGCCCAGGAGCCGGGCGCGGTGCTGGCTGAGGCAGCGCGGGTCTCGAAGCCAGGCGGCCAGATCGCTATCGCCGATTTTGCGGCGCATGACCGCGAAGAGCTGCGCAGCGCCCATGCCCACGCCCGGCTTGGTTTCTCGGACGAGCAGATGCTGAGCCTGCTGACCGAGGCTGGATTTGCCGCCCAGCCCGCCGTTGCGCTGCCCGGCAAGCAGCTGACCGTGAAAATCTGGACTGGACAACGCAGCACCGGTCCTGCCGCCACCATCGCTGCCAAAGCCCGAAAGGCGCTAATCCGATGAACATTGCGGAGCCGCCACCATTTGCCGGACTGACGGGCGATTTCGCGGTCTCGTTCGAATTCTTACCGCCCAAGTCGGAGAAGATGGATGAGCAGCTGTGGGAGGCGATTACCGAGCTGGCGCCGCTCGCGCCGCGGTTCGTCTCGGTAACCTATGGTGCGGGCGGATCGACCCGTGAGCGAACCCACGCCACCGTGTCGCGAATCATCCGCGAGACCAGTCTGGTTCCCGCCGCGCATCTGACCTGCGTCGCGGCGAGCAAAGGTGAAATTGCCGAGATCGCCGATCAGTACTGGAATGCCGGCGTGCGGCATATCGTGGCCTTGCGCGGTGATCCGCCGGCCAGCGACGGCGGCTTTGTGCCGCATCCCGATGGCTATGCCAGCGCGGCCGCGCTGGTGGCCGGGCTCAAGGCAAGCCATGACTTCGAAATCTCGGTCGCTGCCTATCCCGAAGTCCACCCCGACGCCGTCACTGCCGAGGCCGATCTGGACAACCTCAAGCGCAAGCTGGATGCCGGGGCGAGCCAGGCGATCACCCAGTTCTTCTTTTCAACCAGCGCCTATTTCCGGTTCCTCGACAAGGCGCTGGCCGCCGGGCTCACCGCGCCGATCCTGCCCGGAATCATGCCGGTGACCAGCTTTGCCGCGATCCGCCGGATGTCAGCCAATACTGCTATCCCAGCCTGGATGGAGGCAATGTTCGAAGGGCTCGACGATCGCCCCGGCCCGCGCGCACTGGTCGCCGCGACCGTTGCTGCCGATTTCTGCCGCCGGCTTTATGCGGGCGGCGTGCGCGATTTTCATTTTTACACGCTCAACCGGGCGGAGCAGGCCTATGCTATCTGCCATCTGCTCGGCATGCGCGCAGAGGAGCACCGGACATGACACCTCGCGAAACTTTGCTGGCAGAAGCTGCCAAGCGGATCCTGATCACCGATGGCGCGTTTGGAACCGAGATCCAGAACTGCAAGCTGACCGAGGTGGATTATGCCGGCTCGCTCGGCCTCACCAAGGACCAGAAGGGCAACAACGACATTCTGGCGCTGACCAAGCCCGAGATTCCCGAGGCGATCCACCGCGCTTATTTCGCGGCAGGCGCCGATATTGCCGAGACCAACACGTTTTCGGCCAACCGGATCAGCCAGGCCGATTACGCCGCCGAACATCTGGTTCGCGAGATAAACCTTGAGTCCGCAAGGCTCGCCCGGCGGGTGGCTGATGAGTTCGAAGCGAGCGATGCCGCGAACGGCATTACACGTCCCCGGTTTGTCGCTGGCGCAATCGGCCCGACCAACAAGACGCTCTCGCTTTCACCCGATGTCAACGACCCCGGCTACCGCGAAATCGACTGGGATTTCCTGACCGACGTCTATCACGAACAGGCCGCCGCCCTGATCGAGGGCGGGGCGGATTTCATCCTGGTCGAAACCGTGTTCGACACGCTGAATGCCAAGGCTGCAATCATGGCGATCAAGCGGCTTGAAGGCGAATTGGGCCGCGAAGTGCCGATCATGCTGTCGATGACTTTGACGGACCTTTCGGGCCGGAACCTGTCGGGCCACACCGTGGAAGCCTTCTGGTATGCGGTGCGCCACGCCAAGCCGCTGACTATCGGGCTCAACTGCAGCTTCGGCGCGACCCAGCTGCGCCCGCATGTCCGCGTGCTGAGCGAAATCGCCGACACGCTGATCATGGTCTATCCCAACGCGGGGCTGCCCAATGAGCTGGGCGAATATGACGAACTGCCCGAAGAGACCGCCGGGTTCCTGCGCGAATGGGCCGAGGCCGGGCAGGTCAATATTCTGGGCGGTTGTTGCGGCTCGACGCCGGCCCATATCGCTGCGATTGCCAAGGCCGCAGCAGGCCTTTCACCCCGCCGCCTGCCCCAGCCCGATCCGCTGACCCGGCTGGCGGGGCTCGAACCGTTCGTAATGGCCGCCTGATGGCAATCGACGGCCCACTGAAATGGCGCATCCGCCGCGCCGCCGAAGCCGACACCCCGGCGCTGGCGCTGCTTGCCCAGGCGACTTTCCTGGAAGCTTACGCGGGTCTAGTTCCGGTGGCTGACATGCTGGCGCATGGCGCGGCGCACAACAGCGCCGCAGCATTCTGCAAATATCTTGCGGCAGGTGCGAGCATCTGGCTGGCCGAAGCGGAGGGCACCCGCGCTCCGCTGGGC
>JANOFJ010000034.1:0-8402 GCA_031413595.1 Novosphingobium sp.
CGTGGCCCCGGGCAAAAGCCTCAGCCGTGGGCACCAGGCTGGCGGCGTAATTGCCGCCGCATTTGGCCTCGCCGGTGCCGCCGGGAGCCGCGCGGGTATAGTCGCTGACCCAGATCGATACGGCGGGCGCGCCGGACTTGAAGTAATTGCCGGCCGGGCTGGCGATCACCAGGAACTTGTATTCCTTGGCGGGGCGCACACCCAGGAAGGCCTCGGTCGCGATCATGAACGGCCGCAGATAGAGCGAGCCGCCCGCGACGCTGGGGAACCAGTCATGATCAGCGGCAACCAGCTCGCGGATCGCGGCCACAAACGTCGCTTCGGGCAGTTCGGGCATGGCAAGACGGCGCGCCGAGGCGTTGAAGCGGCGGGCATTGGCATCGGGGCGAAACAGCGCATTGCTGCCATCGGCGAGGCGATAGGCCTTGAGTCCCTCGAAAATCTCCTGCGCGTAATGGAGCACTGCGGCGGCGGGATCGAGCGCGATCGGGCCACGCGCTCCGATGGTGGCATTGTGCCAACCCCCAACACCATCGGCGCCTTCGCTCCAGTCGATCGAGATCATGTGATCGGAGAACAGCTTGCCGAAGCCCGGATCGGCCAGCGCCGCATCGCGGACCGCTGCCGCGACCGGGGCTGGGTGGGCGATCCGGGTGAAGGCGGTGCCGGGGTCGGCCCCGATCTGCCTGTCGGTGCCGTTCTGTCTGTCGGCGATACTCGCCATGGGGTGCGAATCCTCTTGATTGCGTCAGCGGAGCCCGTTGAACTAAAGTTACGCGATAGGCAAGATAAATGAAATAAATGGCAAGATGCCTGCGAGGCAGAAATGAGAAGGGCCGCCCCGGCTATGCCGGAAGCGGCCCTTCACATGGTCAGCGGCCGGAAGTGCCGCCCACGAAGCCTTTATCGCTTAATCGAAATTCAGCGATAATGCCTCGCGCGGGACTGTACCGACCTCTGTGCTTGACCATGAGACATCGGATCACCTCCTTTCGCGCTGTTGAAGCCAAATTCGCCATCTTGCGATGGCTGGGCCGGTTTGGGCTATGCCCGCTGCGGCCTTGCGCAATATGTGAATCAAATTTGCGTCAACAACAAGTCTTGCATTGTTTTATTTTGCCGTCAGTATCCGTCCCTTCGTGGTCAGTTCGGCTGAGCGATCGTTCCCCCCTGGCGGCAATCCTCGATCACCCGGCTGATTTCGGGCCAGCTGGGCAGCAACAGCATTGGCAGACCCGCAGTTTCGAGCGCGAACCGCCCGCGGCTGAAGGCCATCGCATCAAGGATCCGATCAGTGCTGCGGATCGCCGTGGTGACCCAGCCCGGCTCGGACACCGCCGGTTCGCTGCTCAGCGGACGGGTGCCGGTAGTGGTGAAAATCGACATCGGGACATGAGCGCCGGGAATTTCGGCCCCGCTCGCCGGCCGCCCCAGCAGCACTTGCCCCGCGCCGCGATCGCAGGTGAATTTCACCAGCGGCGCTTTGCCGGGAGTGCCAAAGCGCGCGGCCGAGCGCGTTCCTTCCAGCTGCCAGCTCCATCCGCCCGGAGTGATCGGCAGATCCCGCCAGCCGATAGGCGGGCCGGGCGGTGGGACGGGGCGCGGGGCGACGATTACCGGAGCCTGCACCGGGGGCGGTGGAACGATGCGCGGGACGGCGCAGGCACTGAGCAGTCCCACCATGGCGAGCGCCGGGGCGATCACCGGAAAGTTCAGCCAACGAGCCGGGTAATTTGCCTTCATCTGCTCCCTATGGAATGAGGCGCATCCCTTCACAAGTGCGCCAGCCAGATGACCAACGCTCAAAAACCCCGTTCTGCCGTCAAGACGCCAAAATCTTCCCGGGTCAGGGTCGATCAGCTGCTGGTGCTGCGCGGGCTGGTCGAAAGCCGGGCGCGGGCGCAGGCGCTGGTGCTGGCAGGGCTGGTCTATTCCGGCGAGACCAAAATCGCCAAAAGCGGCCAGCCGATCGCCGAAGATGCGGCGCTGGAAGTGCGCGGGCGCGATCATCCCTGGGTGTCGCGCGGCGGGATCAAGCTGGCCCATGCGATCGAGCATTTCGGGCTGGACCCGGCAGGCAGCGTGGCAATGGACATCGGCAGTTCGACCGGCGGCTTTACCGATGTGCTGCTGGCCAAAGGCGCGGTGCGGGTGTTCGCGGTCGATTCAGGCACCAATCAGCTAGCCTGGAAGCTGCGGCAGGATCCGCGCGTGACCGTGCTCGAACAGACCAGCGCCCGGATCCTCTCGCCTGCGCAGATCGACGCGGCCTGCGATTGGGTGGTCTGCGATGCCAGCTTCATCGGCCTTGCCAAGGTGCTGGAAGTGCCGCTGCGGCTCGCCGCGCCGCAATGCCAGCTGGTCGCGCTGATCAAGCCGCAGTTCGAGGTCGGCCGCGGCGAAGTGGGCAAGGGCGGGGTGGTGCGCGACTCCGCGCTGCATACGCGGGTTTGCGCCGAGGAGCAGCACTGGCTGGAGGACGCGGGCTGGACGGTGCAGGGGATCGAACCAAGCCCGATCACCGGCCCGGAAGGCAATGTCGAGTTCCTGATCTCGGCCAGACGGAGCCAAATCAGTCCCGAACGGGGATAGGGCGAGCAATCGCCATTGCCACTCACGCGCGGCCTCGCCAATATCGACTAAGTAGACACCCGAATCGAGGACTTTCCCTGCATGTCCGAAATTGCCTTACCCGGCCAATTGCGCGCCGCGTTCTTACGTTGGGCGCTGGTGTTGGTTCCGGGCCTGCTGATGCTGGGCTTCTTTTCGGGAATGGTAGCTGGCTCAGGGCCGGGCAATCCATGGTTCGATGATCTGGTCAAGCCAGCGATCTATCCCCCGCCAGCCGCCTTCGGGATTGTCTGGTCGATCCTTTATGTGATGATGGGACTGGCACTGGCGATGATCGCTGCGGCCCGGCGTGCGCCGGGGCGCGGCCTCGCGATTGCAGTGTTTGCGGTCCAGTTCGCGGTCAATCTGGCGTGGACCCCGCTGTTTTTCGGGGCGCATCAGATTACCGGTGCTCTGGTGCTTATTGCGGTGCTGGATGTGCTGGTGATTGTCACCATCGTGCTGTTTCGCAAGATCCGGCCCTTGGCCGCATGGCTGCTGCTGCCCTATCTGGCATGGATCCTGTTTGCGACCGCGCTCAACTATCAGTTCCTCCGCGCCAATCCGGATGCCGACGGACGGATCAATTCGGGTGCGACTACTCGTATTGTAATCTGAGGCCGCATGGTAATCTGAGGCCGCATTGTAATCTGAGGCCCGAAAGGCGATATAGCCCTTATGCAAAGCGAAAACCCCCGCATCGCCGACTTCGTCAAACTGCTCAACAGCGCCGCTGGCACCTTCGCCGGGATGGGCCGCGAAGCGCGTGAAGGCGCGCGGGAGCGGTTCAAGGAAGCGTTTGGCGGCATGGATTTCGTCAGCCGCGAAGAATTTGACGCGGTCAAGGACATGGCCGCCAGAGCCCGCGACGAGAATGCCGCGCTGCTGAAGCGGATCGAGTCGCTTGAGGGCAAGGCGGCCAAGCCCAAGAAAGCCTGATCCGGCCGGGCTTGCCTCTGCCAGCCGCCCGCGCCACATCGCCGCCATGAACATCCGCGCTCCTGCCATCGTCTGCGCCGCACGCGCCCACGGCGAGACAGCGGTTATCGCGCGGCTGCTGACCGAGCATCACGGGCTGGTCGCGGGCTATGTCGCGGGCGGGCGAGGGCGGAACCTGCGCCCCGTTGTGATCCCGGGCAATCTGGTTGAAGCAGAACTGAGGTCGCGCTCGGAAACGCAGCTGCCGTTTGCTCGGCTCGAGCTGATCGACAGCCGCGGGCCATGGCTGGGCGAGCCGCTGGCGGCCAGCGCGATCGGCTGGGCAACCTCGCTGACCGCCGCCGCCTTGCCCGAGCGGCAGGCCTATCCCTCGCTGTATCAAGCGCTTGCCGCGCTGCTCATCGCGATCTGCCTTGCGCCCTCGGCGCGCGGCTGGGTGCCGGGAATGGCGGCCTATGAAACGCTGTTGCTGCGCGAGATGGGCTATGGCGGCGCGCAGCCTCCGCTGGCGGACAGTTGGGAAGCCTCGCTCGCCGCGCTCGATGCGATCGGACCCTTGCTGGAGCGCTATTGCCTTGCCGATCGGCGCAGCGATGTTATGGGAGCGCGCGCCATGCTGCGCGAGCGGCTGGCCCGGATTGGTTAGGCGAAAAATCCCATGAAGATTGCAATTTTCCCCGGTGATGGGATCGGCCCGGAGGTCACTCGCGAGGCGGTCCGGGTGCTCGAAGCGCTCGAGTTGCCGGGACTTACCCTGTTCGAGGCCGATGTCGGCGGGATTGCCTACAAGCGCCACGGCCATCCCCTTCCGGCAGAAACGCTGGAGCTGGCCCGCAGCTGCGATGCCATCCTGTTCGGCGCGGTGGGTGATCCGGACTGCGACAATCTGGAGCGCAGCTTGCGCCCCGAGCAGGCGATCCTGGGACTGCGCAAGGAACTGGGGCTGTTCGCCAATCTGCGCCCGGCCAAACTTTTCAGAGGCTTGGAGGATGCATCTGCGCTCCGACCCGAAGTTGCCAGCGCGATTGACCTGCTGATCGTGCGCGAGCTCAACGGCGATGTCTATTTCGGCGAGAAAGGCATTCGCACGCTGGACGATGGCCGCCGTCAGGGCTGGGACATGATGTCGTACGCCGAAGACGAGGTCCGCCGGATCGCCCATGTCGGGTTCAAGGCCGCCATGGACCGCCGCAAGAAACTTTGCTCGGTCGACAAGGCCAACGTCCTCGAAACCTCGCAATTGTGGCGCGATGTGGTGATCGAGGTTGCGGCCGAATATCCGGGTGTCGAGCTCAGCCATATGTATGTCGATAATGCCGCGATGCAGCTGGTTCGCGCGCCCGGCCAGTTTGATGTGGTGGTGACCGGTAATCTGTTTGGCGATATCCTTTCAGATCAGGCGAGCATGTGCGTCGGTTCAATCGGATTGCTGGCTTCGGCATCGCTGTCCGATGGCACCAAGGGCATGTACGAGCCGATTCACGGCAGCGCCCCCGATATTGCCGGGCGCGGGCTCGCCAATCCGATGGCGACCATCCTGTCGGCGGCGATGCTGCTGCGCCACAGCTTTGCTCTGGAATCGCACGCCGCGCGGATCGAGGCTGCGGTGGCCAGCGCGCTGGCCGATGGCATCCGTGGCGGCGATCTGGGCGGGACGCTCGGCACGGCGGCAATCGGCGATGCGGTGCTCGAACGGCTTTGACCCTGGCCGCCAACCCACTATGGCCGCACAGCAACAGGTTTTCCAGACCATGACTCAACCGCTTCAACTGGCCGTCATCCTCCCCACCTACAATGAGCGGGGCAATCTGCGCGGCCTGGTCGAACGGCTGGGCACGGCGCTGGCCGGGCTCAACTGGGAAGCCATTTTCGTCGATGACAACAGCCCCGATGGCACCGCCGACGAAGCCCGTGCGATCAATCTTGAGGAACCGCGGGTCCGGGTGATCGAGCGGATCGGGCGGCGCGGGCTGGCCTCGGCTGCGATCGAGGGTATGTGCTCCACCGCAGCGCCCTATGTGGCGGTGATGGATGCCGATCACCAGCATGACCCCGCGCTGCTGCCGGGGATGGTCGCGGCGCTGACCAGCGGCCAATATGATGTCGCCTATGCATCGCGATTTTGCGAAGGAGCAAGCACCGAGGCGTGGAACCGCCCGGACCGGGTCAAGGCTTCCGGTCTTGCCAATTCACTCGCCCGGCGGGTCACCGGGGTTGAGCTGAGTGACCCGATGAGCGGCTATTTCATGCTGCGCACCGATCTGTTGCGCAAGACAGCGCCCAAGCTTTCGGGCGTGGGCTTCAAGATCCTGCTCGATATACTCGCCACGGTGGATGCCCCGATGCGGGTCAAGGAATTCCCGCTGGCCTTTGCCGCCCGCGCCACCGGCGAAAGCAAGCTTGACCGGACGATCATCTTCGAATTTCTGGTCGGTCTTTATGACAATTGGCTGGGCCGGATTATTCCGACGCGGTTTGCTCTGTTCGGCACAATCGGGGCGACCGGTGTAATCGTCCATATGGCGGTGCTGACTGCCTATCTCGCGATTTTCGGCGGCACCCTCAAGGGCCAGCTGGTGTCCGATTTCGAGGTAGGACAAACCCTCGCCGCGCTGGTGGCGATGAGCTTCAACTTCGCGCTGAACAATTCGCTGACCTATGCTGACAAGCGTCTCACCGGCTTTTCCGAGCTGGCCCGGGGCTGGGTGCGGTTTGCGCTGACCTGCTCGGTCGGCCTGCTCGCCAATGTCGGCGTTGCCTCGGCGCTGGTCCGGTTCGGCTTCCACGAATACCCCGCCGCAATCGCGGGCATCATCATCGGCTCGGTGTGGAATTTTGCGCTCAGCTCGAAGTTCGTCTGGGGCAAGTATTAGCGCCAGCTTTTGAGCCACATCCACTCCGCAAAACTCTGCTTGCCGTGATGTAGTTTGGCCGCCGAGATGATCGGGTAGAAATAGAGGAACATCCCGGCGCTCGCCGCCAGAACGCCCAGCGGCAGCCAGCGTCGTCCGCGCGCCCATAGTTCGTCCAGCGCCAGCGCCAGGCAGGCCATCAGGAAAGTTCCGGGCAGCAGATAGTGATAGTAGAACTGGATCGGCTTGCCCGAGACCGCCCACATTCCCAGCGTCGCGACATAGAGCACCGCGCAGGCCAGCGCATCATAACGCCGCTGCCTGAGGCCTGCCCACAGCGCCCACAGCAGCGCGGGGAGGCCGGCCAGCATGGTGAAGGGGTTGCCGATCAGCACGATCCCGCGCTGGGCGCCGTCGACCACCTCGTAGAGATACCAGATCGCGCGCCAGTTCAGGGTCCATTGGTACCAGACGCTGCGATAGGGATGGAGCCGCTTCACGCTGTCTTGCAGCTGCAGCATATATTGGTGGTGGCCGATCGGATCGAGCGGATCGATCGCGGCTTTGGTGTAGAAAAAAGCCGGCCAATAGGTCAGCCAATAGACCATAAGCGGCAGCAGACCGAGCCACAGCCCGGCCTCGATCAGCGAGATCCCCGCAACCGGGCCGCCAGCCCGCGCGGTGAGGAACCGGCGGCCATTGTGCCGCAGCTTGAGCCATAGGAAGGTCAGCCCCGGCAGCAGCAGGACCGGGGCAATGCTCCATTTCGCGCCGAGCGCGAGGCCAAGGAAGATGCCGGCCAGCGCCAGCCGCCAGCGTCCCTGATCAGGCCGCCGCACCGCTGCGCTGAGCATCCACAGCCCGGCCATCGCCAGCCCCGCCATGACCATGTCGAGCATCGCGATCCGGCTCTGGATGAACCAGGCGAAATTGGTCGCGACCAGCAGCATCGCCGCAATCGTCGCGAACCGCCGCCCGCTGGCAAACCACATCGCCCGCGCGAATGCGAATAGCCCGAAGGCCCCGAACAAGGCCGACGGGATCCGCCAGAACAGCGGCCTGTCGCCCAGCGCCCAGATCGCCGCGGCGATCATCTCCTTGCCGAGCAGCGGATGTTCGGGGTTGGCCGAGGTCAGCTTCAGCATTGCCCGCGCGGCGGGAATATAGTGAAGCTCGTCGAAATAGATCCGCGTCGGAATTCCTAGCCGGTGCCAGACCAGCGCGAGGAATGCCACCGCGATCACCGCGCACCAATCGGCCGGGTCCTTTTCCTGAGTATAGGGCGCGCGCATCGGGAGGCGGATAATCGCAGGGCGTGGCAAGCGCAATGGACTTGCACCCCGGTTGCACCGCACTTACAGCCCGGTCCATGAAACGCACCACCGGACAAGACCGCTCGATCACCCGCAAATGGCGCGCCGCGACGCAGGCCGTGCGCGGGGGCACGTGGCGCAGCGAGCAGGGCGAGACGAGCGAAGCCTTGTTCCTGACCTCGGGCTACAGCTACGACGATGCCGCCACGGTCGCCGCCCGGTTTGCCGGCGAGGCCGACGGGATGACCTATTCCAGGCTCCAGAACCCGACCGTGGCGATGCTCGAAGAACGCATCGCGCTGATGGAGGGGGCCGAGGCTTGCCGCGCCCAGGCAACCGGGATGGCGGCGATGACCACTGCGCTGCTGTGCCAGCTGAGCCAGGGCGACCATGTGGTGGCCGCGCGGGCCGCGTTCGGCTCGTGCCGCTGGCTGACCGACAGCCTGTTTCCGCGCTTCGGGATCGAGACGACGATAATCGATTCGCGTGACAATGCGGCGTGGGAAGCGGCGATCCGCCCCAATACCAAGGTGTTCTTCTTCGAGACCCCGGCCAATCCGACGATGGATATTGTCGATCTCGCCTTCGTTTGCGGGCTGGCCCGGTCACGCGGGATCACCAGCGTGGTCGACAACGCGTTCTGCACCGCCGCGCTGCAACGCCCGCTGGAATTCGGCGCCGATGTGGT
>JANOFJ010000035.1:0-6046 GCA_031413595.1 Novosphingobium sp.
GGCGAAACCCAGGCCAAGCGGTCCGGCCTGCTGCACGATGCGCTGCGCGCTATGGCAGGCGCGACCAGCGAGGACGAAGTTCGTGCGCTGCGTAACCGGCTGGGCGTCCACCCGGTGTTCAAGCGGATCGACAGCTGCGCCGCCGAGTTCGAGGCGATTACGCCGTATATGTACTCGACCTACGAGGCCCCGATGTTCGGCGCGCCGGAATGCGAGGCCATGCCCTCTGACCGGCGCAAGATCGTCATTCTGGGCGGCGGGCCGAACCGGATCGGGCAGGGGATCGAGTTCGATTACTGCTGCGTCCACGCCTGTTTCTCACTCGCCGAGGCGGGCTATGAGACGATCATGATCAACTGCAATCCAGAGACGGTCAGCACCGATTATGACACTTCCGACCGGCTCTATTTCGAGCCGCTGACCGGTGAGGATGTACTCGAGATCCTGCGGACCGAGCAGCAGAACGGCGAACTGGTCGGCGTGATCGTCCAGTTTGGCGGGCAGACCCCGTTGAAGCTGGCGCAGACGCTGGAGGATGCGGGAATTCCAATCCTTGGCACCTCACCCGATGCGATTGACCTTGCCGAAGACCGTGAGCGGTTTGCCAAGCTGGTCAACAAGCTCAAGCTCAAGCAGCCCGAAAACGGGATCGCCCGCAGCCGCGACGAGGCGGTGGCAGTGGCGAACCGGATCGGCTTCCCGGTGCTGATGCGGCCGTCCTACGTGCTTGGCGGCCGGGCGATGGAGATCGTCGACAGCGTTGCCCAGCTCGATGATTACATCGCCACTGCGGTCAATGTCTCGGGCGACAGCCCGGTGCTGATCGACCAATATCTGCGCGATGCGATCGAATGCGATGTCGATGCTTTATGCGATGGCGAAGTTGTGGTCGTGGCGGGCGTGATGCAGCATATCGAGGAGGCCGGGATCCATTCGGGCGACAGCGCCTGCACCCTGCCGCCCTATAATCTGCCCGCCGAAACCATTGCCGAGATGGAGCGCCAGGCCGAATTGCTGGCGCTGGCGCTTGGGGTCAAGGGCCTGATGAACATCCAGTTCGCGGTGAAAGGCCCCGACGTTTACCTGATCGAGGTCAACCCGCGCGCCAGCCGGACGGTGCCGTTCGTCGCCAAGGCAATCGGTCAGCCGGTTGCCAAGATCGCGGCGCGGGTGATGGCCGGTGAAAAGCTCTCCACCTTCCCGTCGTTCAAGCGCGAGTTTGAATACATGGCGGTCAAGGAAGCGGTGTTCCCGTTTGCGCGCTTCCCGGGCGTCGATCCGGTGCTGTCGCCAGAAATGAAATCGACCGGTGAGGTGATGGGTCTCGACACCGATTTCGCGATGGCCTTTGCCAAGGCGCAGCTGGGCGCGGGAATGGTGCTGCCATCTGGCGGCACGGTATTCGTCTCGGTCAAGGACAGCGACAAGCCGGTGATCCTGCCCGCGATCAGCAAGCTGGTGGAGCTGGGCTTCAAGATCATCGCGACCGGCGGCACGCAGAAATATCTGGCCGATGCAGGCGTTCCGGTGGAGCGCGTCAACAAGGTTGCCGAGGGGCGGCCGCATATCGTTGACCGGATTATTGATGGCGGTGTGGCGCTGATCTTCAACACCACCGAGGGGTGGCAAAGCCTGAAAGATTCGCAATCGATTCGCGGATCGGCACTGCGCGGCAAGGTCTCCTACTTCACCACGGCGACCGCTTCGGTGGCCGCGGCTCAGGCAATTGCAGCCTTGCGCGGCGCAAAACTTGAAGTCCGCTCGCTTCAGTCGTATTATAGCGGGAATTAACGCGCTCTCCCACATCGCGAGTAGTCCGTTACCGACTCGAAACCCGTTAGGGTGAGGCGGTGTCCGGAAAATTTGTCGGCCGGGGCTGGAGCCAAGAGGAACGAATTGTAATGGCAAGTGTCGAAAAGCTGCCGATGCTGGCGGAAGGCTATGAACGGCAGCTCGCCGAATTGAAGGCGCTGCGTGAAGAGCGGCCACGGATCGTTGACGCGATCGAGGAAGCGCGCGCCCACGGCGATCTGTCCGAAAACGCGGAATACCATGCGGCCAAGGAACGTCAGGGCCAGGTCGAGGCGATGGTCGGCGATCTGGAGGACCGCATCAGCCGCGCTCAGATCATTGATCCGACGACGCTTTCGGGTGACCGGATTATCTTTGGTGCGACCGTTTCGATGCTCGATGATGATGACAGACCGGTCAAATACCAGATCGTCGGCCCCTATGAGGCGGACGCCAAGATCGGCCGGATCAGCTATGCCTCGCCGCTCGGCAAGGCATTGATTGGGCGCAAGGTCGGCGAAGAAGTTGAAGTGACCGTGCCGTCGGGCGACCGGTCATATCAGGTTGAAAAGATAGAATTTATTTGATCCGTCGTTCCCGGCTCGACCGGGGACCGCTGGCCTCGTCGATGCAACCTCGGAATGATGAGGCCAGCAGTCCCGGATCAAGTCCGGGACGACGGCTACATATCCGGCTGCAACAGGCGGTGCAGATGCACCACGACATATTTCATCTCGGCATCATCGACCGTGCGCTGAGCCTTATCGCGCCAGGCCTCTTCGGCGTCGGCATAATTGTCATAGACCCCGACCAGGTCGAGGCCCGCGACATCGGTGAATTCGAGGCCTTGCGGATCTTTGACCCGGCCGCCCATTACAAGGTGTAGTTTCTGCATGGCGGTGCCCATACAGGGCGGGAATCATGCGAGCAATAGCCCCGCGCAGCTTGCAGACCCTAGCGGCGGGCGCGGGCGGCGAGCTTGATCGCTTCGCGTGCCAAGGTCATCCCGGTGCTGCGTGCGCTGCCGACGACCGAACCGGCAACCCGGCCGGCCGTGCGGCGCAATTCCCCGCTGCCTTCACCGATCGATTCGCCCAGTTCCCCCAGCCGTGCCGTGCCTTGCCGGCCGGCCTCCGCCGCTGAATCGCGCGCCCGGCGGCTTGCGGCCAGGCCCAGTTCGCCCGCTACCGTGATAATCGTCACCGCCCGGCGGCTGAATTTCCGGCCGAAAGTGCGCGGCAACAGTGCGCCAAGCGCGACTCCCGCCAAGGCGCCGGCCGCCAGCGTCAGCAGCGGATATTGCCCCGCCAGCGTGGAGACGTGCTCGGGCGGATATTCATCGCGCAGCGGCCGCGCTATTCCGGTTGGCTCTGCTTCGCGCTGCAAGCGCGCCTGAGAAGCGGCGATCTTGTCATTTATCCGCGCGCGCTTCGTGTCTGCTTCACTCACGTCGTTGGCTCCTTGGCTTTACGCTGGGTTGAACCCGGTGAGACTGTGATTGGTTCCGGCACTTCGGGCAGATTGCTATCGTCGCCCGCTTTTTCGTTCGCCAACAAGGATCGCAGCCCGGCGATCAGCGGAATTCGGAAGAACCACAGCGCGAGCGCGGCAATTGTGGCAGCCACTATGCCCTTGTTGTCATCGGCGATCGCCAGCGCCTCGTCGATCCCGGCGCGCACTTCCATGCTCGCCTGATCGGCAATCCGGCCGCCGATACCGCGGGCCTCAAGGTCGGTCCGAACCTGCGCGAGATTGGCGTTGAACGCCGTCAGCGCGGCTTCGCGGGTGGTGCGATCCTTGGCGAGGCGATCAGCGGCATCGCTCATGTTGCGCCATCCTTGGGGCCGCCATCCTTGCCGATCAGCTGCCCGACCATGGTTTCCCAGCGCGATTTGCCGATCCAGCCGCACAGCGCCGCGCCGGCCAGCAGACCAATCGTAACCGCTGCAGTTGCGCCAAATGCGCCGATCCAGGGGGTGAGGGCGATCAGCAGTCCGACTGTCAGCGCGACCAGTGCGAACACAACCAGCGCCGCCGCCAGGGCGACATAGGCAACCGTACCCTTGACCCCGGCGCCGGCAACCACCGCGCGCGACTTCTGGTAGGCCAATTCGGCCTCGACCAGCGTCTTGCTGTCGTCGATCAACTGGCGAACATCCTCGACCAGCGAGCGGTCAGCCGCATCGCTGGCCGGGGGAGTTACAAGGGGAGGGCGCTCATCGTGCATGGGGAGCAGACAAACCGCCTGCGCCGCCTCGTGTCAATCGCCAGAGCGCTTGAACAACCGGGAAAGCATGAATCCGAACAGGGCGGCGATGCCGATTGCCATTCCCGGGCTCTTGCGGACGAACTTCTTGGCATCCTCGCCCAGCTCATCCAGATCCTTGGATTCGATCTTGGCTGCGGTTTCCTGCATGGTCCGCGCAGCGGTGCGGGCGTAATCGCCATAGCGTGCGCCGAGTTTTTCATCGATTGTCGCGGCATTATCAGCCACGATCTTGCCCAGACCCGAAATTGCATCGCTGGCGCGGGCTTTGCCGTCGATTGCCAATTCGGTGGCACGTTCCTTGGCCTGCCCGGTCAGGTTTTTGGCTTCTTCGGCCCAATCATTGCCGGCACCGGCCAGCTTTTCGCGATAGGCTCCGGTGCGCTCCTGCACTTCCTGGCCGAGCGCCTTGGCACCCGAGCGGGCTTCATCCAGCGCCTTGCTGAACTTGGCTTTGGCGACGGTGCGGGGGGCTGCTGCTGCTGAGACCCTGGACACGGTCGCGGCGCGCGGCTTTTTCGCGGCGGGCTTCTTTGCTGCGGTCTTCTTGATTTCGGCCATGGCTGTTGCTCTCGCTATGCTCCGAGTGGAGCTGGTGATTGTGAAATGGTATTCATTGCAGCGCGCTGCAAGACCCAAGCATAATGGGGTAATGCGGCTTGCCTCGCAAGGTTCCGCTGCTTAGGGAAACCGCGACTATTTTGCCGCGCCCGGCTCAGGGGAGTTTGACAAGCCATGACTGCCATTATCGACATCCATGCCCGCGAAATCCTCGATAGCCGGGGCAGCCCCACGGTCGAGGTTGAGGTGCTGCTCGACGACGGCAGCTTTGGCCGCGCCGCCGTCCCCTCGGGCGCATCGACTGGAGCGCATGAGGCGGTCGAACTGCGCGATGGCGATAAAGCCCGCTATATGGGCAAGGGCGTGCTCAAGGCGGTTGCGGCGGTCAACGGCGAGATCACCGAAGCCTTGCTTGGTTTCGATGCCGAGGACCAGCGCGATATCGACCGGATCATGATCGAGCTGGACGGCACCGAGAACAAGGCCCGGCTGGGCGCCAATGCCATACTCGGCGTCAGTCTTGCCGCAGCCAAGGCAGCGGCCAATGCGCGCGGCCTGCCGCTTTATTCCTATATCGGCGGGGTCTCTGCGCCTCTTCTGCCAGTGCCGATGATGAACATCATCAACGGCGGCGAGCACGCCGACAACCCGATCGATTTCCAGGAATTCATGATCGTACCGGTCGGCGCGCCGACGCTCGCCGAGGCGGTGCGGTGGGGCGCGGAAGTGTTCCACACGCTCAAGAAGGGGCTCCACGACAAGGGCCTGGCGACCGCGGTGGGCGACGAGGGCGGGTTCGCCCCCAACCTCGCCAGCACCCGCGCCGCGCTCGATTTCATCATGGCCTCGATCGAACAGGCCGGGTTCAAGCCCGGCGCCGAGATCGCGCTGGCGCTCGACTGCACCGCGACCGAGTTCTTCAAAAACGGCAAGTACGAGATTTCGGGGGAGAAACTCAGCCTGTCGCCAGTGGCAATGGCCGATTACCTCGCCGCGTTGTGTGCCGATTACCCGATCATCTCGATCGAGGACGGGATGAGCGAGGACGATTTCGAGGGGTGGAAGGCGGTCACCGACAAGCTCGGCAGTACAACCCAGCTGGTCGGCGACGACTTGTTCGTGACCAACCCCGAACGCCTGCGGATGGGGATCGGCAAGGGCCTCGCCAACTCGCTGCTGGTCAAGGTCAACCAGATCGGCACATTGTCCGAGACGCTCGAAGCGGTCAGCATCGCCCACCGCGCCGGCTACACCGCGGTGATGAGCCACCGCTCGGGCGAGACCGAGGATTCGACCATCGCCGACCTCGCCGTCGCCACCAACTGCGGACAGATCAAGACCGGCTCGCTGGCGCGCTCGGACCGCACGGCGAAATACAATCAACTGCTGCGCATCGAGGAACTGCTGGGCGATCAGGCCAGCTATTTT
>JANOFJ010000036.1:0-1925 GCA_031413595.1 Novosphingobium sp.
CTGGAGCAGCGCCACCAGATCAAGCCCGGCTCAACCCGGATCATGCCGCTGGTGAGCGAAACCGCGGCGGCGGCGATGACTATCAGCGCCTATCTTTCGATCCCATTACCGCGCCTTGCGGGCCTGACTTGGGGCGCCGAGGATCTGTCTGCGGCAATCGGAGCCACCCGCAAACGCGATGCGGCCGGCAACTGGACTGACAGTTTCCGCTTCGTGCGCACCCAGACGCTGCTTGCCGCGCACGCCAAGGGAGTAGCCGCCGTCGATACACTCCACGCCGATTATGCCGATATCGCGGGGCTCAAGCGCGCTGCTGAAGCAGCACGAGCCGATGGTTTTTCCGGGATGCTGGCGATCCATCCTTCGCAGTGCGAGGTGATCAACGCGGCCTTCACCCCGAGCGAGGCAGAATTGGATGAAGCCCGCGCGATCGTCGCAGCCTTTTCGGCCGATCCCGATGCTGGCGTGCTGCAGATCGAACGCCGGATGATTGATCGCCCGCATTTGAAACTGGCGCAGCGGATCCTCGGCATTCAGGAATAAGCCTATTCGTCCGGTTCGGCGGGGGTGGGCGGCGCGGGTGCTTGCGCCGGTGCCGGTTCATCCGGTGCAGTGTTGTCAGCCGGTTTTGACGGACCCTTGCCCGGCGTGGGGACATCACTGGCGCGATCATCGGGTTTGCCGCTGTGCGGGGCCAATGGTGCCTGCGAGCGGACGGTATAAAGCGGGAGCATCGCATCGCTGGTCGAACCGGGCAGAATCTCTCCGCCAGCCGCGCCGCCAGTCGCCTTCTGGTTGTCCTTGCAGGCCCCAGTAGAAAGGCCCAGCACGGCAATCACGATCAGGTGGTTCAGCTTGTTCATGGGGTCGGCTCCAAACCGCAAGGCTGCTCAAGCGCGGTGAAAAATTCTCCGGCGCGGGCCAGCAATGCCCGATCCCAGGCGGGGGAATCAACCTCCTTCCCCAGTCTGGTCAGGCTGGTGACGCCGAACTCCTCGATTCCGCAGGGCACGATGCCCGAAAAATGCGCAAGGTCGGGCGAGAGGTTGACCGAAAAACCATGCATCGTCACCCAGCGACGGATCCGCACGCCAATCGCACCGATTTTGGCCTCGCGCCCGTCAATATCGCGCGTCCAGATCCCGATCCGCCCCGGCGCGCGCCAGCTTTCGACGCCAAAATCGCCCAGCGTGGCGATGACCCAGCCTTCCAGCGCCTCGACAAAGCCGCGCACATCGCGGGACCGCGTCTTGAGATCGAGTAGCACATAGCCGATCCTCTGCCCCGGCCCATGATAGGTGTAACGCCCACCGCGCCCGGCCTCGACCACCTCGAACCGCGGATCGAGCAGTTCAGCGGCAGCGGCGCTGGTCCCGGCGGTATAAACCGGGGGATGTTCAAGCAGCCAGATCAGTTCCCGCGCGCTGCCCTCGGCAATCGCGGCGTTGCGCTGCGACATCTCATCCAGCGCATTACGATAGGGCACCAGCGCGCAATCTTGCCGCAATTCGATCCCGCGAGGCACAGTTCCAACCATCGCGCATTGCGTGGCGGCAATTGCTGTGGTTATCAAGGGGGAGAAAAGGGAGAACAGTCATGCGCTTTGACAGCAATCTGGCCTGGAAGGATGCAGTGCAGGCGGTTTCGGCCAATCGCGATGTCTTGCTGGCGCTGGCAGGGGTGTTCTTCATGCTGCCCAGCCTGGCCTTTGCGCTGCTCTTCCCCCAACCCGAACCTCAGGCTGGGCTGACCCCCGAGCAGACCCTGGCGGTGATGGGCGATTTCTATCGCGGTGCCTTTCCCTATATGCTGGTCATGACTATGATTCAGGCGGTCGGCACGCTTACGGTCCTGACGTTGTTTACCGACCGTGCGCGGCCTACAGTGGGCGAGGCAATCCGGCTGGGGCTCGGCGGGGTGCTGTC
>JANOFJ010000037.1:0-17604 GCA_031413595.1 Novosphingobium sp.
ATCGCGGTAGCCGCTGTCGAATTGGCCGAACGGGCGTCGCGCTCAAACCCGGGTAGCGATGCCTTGTCGGCAGCGAGCCGCTGATTTGCGATTGTGCGAGACTCTGACACGAACACATCATTGGCCCTGAGCTTGCCAGCCGCAGTACCGAGCGCGATGACTTTGAGAACTTCCCCCGGCGACCGTCGCGCATCGGCGGCCTCGATATAATCGACGTAATCACGCTCTTCCACGAAGCTATTGGTCCGCTGCATCAGGCGCAACAGATCAAGCGATTCCTGCGCCGGGAATTTGCCAATATCGCGGACGATGGCAATTGCCGCATTCCAGTTGGTGGCGCTGGGATAGGCTTCGGCCAATGCCGCGCTGAAAAAGCCGGCGTCGGACAACAGCTTGTTGGTGTAGGCTACTGAAAGACCGCGGCGCATCACATTCTGGCCAGCCGGCTTGCCGCTCGTCCGGCCTGCTTCGACCAGCTGGCGCATAATGGCGAGGCCTTGGGGCACCTGCTTGTCGATGACATAGGCATCCGCCAGCAGCGCGTCGGCATCATTATCGTGATAGCCGCCGTTTGTCGCAGCAGTCAGTGCGCTGCGAGCCGTGACGAAATCCTTGGCGTCATAGGCCAGCGAGCCGAGGTAGAAATTGAGCTTTGGCTGTTCGGCCAACGCAACTTTTCCGCTTTCCAGCATTGAAGCCAGGCCACGGCGCAAGATTGCGCTGTCCTTCGACACCTGGCCAAGCGTCAGTGCAAAATTGCCAGCCATGAATCGGTCGTCCGGGTTCACTATCAGTGCATAAGCGGCCTCGAGCTGAGCCTTTTCCGCCGTCAGCGTGGTCCCAAGTGCGGCCAGAGCGGCAGCATGGTTGTCATTGGCAGTCTTGCGCGCAGGCGCGCCCTGCGCCGCTTTCACTGCAGCGTCGGTTGCTTCAGTTCGGGCTCGCGCAGCGACTACGTCTGCCCGGGATTTTGCCCCTTCGATCGCCTTCTGCAACGGACCCGCGGCGGCCATGAATGGCTTGGACAGGCTAAGCTTTGGCGCGGCCGGCTTCTTTTCAGCAGCCTGCGCCGGAGCGCTGGTCATTCCTGCTGCGGCGATTGTTCCCAGCGCAAGCGCGCAACCCAGCGCCGAGCGGGTAAGCAAGCCCATTGCAGTGTGGGTAAGAAGGGTGCTGCGAATCATGTTAATCGTCTCCTAAGGCAGCCGACGAGGTACGGACTTTCTGCCGCCTGATCGGTCTAAAACTTCCAACTCGTTAGTGGCGGGAATCCACCCGTTTGGCAACAGGGTGGCGAACTAGGGCCGATCCACTGAACGATGATTGAATGGCTTTTGCGCCGGCTATTCAGCAACTATCCCGCAGGTGTGGAAAACAAGGGGCTTGCGCGGCCTTATAGGCGGGTTTGACTGGCCTTCCCCACCCCGCTGCCCTAGGACAGGGCAATACCGAAATCCCTGCAAATTTAGCGATTGAACAGCTGCGTGAGCGACGACACAGAAATTCCCGTTACCCCGCCTGAGCCAACCGGCCCGATGGGCGAATACCAGCGCATCGACATCGTCGATGAGATGAAGACCAGCTACCTCGATTACGCGATGAGCGTGATCGTCAGCCGTGCGCTGCCCGATGTGCGCGACGGGCTGAAGCCGGTCCATCGCCGCATTCTGTTTGCTGCCCAAGAAGGCGGCATGGTTGCGGGCAAGCCGTATCGCAAATGCGCCAAGATCGTCGGCGACGTGATGGGCAATTATCACCCGCACGGTGATCTGGCGATCTATATGGCGCTGGTCCGCATGGCGCAGGACTGGTCGATGCGGGTGCCGCTGGTTGAGGGCCAGGGCAACTTTGGTTCGATGGACCCGGACGCTCCCGCCTCGATGCGTTACACCGAAGCCCGGCTGGCCAAGGTGGCGAACAGCCTGCTTGACGATCTCGACAAGAATACGGTCGATTTTCAGGACAATTACGACGGATCGCGGCGCGAACCTTCGGTTCTGCCAGCCCGCTTCCCCAATCTGCTGGTCAATGGCGCGGGCGGCATTGCGGTTGGCATGGCAACCAACATTCCGCCGCACAATCTGGGCGAAGTGATCGACGGCTGCCTGGCCTTCATCGAAAACCCGGCGATTACGTCCGAACAACTTATCGAAATCATACCTGGACCGGACTTTCCGACAGCTCCGCTCATCCTGGGCAGCGCTGGCGCGCGGTCCGCCTATCTGACCGGGCGCGGTTCGATCATCCAGCGTTGCCGCCATGTGGTTGAGGAAGGGCGCGGGGATCGGCGCTCGATCGTCCTGACTTCGATGCCTTACCAAACCGGCAAGAATAATCTGGTCGAGAAAATTGCCGAAGCCGCCAAGGACAAGCGGATCGAAGGCGTCTCCGATATCCGCGATGAATCGAGCCGGATGGGCGTGCGCGTTGTCATCGATCTGAAGCGCGATGCGACCGCCGAAGTGGTGCTCAACCAGCTATGGCGGCACACGCCTGCGCAATCGAGCTTCCCGGCCAATATGCTGGCGATTCGCGGCGGCCGACCAGAGACCCTGATGCTGCGCGATATCATCGCTGCCTTCATCACCTTCCGCGAGGAAGTCATCACCCGGCGCACCAAGTTCGAACTCAACAAGGCGCGTGACCGTGCGCATATCTTGCTGGGTCTGGTGGTGGCAGTCACCAACATGGATGAAGTGGTGCGGATCATTCGCGGATCGCGCAATCCGCTTGCGGCCCGTGCGGCGCTGACTGCGCGCGAGTGGCCGATTGGCGATATTGCCCAATATATCCGGCTGGTCGAAGCGATCGAGCCTGATGCCGAACAGAGCGGCGGCACCTACAAGCTGTCCGAAGTGCAGGTGAAGGCCATCCTCGATCTGCGTCTGCACCGCCTCACCGCGCTGGGCCGCGACGAGATCGGGGACGAGCTGAAAGAGCTGGCGACCTTTATCGAATACTACCTCTCGATTCTGGCTGACCGCGTGAAGCTCTATGGCGTGATGCGGGATGAGCTGGTGGCGGTGCGCGAAGCATTCGCGACCCCCCGCGTTTCCGAAATTACCGCCGCGTGGGATGGTCTGGACGACGAAGACTTGATCGAACGCGAAGACATGGTCGTGACCGTCACACTTGACGGCTATATCAAGCGCACACCGCTCAGCACTTTCCGCGCGCAAAACCGCGGCGGCAAGGGCCGTGCCGGCATGGCGACCAAGCAAGAAGATGCCGTGGCGACTATGTTCGTCACCTCGACCCACAGCCCGGTGCTGTTCTTCTCGACCGCCGGCAAGGTCTATCGCCTCAAGGTCTGGCGCTTGCCCGAAGGCGGGCCGGCAACGCGCGGCCGGCCGATCGTCAATCTGCTGCCGGCGCTCGATCAGGGCGAGACCATCGCTGCCGTGCTTGCGCTTCCCGAAGATGAGGCCAGCTGGGGCGAGCTAAATGTCGTTTTCGCTACGGCCAAGGGCAGCGTCCGCCGCAACAGCATGGATTCCTTCGCCAATATTCCCTCAAACGGGAAATTCGCGATGCGGTTTGACGAGGGCTCGGAAGATCGGTTGATCGGGGTTGCGCTGCTGACCAGCGATGATGATGTGCTGCTGGCAACCCGTCAGGGCAAGGCGATCCGATTTGCCGCCGACGATATTCGCGAATTTGTCAGCCGCACATCTACTGGCGTGCGCGGCATGACGCTGAAGGGCGCTGGCGACGAGGTTATCTCGCTCTCGATCCTCCACCGCGTCGGAACTACGGCTGAGGAACGCGAGCAATACCTTAAATTTGCGCCGTGGAAGGGCGATCGCGAAGGCGAATCTGAACTTTCCGCAGACCGCATTACCGAAATGGCGGAACGTGAGCAGTTCATCCTCACTGTCTGCGCCAATGGCTATGGCAAGATGTCCTCGGCCTATGAATACCGCCGCACCGGCCGCGGCGGGCAGGGTATCACCAATATCGACAATATCGCCCGCAATGGTCCGGTGGTGGCCAGTTTCCCGGCGATACTGGCCGATCAGCTGATGCTGGTGACCGATCAGGCCAAGCTGATCCGCCTGCCGCTTGCCAGCCTCAGGGTGATCGGGCGCGGCAGCGCCGGGGTGCGGCTGTTCAACGTCGCCGATCAGGAACATGTCGTCAGCGCAGTCCGCCTTGCCGAAGACACCGAAAGCGAAGGCGACGGCGAGGATACCGAAGTTGAAGCCGGAACTGGCGATATCGAGGAGTCTGAGGGCTGAGCACTCTGCGGATCGAACCGAGTGGCGGCGTCTGCGGGGCGCGCGTCACTGGGGTTGACCTGTCGCAGCCGCTAGCGCCTGAAGCAGTCACCGCAGTCCGATCTGCATGGCTTGAACATCATGTCCTCGCCTTTCCCGATCAGCAAATCGGCGACGATGATCTGGAGCGGTTCACCCTTTCCTTTGGTCCTTTTGGCATCGATCCGTTTTTTGCGCCGATTGCGGGGCGCGAACATATCGCGGCAGTGCGCCGCGAGGCGGACGAGAAATCGCCGCTGTTCGCGGAAAACTGGCATACCGACTGGAGTTTCCAGGCTTACCCACCATCAGGGACCTGCCTGATGGCAGTCGATATCCCGCCGATGGGCGGCGATACGCTGTTCGCCAATCAACACGCCGCGTGGGAGGCCCTGCCTGGGACCCGCAAGCAGCAGCTGACAGATCTGGTCGCGATCCACAGCGCCCGGCTCGCCTATGCGCCCGATGGTACCTATGGCACCAAGGATGAGGGTCGAAGCATGGACATCAGGCCAAGCGAAGAAGCCATGGCAGTCCAATTGCATCCGCTGGTCCCGGCGCATCCCGAAACTGGGCGCCGCGGATTTTACAGCACGCTCGGCTATATCATCGGCATCGATGGGATGGAGCAGGAAGCTGCGATCCCGCTGCTGATGGAATTGCAGCAATGGCAAGGCGATGAGCGGTTCGTCTTTGCCCAGAAATGGGAGCCCGGGATGTTGGTGATGTGGGACAACCGCTCGTTGCTCCACCGCGCCACCGGCGGCTACGAAGGCTACCGGCGTGAGCTGCACCGCACGACGATTGCCGCCTGGCGGGGCTAGATCTCGCGACTGCGCAGGGCCGAAATAACCCCGGTGCAAATCAGGAACTGCCCAAAATAATACAACGGCCAGATCAGCAGTCCGGGCAAGACGCTGTCCTCAAGCGGACCGAGCTCGGCGAAAATTAACAGATCGGACGCCACAAACAGCACTGCGCCCAGTCCGACCCGGTAACGCGGGAAGCTGCTTGACCAGGCTGCGGCGGCCATCCCGCCCAGCGACAGAGCATAAACCGCTACAAGCGGCGCGGCTGCGCGATCGGCAGGAAGCAGGAACGAAATGATCGGCGTTGCCAGCAGCAGCACCACCGCCGCCGCCTTCTGGCTTGGCGTCAGCATCACCCTGCTGTGGCGCAGATAAAGTGTGATCGCGATGACATGGCCGAACAAGAAGGCAATCGCCCCGGCATAGAGGCTTAGCTCGATCAGGACATCACCCAGCGCGCCAAAGGCCATGACCAGCGCAATTGTCTGGCCATCTTTCCCGCCGTGGCGTTGGACAGCATATAACGCCAGCAGCGCGACCCCTGCCCCCTTCCAGGCCAACTGATATAGTCCGGGAAGACCGGAATCCTTGATGAAATAGAAACTGATCGCCGCAGCCAGACTGGCGAGCAACCATGGACGTTTTTCGATCAAGGCGCGTCTCGGCATGACAGTTTTTCTCCCCGGCACCATGCTTGGCGCTGTAATTTGGCAAACGCAACCGCTAGGCGAACTGCTATGACTCATGACGTCCACATCATCGGTGGCGGCCTCGCCGGAAGCGAAGCAGCCTGGCAGCTCGCGCGCCGCGGGCTGCGCGTGCGCCTCTCGGAAATGCGGGGGACCGGCGAACGCTCGCCCGCGCACCAGACTGATGGACTGGCTGAGCTGGTTTGCTCCAACAGTTTCCGCTCCGATGATTCGGACAAGAACGCGGTCGGCCTGCTCCACTACGAGATGCGCGAACTCGGCTCGCTGGTGATGGCCGCGGCGGACAAGGCCAGCGTTCCAGCCGGATCGGCGCTGGCGGTGGATCGCGATGTGTTCTCGGCCGAGGTCGAAATGGCACTGGCCGCGCAGCCCACGCTGGAAGTCGTGCGTGAGCGGATCGATCAGCTGCCATCCGCTGGCCTCACCATCGTCGCCACTGGGCCGCTTACTGCCGAGGCACTGGCCCACAGCATCGGCGGGGCAACTGGGGCGGAAAGCCTGGCCTTCTTCGATGCCATCGCGCCGATCGTCCACCACGACAGCATCGATATGGGCGTCTGCTGGATGGCCTCACGCTGGGGAAAATCCAATTCGCTTGGGGGCTCCGGCGGAGATGGAGACGGCAAGGATTACATCAATTGTCCGATGAACCGTGATCAATATACCGCCTTCCACCAGGGGCTGCTCGACGGCGAGAAGACTGTGTTCCGCGAATGGGAAGCGAACACCCCCTATTTCGACGGCTGCATGCCGATCGAGGTGATGGCCGCGCGCGGGCAGGATACGTTGCGGTTTGGGCCGATGAAGCCGGTTGGGCTCGATAATCCGCGCACCGGTTATTGGCCATGGGCAGTGGTCCAGCTGCGTCAGGACAACAAGCTGGGAACGCTGTGGAACATGGTGGGTTTCCAGACCAAGCTGAAACACGCCGAGCAGGTTCGGCTGTTCCGCACCATTCCGGGGCTGGAGAATGCCGAGTTTGCCCGGCTGGGCGGGCTGCACCGCAACACTTTCATCAACTCGCCAGTGCTGCTCGATCGCCAGTTCCGGCTGAAAACTGCGCCGCATATCCGCTTCGCAGGCCAGATTACCGGTTGCGAGGGCTATGTCGAAAGCGCCGCTGTCGGCCTTGTCGCGGGGATCATGGCGGCGGCCGAGTTTGCGGGCCGGCCTTGGCAAGATCCGCCCCGCACGACTGCGCTAGGCGCCTTGATGGCGCATATTACCGGCGATGCCGAGGCAGCGAGCTATCAGCCGATGAACGTCAATTTCGGCCTGTTCCCCTCACCGCCCGAAGAGGTGAAGAAGAAGCAGCGCAAGGAAGCCTATACCGCACGGGCCAAGGCCGATCTGCCGGGGTGGTTGGCTGGAGTGGCCCTCTAGCTATTGCATTGAGCTGCTACTGCAGCGAATCGAAGACCTCATCGAAATCACTGTTGTCTTGAGCGTCCGGTTGCCGGCCCTTGCCACGCTGCGGCATTCCCTTGGCCGGGGTGCTGCAGCGGCATTGCGCCTGTGCATTGTTTTTTGGCTTGGTCGTCGCGAACTCGTCGCGGCTCAGGATCGCGTCGCCGTTGCGATCGGCGGATTTGAAACGGTTTGCGGTTCGCACCGCCCATTCCTCAAAGGTCAGCAGATTGTTGCCATCAAGATCGAGCTTGCGGAAATCACGGGTGCGGATGGAAAGCATCTCGTTGCGCGTGATCCGCCCATCAAAATCGCGATCAATCCGCCCAAAGCGGCGCTGCTCGCGGCTAAACTCGGTCGCCTCAGGCGGGGCCGGTCCGCGCTTCCCGCTGATGTCAGCACTTGGCAATGCGCCGGGCGCCGCGACTTCCTCGCTCGCAAGGTCGGGCGGCGGTGCGCCGGTTTCAGTCGCCGCGCGGCCCTGCCACCAGAACAACCCCGCCCCGACCAGCAACAGCGCTGCAACAGCCCCCAGCACCATGCGATTCATTGATAATATTCCTTTATGGCGGGTACCATAACCTAACGACCAAGTAAGCCAAGCCGCAGTGCGACCAATCCGGCGCCCCCCCCCGCCAGCAATTCGCCTTCGCCGCGCAGCATCGCTCGTCTGGCCAGACCGTGCAGCATCGCAAGTGGGCGCAAACTGCGGGGCAGGCGACACCGCTGCCAGTCCAGCTGCCCCGCCAGTTCCCGCGCTGCGGATCGCTCGGAGGGATCACCCAGCTTGCCGGACAAGTCCACTAGCGCCCACCCCCGTGCGGCGCGCATTGCCTCGCCCGGCTCGGCCTGAAGCAAGCGCGCGAGCGCGCCGAATGCACTCACCCGG
This sequence comes from Novosphingobium sp., assembly GCA_031413595.1. Lineage (GTDB taxonomy): Bacteria > Pseudomonadota > Alphaproteobacteria > Sphingomonadales > Sphingomonadaceae > Novosphingobium. The sequence goes on from JANOFJ010000037.1 coordinate 8,072, forward strand.
CCATCGGCAAACCGCTCCAGCGCATCGCCATCCAACGGCTCGCCGAGCAAGCCTTCCCAGCCATCGACCATGGCGGATAGAGCCCCGGTTTCGGCACCCCACAGACGGAGCGCAGCGAGTACCGGCTCACCTTCCGGCCATGCCTCGGTCTTCTCGCCCAGCCGATCGCGCCACCATGCCAGCCTGACCTGCCCGAGCAGCGGCTCGCGGGTGCCTCGGACAATCCCGGCCAGCCGGCAATCCAGCGCAAACAGGCCCAGCGTCAGCGCGCGAGTCCGAACCGGGGCATAGGACAAGGCCAGACGGAGGTGGACCGGCAGCAGTTCCAAAAGAGGATCAGGTGACATCACCGCACCGTCTCATTCGCCGTCAGTGAGTCAAGCATATCGATGAAATTTCTGGCAATCCTAAGCGTATATTAACCGTGTTGCTTGAAGGTCCGCTCATTATGCCCCGCTATGAGCATGACGTTCTGATAGCTATTTCAGGGGCTTTGCATGTTCAAATCGATTATCCGGACCTTGCGCGCATTGCGATCGCATATCAGCGGAAACGCGACGCTGCTGGTCGCTATCGGCATGCCTGCATTCATGGGCGCGGCTGGCCTCGCGGTGGACGTGACGCAGTGGTACGCATGGAAGCGCGAATTGCAGCTGGCGACCGATCAGGCCGCCATCGCCGGAGCATGGGCGCGCACCGATAGCGCCACGGCAAACACCTACGTCACCCGCGCGACGCAGGACTACAACGCCAACCTTGATCTCATTGCGGATTTCGCATCAACCCCCACCGTTGAACTGGCGAACTATAACAATGGCAATGCCAACAGCGTTGCCGTGACCGCGACGGCGAGTAAGTCTCTGCCGTTCTCCAGCTTCCTGACTGGTGAGGCTGCGACGATCTCTGCCTATTCGCAGGCTAGTTTTGCGCAAGGTTCGGACTATTCGGCTTGCCTCATTGCTACCACCAACACCGGTACTGGCTTGAGTGTAGGCGGCAACGCGACCGTAAAGGCGAAATGTGGCCTCGCCGCGCTATCCTGCTCAACCGATGCGATCACCATTTCTTCCAACGCAACCGTGGATACTGATTCGATTGCGACATGCGGCACGGTTGATGCCCCGTCCTCGCTGGACAGCGTTATCACCGAGAATCTTGGTGCAGGCGTACTGACGGACGCCTATATCGCGTTGTCTCCGCCGACCAATAACACGCCTAGAACCTATGCCTGCACCGGCAAAGGGGCCATCAAGACGGCGGCGCCGCTGGCCGGGACCTACACCGGCGGACTGGTGGTCGCTTGCAAAACGACCCTCGGGTCCGGGATTTACGTCATAGACGGCGGCAGTCTTGATTTAAGCGCCAATTATATTGTCACCGGCACAAATGTGATGTTTGTGCTGAAAAACGGCGCGACCCTGAAACTCGGCGGTAGTGGCAACGGCAATACCGTAACGCTCACCCCGATGCAGGCTGCTGACTTCACCGCGCTTGGTTACAGCGTGACCCTGGCCAACCAATATGCCGGCATGCTGATCTTTGAATCGCGTACCAGCACGCCAAGCGGCAACCATATCATCAATGGCAACTCCACCTCGCTGTTCCAGGGTACGATCTATCTGCCTAATGGTACGGCCCAGATCAACGGTACAGCTCGGCTCGACAGCACCTGCCTGCAAATCTCGGCATACAGAATTATCATTCTGGGTACTGCCGAGCTCGACACCCGTTGCCCGACTTCGGCTGCGATCCAAGCTGGCTCGGCCGGAGCAACCGTGAAGCTCGTCGTATGACCCGGCTGCGCTTCACCCCTTTGCGCTGGCTCTCATCGCTCGTCAAAGACGAACGCGGGACGACCGTGATCGAGACCGCGATTGTAGCGCCGGTGCTGGTAACGATGGCGGTGGGCAGTTACGATGTCAGCCATATGATCGCCCGGCAGCATGAACTGCAGAGCGCTTCAGCCGACGTCGAAGGCATTATTTTAGCAGTTTCAAGCGGCACTGCAACCGACACCGTCAAGATCAAACAGGTGCTTGTCGCGACTGTGGGGCTGACAACTGACCAGGTCACGGTGGAGAAAGTCTATCGCTGCGGAACTGCTGCATCATTGGTATCAAGCGGCTCAAGTTGTGGAGATGGCGTCAAGGTTTCGACTTATGTCAGGGTCGGCCTGACCGACAGCTATTCGCCCACATGGACGGATTTCGGAGTTGGGGCACCATTGAATTACAATGTTGTCAGGACGGTGCAGGTCGGATGAAAAACCGCAAATCTTTCCGAGGCATCTTCACTGACAATCGCGGTTCCGCATTGATCGAGTTTGCCATTCTTGCGCCTGCCCTGATCGGCATGATGATGGGCATCATGTACGTTGGCCTGCAGATGATGAGCTATAATTCGCTCCGCTCCATCTCATCAGATATCGCGCGTTACACCTTGGTCGAGTATCAAAAGGACAACAAAATCACTAGGACGCAGATCCGTGACCAGGCAATCGCGATCGCGCAAAATGCGCCCTATGTCTTGGATGCTGATGATCTGAGTGTTGAAGTCACCACGCCAGGAACGGATATCCCCGGCACCTCCAAGTTCACTGCCACGATCACCTATACGCCTTATAATCCGGTTGCATTTATGGGAATCGACGATCCGACCATGGTAGAAACCCGCTCGTTCTACGTGGGAGCCTGATCTGCGCTAACCTGGCGATAACAAACCTGCCGCACTGCCGCCGCGATCCGGGCAGCGTCGATCAGCGCCGCTTTTTCCAGATTGGCCGCATAGGGTAGCGGAACATCCTCGTTGCAAACCCGCAGGACCGGGGCATCAAGGTGATCGAAGCCCTCTTCCATGCAGATCGCCATGATCTCGGACGCAATGCCGCACACTGGCCAGCCTTCTTCGGCCACCACCAGACGGTTGGTCTTGGCCAGGCTGGTCAGCACCGCCTCGCGGTCAAGCGGACGCAGCGTGCGCAGGTCGATCACCTCGGCGTTGATACCTTCTGCGGCGAGTGTCTCGGCTGCATCCAGCGCCAGTCCGACCCCGATCGAATAGCTGACGATGGTCACGTCAGAACCTTCGCGCATGATCCGGGCCTTGCCGATCGGCAGAACGTGATCGTCCAGCTCCGGCAGTTCGAAAGTGCGGCCATAGACCAGCTCATTTTCAAGAAAAACCACCGGATCTTCGCTGCGGATCGCGGCTTTTAGCAGCCCCTTTGCGTCGGCGGCGTCATAAGGCGCAATCACCACCAGCCCTGGGACATTGGCATACCACGGGCCATAGTTCTGGCTATGCTGCGCGCCGACCCGGGTCGCGGCGCCATTCGGGCCGCGAAACACCACCGGGCAACGCATCTGGCCGCCCGACATATAGTTGGTTTTGGCCGCAGAATTGATAATATGATCAATCGCTTGCATGGCAAAGTTGAAAGTCATGAATTCGATGATCGGGCGCAGGCCGCCCATCGCTGCGCCGGTGCCGATCCCGGCAAAGCCGTATTCAGTGATCGGGGTATCGATTACCCGCTTTGGGCCGAACTCATCAAGCAGACCCTGGGTTACCTTATAGGCGCCCTGATACTCGGCCACTTCCTCGCCCATCACGAACACGCGCGGATCCCGGCGCATTTCCTCGGCCATCGCATCGCGCAAGGCTTCGCGCACAGTCGAAGATTTCATGTTGGTGCCAGCCGGGATGGCAGGATCGAGTTTGCGCTGGGTAGGTTCGGGACGAGCGGCGGCTTCAACCTCGGCCGCGACCGCGATCACGGGCGCAGCGGCTTGGGGAGCAGTGGCTTCCCCTTCCCCGCCCATAACCGCAATCACAGTGCCGACTTTCACACCCTCGGTTCCTTCGGGAACCAGGATCTGACCAACGACGCCCTCATCGACAGCTTCGAATTCCATCGTCGCCTTGTCAGTCTCGATCTCGGCGAGGATGTCGCCGGATTTGACTGTGTCGCCTTCCTTTACCAGCCACTTGGCCAGCGTCCCTTCCTCCATCGTCGGAGAAAGCGCCGGCATTTTGAGTTCAATGCTCATCAGTAGCTCTCCACCAGCACGTCGGTGTAGAGCTCGGGCATCACCGGCTCCGGTGAGTTTTCTGCGAAATCAGCAGCTTCCGAGACAGTGCTGCGAATTTGCTTGTCGATGTCTTTGAGTTTGGCCTCGGCAATCCCGCGCGCCAGTAGTTCAACCTTGGCGGCCTCGATCGGATCATGGTTGTCGCGCATTTCCTGCACTTCTTCGCGGCTGCGATATTTGGCCGGATCCGACATGGAATGGCCGCGATAGCGATAGGTGCTGAGCTCCATCAGTACCGGGCCGTTGCCGCCACGGACAAAATCAAGCGCAACCTTGGCGGCGGCGTGTACTTCGAGCACATCCATTCCGTTCACTTCCATGCCTGGAATGCGAAACGCCGTGCCGCGCCGATAGAACTCGGTCTCGGCCGAGCTGCGCTTGACCGCTGTACCCATCGCATAGCCGTTATTCTCGATCACGAAGATGATCGGCAGCTTCCACAACGCGGCCATGTTGAAGCTTTCATAGACCTGGCCCTGGTTGGCCGCACCATCGCCGAAATAGGCCATGCAAACCCCGCCATCCTCGCGGTATTTGTGGGCAAAGGCGAGGCCCGCACCGAGCGAGACCTGTGCGCCGACGATGCCGTGGCCGCCGTAAAACTTATGCTCGACGCTGAACATGTGCATCGAGCCGCCCTTGCCGTGCGAAATCCCGGCTTGCCGTCCGGTCAGCTCGGCCATGATCACTTTTGGATCGATCCCATAGGCCAACATGTGGCCGTGATCGCGGTAGCCGGTGATCACGCTGTCGCGCTCTGCATCCAGGGCCGATTGAAGCCCCACTGCCACGGCTTCCTGGCCGATATAGAGATGACAAAACCCGCCGATCAGGCCAAGACCATACAATTGACCCGCGCGTTCCTCAAACCGCCGGATCAGCAACATCTGCTCATAGAAATGGAGAAGTTCGGCGTCGCTTGCGGCAAACCGTTTATTATCCGCATGGGCCTGCTGGAGGCTGCGGAGCGCGAAATTCTCGCCGCTTGGCGCCGCCTTGGCAGACGTCTTGCGAGCGGAGGCGGGCTTGGCCAAAATCATGTCCCCTGTGGCAGGTTGCAGACCTGCCTATAGGGCGATGCTTGCGTTAGGGAAACCGCCCCATACGTATTTTGTAGCGCTGGAGAAAGAAGCAGTCGTGCGTGCTCAGTTAAGTAGCATCACCATCTCGTCTGGATGGATGACATTGAGATTGCTGCGCAGCAATTCACCGGCAAGATCGGGATCGGCATGGCGCGGATCGAGCAGAGCGACGCGGTTCTTGAGATCATCGCGCTGTGCGCGCAGTTGCGCCAGTTCATTTTGATGCTGTGTCAGCAAGCGGTTGTTTTCTCTCCAGGCCAGCAGCCCGCTCGGTCCCGCGATCGCCATTCCGCCCAGCAGCAGCAGACATCCCAGTGCTAGGCCTTGGGTCATGCCCTTATTCGCAAACTTTCGCTGGTGGTGGCCATTCGTCATCGCGTCTTAGAATCATAATTAATGCAGTGGATCAAGCAATTTCTCATTCCTTGCCGAAGGTTTGCGACAAAGGCAGACAAAAGTGCGCCCGTAATGGTGGGAGGACCATTCCGGGCGCGATCGCCCCGCGGGGGGAGTGTAGGGCGATCCGGGAGTTATTCGGCCGGCGCGTCTTCCTGACGATCAGCTTCATTCTTGATTTGGCCTTCGGTCATTCCCGAGATCAGGACCGAACCGGTGCCGGTGAAGTTCGAGGCAGGAATGCGGGCGGTTTCGCCGTCAACCTTGACGATCAGTTCCTGCACCTTGCCGCGGCTGTCGGTGATCACCTCACGGACCTTGCCGATCTTCTCACCATCGGGAGAAACGATCCGCATGCCGCGTGCCACCTCAAAGGTGCCGTCAGCATTGCCCGCTGCGCTGCCAGCCAAAGCCAACTGCCCAGCAGCACCAGAGAACATTCCTTCGGTTGCGCCCGAGCCAGCAGCGCCGTTGAGCATGCCATTGGCCGAGCCGGCGACGTTGCCTGCGCCCGAGCCAGCAGTGCCAGAGAGCAACCCGTTGGCCGAACCCGAGGCATTGCCAGAAGCCGAACCTGCAGCCGAGGAAGCGCGGTCACGAACCGAAGAGGCTGCGGCGCGGCCGCTTGATGCCAACGCACCGGCGGTATCGCGAGTGCTTGAAGCGGCGCTGCGCAGGCCGTCGGTGCCGATCAGCTGGGCGTCGGCATTACCCGAACCACCGGCACTGCCATTGCCCGAGCCGCTGGCCGAGATATCGCGAACCGGAGTGGAAATCGTCTGCGCGAGGCTGCCATTGCCTGAAGCATTGGCCGAACCGCCAGCGCTGGCACGGCCACTGCGGCGATCGACCGACTTGGTGGCCGTTGCATCGGCAGTTCCAGAGGTAGCTCCGCGAGTGGTGGTTTCAACCGAACGCATGTCCGGGAGGCCAATCGGGCCGCTTCTGCTAAATACGCCGCCAAGCGAGCCACCCAGACTGCCGCTACCGCCAAGCAGCTGGGCGTGTGAAGGTGTGGTGGTGGCCGCGATAAGCGCTGCCGATGCGAGAATGATAGTTTTCATAGCGTTTATCCTTTGTTGATCTCACTGAACCAGCGAACCGCCTTTGGAACGCTTGTGAGAAAAACGAATGGACGTCCGAAATTTATCCATCAACCGCTAGAAAAAATCCATAATACTGTTATTCAACGATTTAAATTGCATTCGCTGCACAGCAGACCACGACCGAAAACCGGGTCGGGGCCGCTCTTGCCCAGATCGTGCGCTTCATTATCAAGGATCGAGACGATGGCCGGGCTTTCCCTCGATTGCAGCGCGGCCGCGGCTCGGGCAGCGACAAGCGGTGTTGCAAACGATGTCCCGCGTACCTTCACCATCCGCCCCGCCGCATTGGCTGCCCGCATATCGGCTCCTGGCGCAGCGTAATCCAGGTGAAGTGCCCGGCCCGCTTCGATCAGCGCTCGGTTGCGTCCATCAACGCCGGTCACTGCGAGCACGCCAGCATAAGAAGCCGGATAACTTGGCGGTGCGGCAGGACCATCATTGCCAACGGCGGCGACAATCGTCGTCCCCCGCGCGCGAGCGGCGGCTATGGCACGCGCCAGCACCGGATTGGCTGGCCCAACCAGGCTGACCGAGACCACTCGAACTTTCTGCCTGACCAGCCAGTCCAGGGCTCGGGCAATGGCGAATGCTCCGCCTCCTGCCGGATCGCCGCCATAAACATCCGCAGCATAGATTCGTCGCACCCCGGCCTTGGCCAATAGCGAGGCGACGGCGCTGCCGTGGTTGTTTGCCCGGGCGTTGCCGCTGGCAAATGACTGGATCGCCGCAACCGGCGTGGCTCGACCCGGAGCGCCATCGATAAAGCCGACAGGTTCACTAATAGGGGTTGGAACAGAAGCCCGCGTTCGAGGGACAGCGGTCTTTCCGGAGGCGCCGCTGGCGAAGTGAAGCTGGTCGGCCGCAATCTCACTACCGGGCGCAATCCGCGCAACAAGCTGCTGGGCGCTGACCAGCGACATCCCCTTCGGGATATTGAGCCGGGTGACTGTGAATTCCAGTCCGGCGAGCTGGCGCTGTTCAGCCGGCTCAAAACCAGCAAGTTTCAACTGGGCCAAAACGCTTGGCGCAGCATCGAGCATCAATAATTCGCCGCGACGTGCCGGAGCACCGGTGATATCCCGTTCGATCGTGCCGCGATTGGAACGGACCAGCGAATCGATCCGGTCGAGCCGGAGCTGCTCCAGCTGGCGAGCGATCTGGCCGGTCGTGCTGCCTAGGGTGGTGCCAACCGCTGCGGTGGTGCGATTGAGCACCTCGCCCGGGACTGGCAGCAATGGCGGCAAGCCAAGCTGGGCCTGGGACGGCGCGGCTATCGCACCGGCGAGAAAAAGGGCAATGTATGCAGTGCGCATGGTATCCTCACTGATTAATCTTTATTAGGCGTGGATGAAACGCTTAATCCGCATCGTTTCATCCATGGAAAATGGCTCTGACCAAGACTGACAGCTTCGAGGATGCCCTCACCGCCTTGTTGCCGCGCCTTCGCAGGTTCGCGGTCGGATTAGCGCGTGATCGCAGCGATGCCGACGATTTGTGCCAGATGACCGTTGAGCGTGTGCTCCTGTCTCGCCACCAATGGCAGGCAGGCACCCGTCTCGATAGTTGGATATACCGGATCATGCGTAATTTATGGATCGATGAAACCAGGTCGCGCAGCAGGCGCAATCGCAGCTTCGTCGATGAAGAAGCTGGTCTGTCGGTTGGTGTGGACGGCGCGCAGGAAGCGGCGGTCGAGCTGTCAATGGTTGATCGCGCGATGGCTACCCTGCCGGACGACCAACGCGAGGCAGTGCTTCTGGTGATGGTTGAAGGCTATAAGTATTCAGAGGCCGCAGAAATCGTCGGTTGTCCTCCCGGGACGCTCGCTTCCCGGCTGGTCCGCGGACGAGAGGCTTTGCTAGCAGCTCTGGGAGAAGCCCCATGACGATCGATCGCGAATTGCTGGCCGCTTATATCGATGGTGAACTCGACGCGGTGACTGCTGCGCGGATCACCCGTGATCTGACGGCCCTGCCCGAACTGGCCGCCGAAGTTGCTGCACAACGCAGGCTCCGCGAGCGTCTGGCAGCGCATTACGCCCCCGTGCTGGATGAGCCAATACCAGCGAGTCTGACCGATGCGATCGAGCAGTCCCGCAAAGTGGTCGATCTTTCGGAAGTGCGTGCCGGCAAGGCCGAACGCCGATGGATTTCGGCCCCCAGCGTCCGTTACATCGGTCCTGCGCTGGCGGCTTGCCTGGTACTGTTCTTGATAATTCTGCGCGCCGGAAGCAACGATCTGGTGCGAACCCTGGATGGCCAGCATTACGCTGCAGGAACGCTGGACAAGGCCTTGACGAGGCAATTGGCAGCCAACCAGGATTTGAAAGGCGATCCGCGGATCCTGCTGAGTTTCCCCGCGCAGGACGGTTCGTTGTGCCGCGGTTTTTCCGGTTCCCAGTTATCCGGTATCGCTTGCCGCGAACAGCGCGGCTGGCGTTTGCGAATGGAGCGGCCGGGCAGCCCGGCCACCAGCGCTGACTATCGCCAGGCCGGGACAGCGGACAGCGATATCCTGGCCGCTGCACAGGAAATGGCCTGGCAAGCGGCATGGGCGAGAGCATGTGCGCCGCGTCGTATTCCTTGTTCAAGGTCTTGTCGCGGATCACCGCCCAGCCCGCGGTCTTGATCACCTCGACGTTGAGGCCATGCTTGGCATAGAAGCCCATCGGGTGCGCCATGATGATGGGCGTGGCGCAGGTGATCGGGATGAAGCCGACCGAGAGGTCCTTCTTCTCGATGGCACCCGTGGGTTGCGCGAACGCCTCGCGCACGTGGCCCATCGGGAAGAAGGCGGCGAGTGCGGCGGCGGCGGTTGCCTCGCCGACGCGGGCGATAAATTTCCGCCGCCCGGCCTCG
>JANOFJ010000038.1:0-4995 GCA_031413595.1 Novosphingobium sp.
CATCGTATCCGCGCCGACCTGGCTGTCATATTGCTCCCAGATCCAGCGGCGACTGGCGAGGTCCGGGCAGGCCATCAGCTTCAGCAAATCCGCGCCGATGTCGGTGCTTTCGGGAATATCGCCCAGCGGCGCGACATTGGCCCAGGCCTTGTATTCCTCCTTGGAAGCATAGGGCCGGTCATACATCGGCGCGTCATCGGCGAGCGGACCCAGCGGAATATCGCAGACCACCTCGCCATCGAACTCCAGCACCATGTGGCCCGTGTCCGTCACTTCGCCGATCACCGCGAAGTCCAGCTCCCACTTCTTGAAGATCGCCGCCGCCATCGGTTCCTTGCCGGGCTTGAGCACCATCAGCATCCGCTCCTGGCTCTCGCTCAGCATCATCTCATAGGGTGTCATGCCTTCTTCGCGGACCGGCACCATATTCATGTTGAGCCTGATGCCAGCGCCGCCCTTGCTGGCCATTTCGACGCTCGACGAAGTCAGTCCCGCCGCGCCCATATCCTGGATCGCGACAATCGCATCGGTCGCCATCAGTTCAAGGCAGGCCTCGATCAGCAGCTTTTCGGTGAATGGATCGCCAACCTGCACGGTCGGGCGTTTGGCTTCGGAATCTTCCTCGAAGTCGGCAGACGCCATGGTCGCGCCGTGGATCCCGTCGCGCCCGGTCTTGGAGCCGACATAGACGATCGGATTGCCCAGACCTGTAGCAGCGGAATAGAAAATCTTGTCCTGATCGGCGACGCCAACGGTCATCGCGTTGACGAGGATGTTGCCGTCATAGGCGCGGTGAAAGTTGGTCTCGCCGCCAACGGTGGGCACGCCGACGCAATTGCCATAGCCGCCGATCCCGGCAACCACGCCTTGCACCAGATGCTTCATCTTGGGATGGCTGGGATCGCCGAACCGCAGCGCGTTGAGATTGGCCACCGGACGCGCGCCCATGGTGAAAACGTCGCGCAGGATCCCGCCCACCCCGGTCGCCGCGCCTTGATACGGTTCGATGTAGCTGGGGTGGTTGTGCGACTCCATCTTGAAGATGCAGGCTAGCCGAACTCCATCAGGGCCCTCGCCGATGTCGATCACGCCGGCGTTTTCGCCCGGACCGCAGATCACCCACGGCGCTTTGGTCGGCAGCTTCATCAGGTGGATGCGGCTCGACTTATACGAGCAATGCTCTGACCACATGACCGAGAATATGCCGAGCTCGACCAGGTTCGGTTCGCGCCCCAGGGCGTGCAGCACGCGGGCATATTCTTCTTCGGACAGCCCGTGGGCAGCGACGACTTCGGGAGTAATTTCGGCCATCCGCGCGCCTTAGCGATGCGGCGCGCGGTCGGCTAGTCTGCTTGGGGTTGCAATAGCGCGCTTTTCCCCATCCACCACGCTGCCAGTGTCGCTATGCCATAGGCGAACAGCGCCAGCAGGCTCGTGCCAAGGCTAACCTCAGGCGGAACCGGGCCCAGCCAGTTGACCATCTGAAGCAGCAGCAGGATCCCCGCCAGCAGTGCCATTCTCGGCCCCGAGGGCTGTCTTTTGCGGGCATAATACCACAGTGCCGCGACGGTAATTCCCAGTTCCAGCGGGATTTCGAGCCACGGATAATTCCACAGCCCAAAGCCGAGTTTGGGCGGGCCACCGGCCAGCGTCAGATCGGGAACATGAACCAGCAGGTCGAGGAACCAGTGCGACAAAACCACTGCGCCGCCGATCAGCGACGCGGTGCGATTGGTTGTCGCCAGCCAGATCAGCCCGGCAAAGACGGCCGCGAAAGCGAAACTTCCCAGCAGGCTATGCGTATAGGGCATGTCGTATAGGTCCATCGGGTTCATCGCGCTGATCCCCGGGGTGATCCGCATATTTTCGGTCCCGGTCAGCAGGAACACAAAGAACGCCCAGTCGACCAGCTGCGCCGCAATGAACAGCGTCCCCAGCCGCGGTGCATTTTTATGCGTCGCCGCGACAAGCGCAGGCATCCAGTGGCCGATGAACATACTTCTCCCCCTGTAATCTTGTCTTTTTTTGGTCCTATGCTTGAGCCTTGGCCAGCATACCCACGGCCCATGCTGCGATCCCGCTGGCGAGCGCGGTGGCAGCCGCGCCCCAGGCGATATCGATCAATGTTATCTGAACCGGCCAGACCTTCATCGTCGCCTGATTGGTCAGATCATAGGTGGCATAGGCAATCCCGCCAAGCAGCGCGCCGTTAAGCACCGCAAACGGTATGCCCTGAACCAGCCCCGGCCGCACTGCGAACCAGACCATTGCGGCAATATAGAGCGCATAGAAGATCAGCGCGGGCGCGATCCGAAAGCTGGGGGCGAGCAGATCGCCCAGGGCTGGCCGATAGAGGTTCGGACCGGCCCAGCGCAGCCAGAGAAAATCGAGTACGCCGAACGACAGTGCGGCGGCAACGTAGGCAGTAATCCACTTCATTTGCATGTTCCCTTGTTTCGTCGCAGCTTGACCCTTGGCGCTTGCCCGGTCAATGCTCTGCTGTGATGGAAAATGCTGCAACCGATATTTCCGCCCTGAGCTTTGAAGACGCCCTGCGCGCTTTGGAGGATGTCGTTCGCCGCCTCGAAAGCGGAGAAGTGCCGCTCGACGATTCGATCACGCTTTATGAACGCGGCGAAGCCCTTCGCAAGCGTTGCCAGACCCGGCTTGATGCAGCGCAGGCCAGGATCGAGCGGATTGTCGCCGGGCCCGATGGGGTCGCGACCGGAACCCAGCCGTTCGACGATCCGGCGGGCCACTGAATCATGACGATAACCGCCACCGTCGATCCTTTGCTGGCCGATGGCCTTGCCCGGATTTCGGGCGATATCGATGCCGCCTTCGATGCGCTGCTGCCGGTGCCGCAGGATGACCGCGCCCGGCTGGTCGAGGCGATGCGCTATGCTGCGATTGGCGGCGGAAAGCGGGTCCGCCCGCTGCTGCTGAGCGCCACGGCCGAGCTTTACGGGGTGGACCGCGCTGTCGCAATCCGGGCGGGTGTCGCGATCGAATCGATCCATGTCTATTCACTGATCCACGATGATCTGCCCTGCATGGACGACGATGCCATGCGTCACGGCAAGCCAACCCTCCACTGCGCCTTTGATGAGGCGACGGCGGTGCTGGCAGGGGATGCGCTGCATGCCTTCGCCTTTGAAATACTGGCAGACCTGCGCAGCGGCGGGGATCCGTTTACCCGAATCGAACTGGTCCAGGCACTGGCCGGGGCGAGCGGTGCGGGCGGCATGGCGGGCGGGCAGATGATGGACATCATGGCCGAGGGAAGCACCTTCGATCTCCAGACGGTCACCAGGCTCCAGCAATTGAAGACCGGCGCGCTGCTGGGCGCGGCGGTGGAAATGGGCGCAATCCTGGGCAAGGTGGCGATCGAAGGCCGGGCACATCTGCGCGGCTATGCCCGCGATATCGGACTTGCTTTCCAGATTGCCGACGATCTGCTCGATCATGAAGGCAATCAGGAAGCGGCGGGCAAGGCGCTGCGCAAGGATGCGGCGGCCGGCAAGCAGACATTTGTCTCGCTGCTGGGGCCAGACCGTGCCCGCAATCAGGCCCGGATGCTGGTCGATCAGGCGATTGCTCATCTTGGTCAACATGGCGCAGAGGCTGATTTGTTGCGCGCGCTAGCGCGCTATATCGTGGAGAGGGACCATTGATGACAATCCGCGTGGGCGTTTACCCCGGCACATTCGATCCAATCACGCTGGGCCACGCCGATATTATCCGGCGCGGAGCCAAGTTGGTCGACAAGCTGATTCTCGGGGTCACCACCAATCCATCCAAGAATCCGATGTTTTCGCCCGATGAACGCATGGAAATGGTCACGCGCGAAGTGGCGGCAATGGGGATCGATAATGTCGAGGTGGTCGGCTTCAACGCGCTGCTGATGCGCTTTGCTGAAAAGCAGGGCGCCAGTGTGATCATTCGCGGGCTGCGGGCCGTGGCGGATTTTGAATATGAGTATCAAATGGCTGGAATGAACCAGCAAATCAACGCCGGGATCGAAACCGTGTTCCTGATGGCTGATGTCAGCCTGCAACCGATTGCCTCCAAACTGGTCAAGGAAATCGCGCTGTTTGGCGGCGACATCGCTCCCTTTGTCAGCCCGGCTGTGCGGGCTGACGTCAGCGCGCGGATTGCCATTACCGGCACCTTGGGCGATTATTAGGTCCGTTCATTGCCACGACAGCGTCGCAACGCTATCTCGCCGCAACGACCACCCTTTTCCATGTCCGAGATCCACACGCATGAACCTTCGCACGCCAAGTTTCCCGGCCCTTGCCTTTGCCATTGGCCTGTCGCTCGTGGCCTTTCCGGCACTCGCCAAAAAAGCACCGCCTCCCGCACCGGCCGCTGCGCCAGTCAATGCGCTGGTCGATTCTGACGTCACTCATGAGCCGGGGAACGTGCTCTATCTCGATCTGAGCAACGGCGGGCGCATTGCTATCCGGCTGATGCCGCAGTGGGCGCCCGGCCATGTTGAGCGGATCAAGACGCTGGTGGGCGAAGGCTTTTACAACGGTATCGTCTTTCACCGCGTGATCGATGGCTTCATGGCCCAGACCGGTGATCCGACCGGGACCGGCGGCGGCGGATCAAAGCTGCCTGACCTCAAGGCAGAGTTCAACCGCGTGCCCCATCTGCGCGGCAACGTTTCGATGGCCCGGACCGATTCGCCGGACACCGCTAACAGCCAGTTCTTCATCGTGTTCTACCCGCGGCTGGCGCTGGACCACAAATATACCAATTTCGGCCGGGTGATCGGCGGAATGGACGTGGTCGATGCCATCGAACGGGGTGAACCGCCGACCAATCCGACCAGGATCGTGCAAGCCTCGCTTGCCTCCGAAGGCAAGCCGCGTCCGGTGATCCAGGCACCGGTTGCGGTCCCATCTATCACTGCCGCCCAATTGAGCAAATCCAAGTCGAACTAGGCGTCATCCCGGGCTTGACCCGGGATCGCTGACCTCATCAACG
>JANOFJ010000039.1:0-3641 GCA_031413595.1 Novosphingobium sp.
CCCTCGTCCCGATCGGCCGCGGCCAGCGCGAACTGATCATCGGCGATCGCCAGACCGGCAAGACCGCCGTCGCGATCGACACCTTCATCAACCAGAAGGGCGCGAACGCCAGCGGGGACGAGAGCAAGAAGCTCTACTGCATCTACGTTGCGATCGGGCAAAAGCGCTCGACCGTTGCACAGATCGTCCGCCAGCTCGAAGAAAACGGCGCGATGGAATATTCCATCGTCGTTGCCGCGACTGCTTCGGAGCCGGCTCCGCTCCAGTATCTCGCGCCCTACACCGGTGTGACCATGGGCGAGTTTTTCCGCGACAACGGCATGCACGCCGTGATCGTTTATGACGATCTTTCCAAGCAGGCGGTCGCCTATCGCCAGATGTCGCTGCTGTTGCGCCGTCCTCCGGGCCGTGAAGCCTATCCGGGCGATGTGTTCTATCTCCACTCACGCCTGCTTGAGCGCGCCGCCAAGATGAACGACAAGCTCGGCGGCGGATCGCTCACTGCGCTGCCGATCATCGAAACCCAGGCGGGTGACGTTTCAGCCTATATCCCGACCAACGTGATTTCGATCACCGATGGCCAGATCTTCCTGGAAACCGGCCTGTTCTATCAGGGCGTCCGCCCGGCCATCAACGTCGGACTTTCGGTGTCGCGCGTTGGTTCCGCCGCACAGACCAAGGCAATGAAAAAGGTTTCCGGCTCGATCAAGCTAGAGCTGGCGCAGTACCGCGAAATGGCGGCCTTTGCCCAGTTCGGTTCAGACCTTGATGCCTCGACCCAGAAGCTGCTCAACCGGGGCGCGCGGCTGACCGAGCTGCTCAAGCAGGCCCAGTTCAGCCCGCTGCCGTTCGAAGAGCAGACCGTCTCGATCTTCGCTGGCACCAACGGCTATCTCGACAGCATCCCGACCAATCGCGTCACCGCCTATGAAGCCGAAATGCTTCATTGGATCCGTGCCGAACATGGTGATTTGTTGAAGGCTATTCGTGACGCCAAGGATCTGTCGAACGAATCCGCCGCCTCGCTCAAGGACGCGCTCGCCACTTTCGGCAAGACGTTCGCCTGACCTGATCTGCTGAAGGAGCCTTCATGGCCAACCTCAAAGAACTCAAGGGTCGGATCAACTCGGTCAAATCGACCCAGAAGATTACCAAGGCCAAGCAGATGGTCGCCGCGGCCAAGCTGCGCCGGGCGCAGTCTGCCGCCGAAGCCGCGCGTCCCTATGCCAGCCGCATGGCCGAAGTGATGGGCAGCCTCGCCAGCAAGATCACGGTCAGTGAAAATAGCCCCCGCCTGCTCGCAGGCACCGGCAAGGACCAGGTGCATCTGCTGGTTGTTGCCAATTCCGACAAGGGCCTGTGCGGCGGCTTCAATTCGAACATCGTTCGTGCCGCACTCGCCAAGGCCAAAGAGCTCAAGGAAGACGGCAAGACTGTGCTGTTCTATCTGGTTGGCCGTAAAGGCCGCGCCCCGATCCAGCGCGCTTGGCCCAAGGCGATAATCGGCCATTATGATACCACCACGGTACGTGAAATTGGCTACGGCGAAGCTGAAAAGATCGCTGCCGAGCTGGTTGCACTGCTCGCTGACGGCAAGTTCGACATCGCCCATCTGTTCTACTCAAAGTTCCGCAGCCCGCTGGTGCAGGTCCCGACCGAGCAGCAGATCATCCCCGTGCCAACCCCGTCAGTGCAGATCGAAGCGGGCGGCGCAGCGGTGGAATATGAGCCCGACGAAGAGGAAGTCCTCGTCGAACTGCTCCCGCGCTACCTCAAGACCCAGATTTTCGGTGCATTGCTCGAGAATATGGCGTCCGAGCAAGGCGCGTCGATGACCGCGATGGACAACGCAACGCGAAACGCCGGCGATCTGATCCAGAAGCTTACCATCCAGTATAACCGCAGCCGTCAGGCCGCGATCACAACTGAATTGATCGAAATTATTGCTGGCGCCGAAGCGCTGTAGCAACGAACAAAAACTGCTGGCGCCGAAGCGCTCTAAGAAATTCAAGGCAAGGAAACGAACATGGCCACCGTAGCCAAAACCAAGACCAAGACCCAGAGCGCCGCAACCGGCAAGATCAGCCAGGTGATCGGCGCGGTCGTCGACGTATCGTTCGAGGGTGAACTCCCGGCGATTCTCTCGGCGCTGGAAACCGACAACAATGGCAACCGCCTCGTGCTCGAAGTTGCCCAGCACCTTGGTGAAAACACCGTCCGCACCATCGCGATGGATTCGACTGACGGTCTGACCCGCGGCCAGCCGGTGCGCGACACCGGATCGCAGATCACCGTGCCGGTTGGTCCCAAGACGCTCGGCCGCATCCTCAACGTGATCGGCGAGCCGATCGATGAGCGCGGCCCGGTTGGCAGCACGATGTTCTCGCCGATCCACGCCAAGGCCCCTGAATTCGTCGACCAGTCGACCGAAGCTGCGATCCTCGTCACCGGCATCAAGGTGATCGATCTGCTCGCGCCCTATGCGCGCGGCGGCAAGATCGGCCTGTTCGGCGGCGCCGGCGTTGGCAAGACCGTGCTGATCCAGGAACTGATCAACAACATCGCCAAGGGTCACGGCGGCGTTTCGGTCTTTGCTGGCGTCGGTGAACGGACCCGCGAAGGCAACGATCTCTACCATGAATTCCTCGACGCCGGGGTTATCGCCAAGGACAAGGACGGCAACGCCACCTCGGAAGCGAAAATTGTAGTTTCTACTAGTTTGTCCTTAAAAAATGGTACCTCCGAAACTTGGAGTGAACTTTTTTTGAAAATCAACCAATAGACTTATTTATGATCCAATAAAGAGAATATGTTGAGTTTTGCGTAAAATAGAACTTGTAAGGTACTCGAAATGTGGAAATCG
Source organism: Novosphingobium sp. (assembly GCA_031413595.1). GTDB lineage: Bacteria > Pseudomonadota > Alphaproteobacteria > Sphingomonadales > Sphingomonadaceae > Novosphingobium. The sequence goes on from JANOFJ010000039.1 coordinate 2,864, forward strand.
TAGTTTCTACAGGTTTGGCCTATAGAAATGGTACCTCAGCACCGAAACCGCGAACCTGGGCTACGACCACAACTTCGTGATCAGCGAAGACGCGGAAGAAACACGCGGCCTGCGGCCTGCGGCTCAGTTAGTCGAGCCGCGGTCAGGCCGAGTGCTGACCGTGTTGACCGACCAGCCGGGCATCCAGTTCTACTGCGGCAATTTCCTCAAGGGGCAAGTCGGCAAGAATGGTCACACCTATGCCCATCGCAGCGCGATCTGCCTGGAGACACAGCACTTTCCCGATTCGGTGAATCAGCCAAGCTTTCCGTCGATCACTCTCGAGCCGGGCGAAGAGTATGAGCACGTCTGCGTCTACCAGTTCACCAACGAATGACCGTTGGCAAGTGAGTGCCGCCACGTTGGTCACGATTTTTTACGATCTTGCTCGAACCTTGGCAAAACGATCTTGTCGATTCACTCGGCATCAGCAGAATATGTGAGTAGAGGTCGTGTGGAACGCAACACGACGGGCAGTATTCCCGCGATGCAGCCGGTGGCGAACTGGCAGAAGCGGGCGTCCTAGCAAGAAAGGAGGTGGTCCTGTGGAATACGACTGTAGTAGTAGCCAACAACGAGGTGGTGCTGTCTAACGATGGCCGGCGGGCTGTCGCCGACAGCCACCGTGGGTTTCCAGTCCGTCCTCACTTTGTTGGGGCAGCGACTTTCGGTTGGTGCTCCTCGCTCTGTAATTTGGGCGGTGAAGCTTCTGGAAGCTCCGTCTTGAGCACGTCTCAGG
>JANOFJ010000040.1:0-13289 GCA_031413595.1 Novosphingobium sp.
AGTCGCGGTGTGCGATGTACTCCGGGCGCTTGTGGCGGCGGATGTGGTTGCTGACGGCGCACAGGCTCAGGTATAGCACCGCCTTATAAGGCGCGCGGCCGCGGGTGGCGCAGCTTTCCAGCAGGCTCGACTGGAACCAGCCGCGATGCTGGTCGCTGCCTTCAAGGTAGAGATCGGCGGGAGGCTTGTCGTACCCTGCGGGACGGGTGAGGTCCGGCCAGCGTCCGCTTTCCAGCACGAACGCATGGGTGCAGCCGCTGTCAAACCACACATCGAGAATGTCGGTGACCCGCTCGAAATCATCGGCGTTGTATTCATTGCCGAGGTATTCCTGCGCGCGGGCCTCGCTCCAAGCATCAACCCCCGCCGTCGCGGATCGCGGTGACAATCCGGGCGTTGACCGCCGGATCATCCAGATAGCGATTGGTGCCCTTGTGAACGAACAGCGTGATCGGCACGCCCCAGGCGCGCTGGCGTGAGAGCACCCAGTCGGGCCGCCCCTCGACCATCGAGCCGAGCCGGTTGCGGCCCTTTTCGGGCACAAACCGCGTGTCGGCGATCGCCTGCATTGCCAATTGGCGCAGGGTGGCGTGATCATGCAGCGTCGCGCCGCCCTCATTCTCCCAGCCCTTTTCGGCAGAGGTCTTGGCGTGCGGCAGATGGACCGGCTGATCCATCGGCACGAACCACTGCGGGGTGCAGCGATAGATCACCTTGGCCTTGGAGCGCCACGAATGCGGGTAGGAATGCTTGTAATCGGCAGACGCCGCGAGCAGGCCCCCCCCAGTTTTGGCCGCCTCACGCAAGGCCTCGCAGATCGGGCCATCGGGCGCGTTGAACTTGGCGTTGATGACACTGCCCTCACCGCCCAGCCACAGCCAGTCAGCGCGATATTTGCCGTCGGCTTCCACAGCGAACACCGGCTCGATCCCGACCGATTTGCAAAGTGCGAAATCGTCCTCGCCATGGTCCGGGGCCATGTGGACCAGACCCGTGCCGCTCTCGGTGGTGACGAAATCGCCGGGCAGAAAGGGACGTGGGCGTGCGAAGAACCCGCCGAGGTGGTGCATCGGGTGGCGGGCGATGGTTCCGGCGAGGTCAGAGCCCTTAACCCTCCAACTGTCATCGATTTCGAGCTCCTTGGAGCCAGCCAAGACGACCCTCTTGATAAAATCTAGCTGGAGCGGTTCTGCGACGATGTAATAACGATAGCCCGAGTTTTCATTGTCAGTGTCGTCGTTGCCCAACACCGCGTTAAAAACGACGTAATCAATGTCCGGACCATAGGCGATCGCCTGATTGACCGGGATAGTCCAAGGCGTCGTCGTCCAGATCACCGCATGGGCACCGACCAGTTCCGCAATCGGCGATTCCACAATCTCGAACGCCACATCGATCTGCGTCGAGACCACATCCTCATACTCAACCTCGGCCTCGGCCAGCGCGGTCTTTTCGACCGGCGACCACATCACCGGCTTGGCGCCGCGATACAATTGCCCGGATTCGGCAAACTTCATCAGCTCAGCCACAATCGTCGCTTCGGCGGCGAAATCCATCGTCAGGTAGGGATTGTCCCAATCGCCATTGATGCCGAGGCGCTTCAGTTGCTCGCGCTGGGTATCGACCCAGCCTTGCGCATAGGCGCGGCATTCCGCTCTGAACTCCACCGGATCGACCTGATCCTTGTCGAGCTTCTTCTTGCGGTATTGCTCCTCGACCTTCCACTCGATCGGCAAGCCATGACAATCCCAGCCGGGCACATAGGGCGCGTCCTTGCCGAGCAGGCTCTGGGTGCGCACCACCATGTCTTTCAGGATATGGTTGAGCGCATGGCCGATGTGCATATCGCCATTGGCATAGGGCGGGCCATCGTGAAGGATGAACTTTTCGCGGCCCGCGCGGGCGGCGCGCAGCTGCTGGTAAAGCCCCTGGCCTTGCCCCAAAGCCGACCAACTCGCCAGAATGCCCGGCTCCTTGGCGGGGAGGCCAGCCTTCATCGGGAAGTCGGTCTTCGGCAGGAAGACGGTGGCTCTATAATCGCGCGGTTCAGTCATGACGGCTGGCCGTTAGAGCAAAGGCGAAGGCCGCGCTAGTCCCGCGCCGCCCGCCGCCGCTCAAGCGCAGCGGCCAGGGCGGCCTCTTGCGGCGGGTTGCGGCGGTTCAGCGCCGGGCGCAGCGCCGGGCCGACGCTGCGGATGTCGTCGGTCCACAGATAGCCGTTGAAGCTTGCCGGCACCGCGCGGATCTGTTCGGGCAAATCGAGGCCGCGCGCAGTGCCTTCTTCATAGGGTCCAACCACGATCACCCGTGCGCCCACGGCTTCCATCCGCGCGATCAGGCGGTTTGGCCAGCCGGCAAAGGCCCATTGGTAATTAATCGGGATAGCGATGGTCCCGCCCCGGCAAATTTCGGGCGTTATCCCCAGCCAGCCCAGCTTCAGGTAGGAACGGGTGCACGCCCGGATGCTGTCATCGCCATATATCCATGCTTTGGGGAAGGCGGCGCGCAGCCGTGTCTGCAGCGGTTCGTGGACCGAAAAGCCATCGCCATGCGCTAAAACGTCGCGGCCCTCTGATTTGAGAGCGGCTATCAGCAGGTCGGCTGCGGCCGCGTCCTTGCTGCGAAGATTATACAGCACTGCGCCATCACCGATGACCGTCAATGCTGCAGGCAAGGCCGGGATCAGGCCCACGCCCTTGCCGCGCAGGGGGAAGCTCTTGCCGCCATCAGCGCTGTAGCCATAGCCCGCGTCGAGCGCTTTCAATTGGGCCAGAGTTGCACCGCTGACCGGACCTTTGCCGTTGGTCCGGCAATCGAGCGTCTGGTCATGGAACAGCGCAATCTTCCCATCGCTGGTTGGCGCAATATCCAGCTCGATCATCCGCGCGCCATTGCGCCGCGCTTCATCAATGCCGGGTATGGTATTCTCGATGAATTCATGGTGCGGCGGCTCGATCTTTGTCGCGGTGCAGCCGTCCTGCGCAGTGCTGGCCCGGCCATAGAGCTGCATCACGCCGCGATGCGCGATCAGCTTGATATTGCCGCGCGGACCCGGCGCGAGCCAGCTGGCGTTGATGAAGCTGAGCGCGACGAACGCCAGCGCGGCGAGCAGCGCAAGTGGCCGCCAGATTCGCTTCATTGCAGCAGCTCCCGCACCAGCATGCAATCCGCATCCATCTGGGCAATCAGCCCGTCCATCGTCTCGAACTTGGCCTCGGGCCGCAGGAAGTGGCGAAAAGCCACCTCGATCTCTTGCCCATAAAGATCGCCCGACCAATCGAAGAAATAGGTTTCAAGCAGCTCGCGTGGCGGCTCGAAGGTAGGGCGGATACCCATGCTGGCCGCGCCGTTCAGCACGGTTCCATCAGGCAAGCGGCCCGTAACCGCATAGATCCCATAGCGCGGGCGCAGATAGGTGCCGATGTCGAGGTTGGCGGTGGGATAGCCGATCGTCCGGCCGCGCTTGTCACCATGCTGGACCAGTCCCCGGATCGCGAACGGGCGAGTCAGCAGCCGCTCAGCGGCGGCGCAGTCGCCATCACGCAGGGCTTCGCGGATCCGGCTGGACGAAACCACCTCATCTCCCTGCATTACCGGGCCAACCGATCTGGCCGATATACCGGCGCGTGCGCCCAGATCGTGCAGCACGGCCAGATTGCCGCCGCGGCCCTTGCCAAAGGTGAAGTCCTCACCAGTGACGACGCCCGCCGCACCGAACCGGTCATGGAGCAGCTTGACCACGAAATCTTCGGCGGTGTTGGCAGCGAACGGCGCATCGAAGTGAAACACCATCATCGCATCGGCTCCGGCAGCGGCGAACAGCTCCTGCCGCTGGTCGAGCGTGGTCAGCCGGAACGGCGGCGTATCGGGGCGGAAAAAGCGCACCGGGTGCGGATCGAAGGTGGCGACGATGGCGGGGCGGCCTTCGCCGCGCGCCCATTCCACCGCCGCGCGCACCACCGCCTGATGGCCGAGGTGGAAGCCGTCGAAATTGCCCAGCGCGATGATCGCGCCGCGCAAGGGATCGGGAACAGTCTCACGCGAATCGAGGCGGTGGATCACTTAGCCCCTCCCCGAATCGGGGAGGTGGCAGCCCGCCGGGCTGACGGTGGGGACTATCGGCCGGGCGCATCCACGCGAAGTGGAGCCAGCAGGATAGCCCCCTCCACCACCCTGCGGGCGGTCCCCCTCCCCGTGTCGGGGAGGATTGGCGCCGACCAGGCTCATCGCAGCGGCACCAGCCCGGCGCGGATCACCCTCAGCGCATTGCCGCCCATCACCGCGCGCACTTCATCGGGGGTGAAGCCTTCATCCAGCAGGGCCTGCGTCACTTGCACCAACTGCGAGGTATCGAACCGCACCGTTGTGGCCCCGTCATAATCGCTGCCGAGCGCGACATGGGCGATCCCGTCCAGATCCCGGACATGCTTCATGGCCTTGGCAGCGGCGCGGGGCGAGGTATCGCAGACCGCGCCGTCCCAGTAACCGATGCCGATCACCCCGCCGGTTTTGGCCACGCCCTTGATCTCATCATCGGTCAAATTGCGGTTGACCTTGCAAGTCGCCTGCACCCCGCCGTGGCTGGACACCACCGGGCGGCGGGCGACGGCGAGCAGCTGCGTGACCCCGGCATGGCTCAGATGAGCGATGTCGATAATCATGCCCTTGTCTTCCATCCGGCCGGCCACTTCGAGGCCGAAGGCGGTGACCCCGCCCTTCTTGATACCGTGCATCGATCCAGCCAGCTCATTGTCAAAGAAGTGAGTCAGCCCGGCCATGCGGAACCCGGCGGCATAGAGCCGGTCAAGGTTTTCGGCCTTGCCTTCAAGGTTGTGCAGGCCCTCGATGGTCAGCATCGCGCCCACGACCCGATTGCCGCTGGCGCGCTGGTCGGTGAGCGCATCGACCAGCCCCGATCGATCGATCTTGAACAACGCACCGCCGGATTTTTCCACTGCCCGGTCCAACTTGGCCGCGTGCCACAGCGAGCGCTCAGTCAGCGAAAACCATGTCCGCATGGGTTGCAACTGGGCGATCACCAGCGGGGTGATGTTGTCCGTATCGGCGCCATTGCCATCGTAATTCTGCCCGCGCGGGGTCTTGGTCACGCTGGAGAACAGCTGCAGCGCGACATTGCCCTGTTGCAGCCGCGGCAAATCCTCATGACCGCGGTTGGCGGCCTCCAGCATATCGCGCTTCCACATCAGCGTGTCGGAATGGAGATCGACGATCTGCAGGGTCCGGTGCAGCGCCAGCGCCTCGGGGCTGACCTTGATCAGCGCCTTGCCATCGACCCGGTTCATATCCGCTTCGAGATAGCCCGGCGCGATCCCGAAGAAGCCGGCGGCGGCAATCGCCAGCACCGCAGCAGGTATCCAGATCCGCTTGCGCATAGTCCCCTCCTGTCCCTGTTTAGGTTGCCGGTTTACGCAGCAAGGTCACAAAATCAAACCCCGGCGTCCGACCCTCAGCGGCATGGCTTTCGCGGCTGGTTTCCTGCCATCCGGCGCGCTCGATTGCGGGGAAGATCGCATCGCCCGGCGGGCTGGTGTGAATTTCGGTCAGCTCGATCCGGTCAGCCAGCGGCAGGAACAGGCGGTAAATCTCCGCCCCGCCGACAATAGCGACATGCGGCGCATTGGCGCGGGCGAGCGCCTCGCGGGCCGAATGCACCACCTCGGCGCCATCTTCGTCCCATTGGCTGTCGCGGGTCAGCACGATGTGGCGGCGGCCAGGCAATACGCCGGGGAGCGATTCAAAGGTCTTGCGGCCCATCACCATCGGCTTGCCCATGGTCAGCGCCTTGAAGCGGCGCAAATCGGCCGGAATATGCCACGGCATCGCCCCGTCGGCCCCGATCACGCCATTATCCGCGACCGCGACCACCAGGAATATTTCGTGACTCATGTAAGCTCCAAACCCAGGGAAAGCCGGGTGACATGGCCCATCTTGCGCCCGGGGTGCGCGGCGGCCTTGCCATATAAATGCAGGTGATTTGCGGGATCGGACAGGATTGCTTCCCAATCCTCCGCCGCATCCCCCAGGATATTGCGCATCTGGACGCGGTGGGCGGCCAGCGCAGTTGCGCCCAGCGGCAAGCCGCAGATCGCGCGGATGTGGTTTTCGAACTGGCTGGTCAGCGCGCCCTCAATTGTCCAGTGACCCGAATTATGCACTCTGGGCGCCATTTCATTGAACACCGGGCCATCATGGGTGGCGAAAAATTCCAGCGTCAGCACTCCGACGTAATCGAGCGCGGTGGCCAGCCTGGTCGCCAGCGCGCGGGCCTCGGGCAGCTGCGACTGGATCAGCGGCGAGGCGGGAACGGTCGAACGGGCGAGAATACCGCCCTCATGGACATTCTCGGCGCTGTCCCAGAACACGATCGTGCCATCGGCAGCGCGGCACAGGATGACCGAAAATTCCGCCGAAAAGCGCACAAAGCCCTCAAACACCAGCGGCTGGCCGCTGAGCGCGATGCCGTCCACGTCATGATCGGCCATGATCCGCCACTGGCCCTTGCCGTCATAGCCGTCGCGCCGGGTCTTGAGAATGCCGGGCGAACCGATGGTGGTCAGCGCGCGTTCCAGATCTTCCGCCGTATCGACCGCTGCATAGGGCGCGGTCTTGCCGCCCAGTTGCTCGATAAAGTGCTTCTCGCTGAGGCGGTCCTGCGCGGTTTCCAGCGCGCGGGGGTGGGGCAGCAGGGGAACGTCGCCCAGTGCCGCCAGCGGCCCGACGGGGACATTCTCGAACTCATAGGTCACCACCGCGCAATCACTGGCAAAGCGTGCCATGGCTCCGGCATCGTCCCAGGCGGCGCAAGTGAAAGCCGCACAAACCTCGGCGGCGATGCTGTCGGCCTCGGGCGCGTAGATGTGGCAGCGATAGCCAAGCTGCGCCGCCGCCATGGCCAGCATCCGGCCGAGCTGGCCGCCGCCCAGAATTCCGATGGTTTCGCCCGGAGGGATCACGGCGTCACGACGGCCTTTCCGCCACACCGGCGCTTTGCGCGGCGCGGAATTCCTTGATTCTGGCCGTCAGCGCCGGATCATTGGTGGCCAGGATCGCGGCGGCCAGCAGCCCGGCGTTGGTCGCGCCGGCCTCGCCGATTGCCAGCGTGCCAACCGGGATCCCGGCGGGCATCTGGACGATCGAGAGCAGGCTGTCCTGCCCTGACAGGGCCTTGGACTGGATCGGCACGCCCAGCACCGGAAGGTGGGTCATCGAAGCGACCATCCCGGGCAGATGCGCCGCACCGCCCGCCCCGGCGATGATTACCTTGAAACCCTCGTCAGCGGCGCCTTGCGCAAATTTGACCAGGCGCTGCGGCGTGCGATGCGCCGAGACGATTCGGGCGTCATAAGCAACCCCAAGCTTGTCGAGCGCATCGGCGGCGCATTTCATCGTCGCCCAGTCGGACTGGCTGCCCATCACAATCGCGACTTCCGGCTTCATGAGTGGCCCTCCGCCAGATAGTAACGCCGGGTCGCGTTCAGCTGGTCATCCAGCTCATAGACGATCGGTTGGCCGGTCGGAATTTCAAGCCCGGTGATGTCGGCATCCGAAATCCCTGAGAGATGTTTGACCAAAGCCCGCAACGAATTGCCGTGGGCGGAAACCAGCACCGTCTCACCCGCTTGCAGTGCCGGTGCAATGGCGTTGTTATAGTACGGCAGCACGCGGGCAATGGTGTCCTTGAGGCTCTCGGTGGCAGGGATCGCGATCCCTGCGTAGCGCGGGTCTGCGGCAAGGTCGAATTCCGATCCGGCTGCCAGAACCGGCGGCGGAATGTCGAAGCTGCGGCGCCAGATCTTGACCTGGTCTGCCCCATGTCTGGCCGCCGTCTCGGCTTTGTCGAGCCCGGTCAGCCCGCCGTAATGCCGTTCATTCAGCCGCCAGTCCTTGGTTTCAGGCACCCACAACCGCCCCATCGCTTCCAGCGCGAAATGCAACGTGCGGATCGCGCGGGTCTGGAGCGAGGTGAAGGCAATGGTCGGAAAAACGCCCTTTTCCGCCAGTAAATGCCCGGCGGCACGCGCTTCGTCCTCACCCTTCGGGGTCAGATCGACATCCCACCAGCCGGTGAAGCGGTTTTCCAGGTTCCACTGGCTCTGGCCGTGACGAACAAGAATGAGGCGAGGCAAGGCGGTTTTGCTCCCTTAACGCAGGAGCACAGCGCCTAGCTTCTTGGCTCGGCTTTGGGAAGAGCGCCTTGATCCTTGCTGGCCAGCGCGCGCGCCTGTGCCTTGCGCAGGCGCAGATTCTCGCGCAGCTTGGCGGCGAGACGTTCCTGGCGGCTGGGTTGGGCGGGGTTTTCGCTCATCGCTGGTTGCGTGCCCCGACAAGTGTCCGAGTGCAAGTCCGACCTGACAAAGGCCTGCTTGACAAAGCGTGGCCCCCCGGCCAATAGCGCGCCCCTGCCCGGACCGGCCCCGACGTTAATGGGGCCGATCACCCGCGCGGCCGGAATGGTAGGCTGCTGTAGCTCAGTGGTAGAGCGCATCCTTGGTAAGGCTGAGGTCGGGAGTTCAATCCTCCCCAGCAGCACCATTCCCTCTTGGTTAAGTGGTTGCGCGTGAAATGGAACATTTCACGGCGCGGGGCCGAGACAAGCCGATCCTATTGCATGCCCGATCCTATTGCGTGGGCGTAAACCAGGTATCGCCATTGCCTGGCGCCAGCATGTGCTGCTTGGCGCGCTGGCCGCCGGCGGTATTGAGCCAGCTGACGGTCACCAGGACCGCAGCAGCCGCAAGAAGGACGTAACGCATTGGCGTGCTCCGATCCCATTGTTCCATCCCGGTCCTGCCTTGTTGTAGAGGAGCTTGGTTAGCGACCCGTTCGGACTTTCGGTAACCAGCAGGGGATGTTTCGTTAAGCCTGACGCCCGCTCCAGACCTTAGGGTCAGGACCTGTTACCCGCGCCATCAAGGTTTGAAGCAAAATGGTCCAGCGCGAGGCGGATAGGTGCGGGAATAGTTATTCTATTTCAAGCCTATCCAACGCTGCGATGGGCCATTTTGGTCAAATCTGCTTGGACGGGAAAATGGCTTCCATCTCGAACAGAAATACGCCTGCAAAGACGTCCAGTCTTCACGGCGCGCATTTCCGCCCGATATGTTCGCCATTTTGCCGCCTCGAAGGTGCGGGTAACAGGTCCTGACCCTATGCTTGAAAATCGGCCCATTCGGGGTGTTTGCGAAAGGCGGCGGCGACATAGCTGCACTGCGGATCAACGGTAAAGCCCTGTTCGCGCGCATCGGACATCAGCGCAGCGACCAGCTTCCCCGCCACGCCGCGCCCGCCAATCTCGGGCGGCACAAGAGTATGTTCGGCAACCCTGACGGTGCCGCGCAGCACCCAGCTCAAGCGGCCGATATGGCTGCTGCCCGCAACATGGGCGTGGTATTCGCCCGAGGTGCCGGAACCGTGGCGAGTAATCGTGACATCATCCATATTGCACTCCAGCCGCTTGACGGGAAGATTGGCTCCCACCATGCAACATGGCGATGCAATTCCTGTCCGACAACGCCGCCGCAGTCCATCCCGCCGTATGGCGCGCGATGCAGGCTGCCGATGCAACCGATGCACCTTATGATGGCGATGGCTTGAGCCAGAAGTTGGACGAGACCTTTTCGGGGTTGTTCGGCCGCCCTTGTGTAGTCCTGTGGACCGCCACCGGGACCGCCGCCAACTGCCTTGCGCTGGCGACCATGGTTCCGCCGCACGGCGGGGTAATCTGCCACCGCGAGGCGCATATCGAGGTGGACGAAGGCGGCGCACCTGGCTTTTTCACCCATGGCGCCAAGCTGATGCTGGTGGACGGCGAGGGTGCGAAAATCACGCCCGCCGCCATCGCTGGGCTGTTGGGTCCGCTCCGCGATGATGTCCACCAGGTCCAGCCCCACGCGATTTCGATCACCCAGGCCAGCGAATATGGCCGGGTCTATCGGCCCGCCGAAGTCACCGCGATCGCGACTCTGGCGCAGGGCCGCAGCCTCAAGTTCCACATCGACGGCGCGCGATTCGCAAATGCCGTCGCCTTCCTCGGCAGCTCTGCGTGGGAGGCGTGTGCCGGTGCTGACGCACTCAGTTTTGGCTGCGTCAAAAACGGCGGGATGAGCGCCGAAGCGCTGGTGTTTTTTGACGAGAGCCTGGCCAATGTGGCCCGATATCGCCGCAAGCGCGCGGGGCACCTCCAGTCCAAGGGGCGGTATCTGGCGGCGCAGCTGTTGGCCATGACGACCGGCGACCTGTGGCTCGAAAATGCCCGTTTCGCCAATGGTGCTGCGCAAGAGCTCGCCCGTGCGGCAGGCGCCAGACTGCTCCACCCGGTCGAGGCGAATGAGATATTTCTGACGCTCCTGCCGGCAGAGCGCGAGGCTTTGAGGACGCAAGGCTTCAGTTTCTATGATTGGGGCAGCGATGCGGCCCGGCTGGTCACGGCCTGGAACAGCGATCCTGCAGATGTCGCTGCGCTGGCCCGTGCGATTGCCGCCCTGTGAGTGCAGCCCCGTGAGTGCAGCTGAACGTTCCAAGCGCCTGCGCGGCATCGCGTCGTTCATTGTGATCACGTTGATCTGGGGTTCGACCTGGCTGGTGATCAAGGATCAGATCAGTGTGGTTCCCTCAAGCTGGTCGGTCACCTGGCGGTTCGCACTGGCGGCAGCGGCGATGTTTCTGCTGGCCATGATCCGCCGCGATCCGCTGCGGCTCGACCGGGCGGCAATCGGGCTGGCAATGGTGATCGGGCTGGTTCAGTTCGGGGCCAACTTCCAGTTTGTTTATGGGGCGCAGCATTACCTGACTTCGGGGTTGGTGGCGGTTTTCTTCGCGTTGCTGCTGGTGCCCAATGCCGGGCTGGCGCGGATTTTTCTGGGCATGCCGATCAGCCCAAGGTTCGTGGCTGGTTCGGCCGTTGCGTTGAGCGGGATCGGACTGCTGTTGCTCCACGAATACAACATTGCGCCCGCCGGAACCTCGGTGCCACTGGGAATTGCGTTTTGCACCGGCGCGGTGCTCTGTGCTTCGGTCGGCAATATCATGCAGGCCAGCCGCCTCGCCCAACGGCAAACCGCGCTCCCGCTGATCGCCTGGTCGATGATGTTCGGGGCATTGGCGAACGCCGTGTTTGCCGCAGTCACCGTGGGGGCGCCGGTGTTCGATCCGCGCCCGCAATATCTGCTCGGGATCGGCTATCTCGCAATTATGGGCTCGGTGGTGACTTTTCCGCTTTATTTCGCGCTGATCCGCGATTGGGGGCCGGGCAAGGCGGCTTATAATTCTGTGGCGGTGCCGGTGGTGGCGATGTCGCTTTCCACCTTGTTTGAGGGCTATCGGTGGAGCTTGCTGGCGGGTAGCGGCGCGGTTCTGGCGATGTTTGGCCTGTTGATTGCGCTTTCGGGCCGAAATACGATTGGCCGCATCGCCCAGCCTGCCGAGAATTCCTAGCTACCGAGCAGCGCCGCAAGCCCCTCGCGGTAGCTTGGATAACGCAGGCGCCAGCCCAGCACACGCTTGGCCTTGCCGTTCGCGACCCGGCGGTTTTCGGCATAAAACCCGCGCGCCATTGGCGAAAGGCCTGCCTCCTCGAGGCTCTGCAGCGGCGGCGGCGCGAGCGCCAGCAAGCGGCTGGCCTCCTCGATCACCGCATTCTGGCTACAGGGCGCGTCGTCCGATAGATTATACGCTCCCGGCGGGCCGGCGAGTGCGGCAACCACGCCCGAGACGATATCATTGACATGGACCCGGCTGAAAACTTGATCCGGTAAATCGATCCGATGCGCCTTGCCTGTCTGAACCCGGTCGAGCGCGCTGCGGCCCGGGCCGTAGATCCCCGGAAGCCTGAACGCCCGCGCGCCGCGCGCCAGCCAGGCAGCGTCGGCCTCGGCCCGGGTGACGCGGCGGCCCGCGCCAATGGGGGCGCTTTCATCGACCCAGGCACCGCCGGCATCGCCATAGACTCCGGTTGAGGAGAGATAGCCCAGCCACTTGCTTTCCAACAGATCGTCGTACCGCTCCAGCACCGGGTCTCCGTCGGCGACGGGCGGGACTGAGGACAGCACATGGCTCGCATCGGCCAGCGCTGCCTGCACGCTGCCGCTGTCGTCGAACGAAAGCGTGCCGTCGCGCCCGGTCGAGATGACTTCCCAGCCCAGCGCGGTGAGCGCGGCGGCAATGTGGCTGGCACTGTAACCCAGCCCGAAGATAAACATGCGCGGCATGGCAGTCCCGTTAGCGGCATGACTGAAAAACGGAAAGGCCCGGAAACGGTAAGGTGGCAAACGGGAAAGCTGGCAAACCGGCTCAGCTGTCCCTAGAAACAGAAGTATGAACATGATCGCAACCCCGGAAGCCTCACCCCCCGTCATTCGCCGCGAGGACTATCGTCCGCCCGAATGGCTGGTCCCCGAAGTATCGCTGAGCTTTGCGCTTGGCCTCGATGAGACGCGGGTTTCGGCCCGGCTCAGCGTGCGCCGGAATCCGGCCGGCTCGGGAAGCGCCACGCTGCGCCTCAACGGCGACGGGATTGCCGCGCGCGTCGTACTGGTCGACGGCAAGGCCTCAAACGATTGGCGGATGGAGGGATCTGACCTCCTGATCGACCTGGCCGGCAATGCGCATGAGGTGGCAGTCGAAACCACGGTCAACCCGGCTGCCAACAGCCAGCTGATGGGGCTCTATGCCTCGAACGGGATGCTTTGCACCCAGTGCGAGGCCGAGGGGTTCCGCCGAATCACCTTCTTCCCCGATCGTCCCGATGTGCTGAGTGTCTATACGGTGCGGATGGAAGGGCCGCGCGCCTTGTTTCCGGTGCTGCTTGCCAATGGCAATTGCACCGCCACGGGCGAAGGCAGCGCCAGTGGCGAAGGCGGCGAGGGTGCGCACTGGGCCGAGTGGCACGATCCCTGGCCCAAGCCGGCCTATCTGTTCGCGCTGGTGGCAGGCGATCTCGTCGCCAATTCCGACAGCTTCACAACGATGAACGGCCGCAAGGTTGATCTCAACATCTGGGTCCGCGCCGGTGACGAGGATCGGACCCATCATGCGATGAAGGCGCTCAAAGACTCGATGAAATGTGACGAGGAGGTGTTCGGCCGTGAATATGACCTCTATCTGTTCAACGTCGTTGCCGTGTCCGATTTCAATATGGGGGCGATGGAGAACAAGGGGCTGAACGTGTTCAACACCCGCTATATCCTCGCCGATCCCGACACCGCGACCGATGGCGATTACGACGGGATCGAGGGTGTGGTCGCGCATGAGTATTTCCACAATTGGTCGGG
>JANOFJ010000041.1:0-4391 GCA_031413595.1 Novosphingobium sp.
CATGCGCTGTCCGTTCTGCGCGCATGATGACAGCCAGGTGAAGGACAGCCGTCCGACCGAGGACAACACATCGATCCGCCGCCGCCGCCAGTGTGAAAGCTGCGGCGCGCGGTTCACCACCTTTGAGCGCGTCCAGCTGCGCGACATTGTGGTCATCAAAAGTGGCGAAAAGCGAGAGCCATTCGATCGCGCCAAGATCGAGCAATCGGTCGCGCTCGCCTGCCGCAAGCGCGGGATCGCGCAAGAGCGGCTCGACCAGCTGGTCTCTGGCATCCAGCGCCAGATCGAGACACTGGGCGACAGCGAAGTGCCGGCCAAGCGAATCGGCGAAATGGTGATGGACGGCCTGCGCGCCCTCGACAGCGTGGCCTACATCCGGTTCGCCTCGGTCTACCGCGATTTCAGCGAGGCGCGCGATTTTGAGGAATTTGCCAGTTCGGTGAGCGATGTCGGCAAGCCCTGAACCGCCGGGCGACCAACGCAAACCCGCTATCGTCCTTGTCCGTCCCCAGCTGGGCGAGAATATCGGCAAGGCAGCCCGCGCGATGCTCAACTTCGGGCTGACCGAGCTGCGATTGGTAAGCCCACGTGATGGCTGGCCCAATCCCTCCGCCGGGCCGTCCGCAGCGGGCGCCGATGTGGTGCTGGAACGCGCCGCTGTATTCGAGACGCTGGCCGAAGCGGTGGCCGATTGCGCCCATGTCTATGCCACCACGGTGCGCAAGCGCGGGGTGACCAAGCCGGTGCTGACCCCCGAAGAAGCCGCTATCGCAGTTCACCGCGATGCCGGCCGCTCAGCCTTCGTGTTCGGGCCCGAACGATCGGGGCTGGATACCGAGGATGTGGCGCTGGCCCGGGCGATCATCACCGTGCCGATCAATCCGGAGTTTGCCTCGCTCAACCTCGCCCAGGCGGTGATGCTGTGCGCCTATGAGTGGTCGCGGGGACAGGCGCTGGCGCAGCCGACGGTTGAGGAAATTCTCCCCCCCGCCCCGCAGGAGGAACTGGAAGGGATGATCGCGCAGTTCATCGCGTTGCTTGAACCGCGTGACTATTTCCTGCCGCCGGCTCGCGCTGGATCGACCAGGCGGACTTTGCGGACGATCCTGACTAAACCGGGCTGGAACCATCTGGAAGTGCGCACCTTGCGCGGCGTTCTTACGGCAATGGCCCGCAAAGTGCCGCGCGAATGACATCTGCCAAATGGACAGGATTACACAATTGACCTATGCGCTTGGTCATACTGACATTTTGCGAGATATTTTTATGTTTTCCGTACGTTGTATCGTTGCTGCGCTAGCTCTGCTGACTGCCCCTGCACTTGCCGATGAGCCGAACCCGGCGACCCCGACACCCGAAAAAAAGATTTGCCGCGCCGAATTGGTAACCGGCAGCATCATGAACCGGCGCACCTGCCGCACCAAATCCGAGTGGGCAGAGATTACAGCACGAAATGCTCAAGCGACATCGCGTGCGCTCGAGGAGCGCAACCGGCGCTGAAGCAGGGACAGCGACGGGATTTGACGTCGCCCGGGTCCACCGGGCTTGACCTTCTAGACCCTCGCGGGTAAGCGCCCGCCTTCGCAATTGACCCTGCACTCCGGTGAAGCAGCGGTCGCATCTCGTAGTTTGGCGGGATGGTGCGGTTCCGGAAGCGAAGATCGGGCGGTTTCAGCTCGGCATCACACGGCGCGTGGACGTTAGTCTGCGGGCAGCAAATTGAAGGACCAACGCATGTCGAAGCGTAAAGCATCGAAGTATAAACTCGATCGCCGGATGGGCGAGAATATCTGGGGTCGCCCCAAGAGCGCGGTCAACCGCCGCGCCTATGGCCCCGGTCAGCACGGCCAGCGCCGCAAGAGCAAGGTCTCCGATTTCGGCGTCCAGCTGCGCGCCAAGCAGAAGCTGCGCGGCTATTACGGCGATGTCACCGAAAAGCAGTTCAAGCGCACTTACGCCGAAGCTGCCCGCCTCAAGGGCGATACCGGCCAGAATTTGATCGGCCTGCTCGAGCAGCGCCTGGACATGGTGGTGTACCGCGCCAAGTTCGCGCCGACGATCTTCTCGGCCCGCCAGATCGTTTCGCATTGCCACATCCAGGTCAACGGCGTGACCTGCAACATCGCCAGCCGCCGCATCCGCCCCGGCGACATCGTCAGCCTTGGCAAGAAGGCCAAGGAAATGGCGCTGATCATCGAAGCGCAAGGCCTGGCAGAACGCGAAATCCCCGATTACGTCGCGCCCGACGGCACCGACAAGATCACTTTCGTCCGCGTCCCCACGCTGGATGAAGTGCCCTATCCGGTGAAGATGGAACCAAACCTGGTGGTCGAGTTCTACTCGCGCTGATCTGGTAACAAGTTACGGAATACGAATGGGCGGTCCGAAAGGGCCGCCCTTTTTGATTCAGAGGCCCAGCGCCTTTCGAATGAAACGATCGCTGGAGGAGAGCAAGCGTGCCCGCGCAGCGGCATCGTCGAGCGAATGGGCAAGGTTGGGAAACTCGATATACTCCACCTGCCGCCCAGAGCTTTGCAGGCGATCCTTCATCAGACGCGATTCGCTTACCCTGACATTGGTATCGGCGGTGCCATGAACCAGAAGCACAGGTGCCTTAAACCTGTCCGCGTGGCGGGCGGGCGAGCCGCTGGCAACATGAGGTCCTGAACCAATGAAATTATCGACGATAAAGAAATCCCCATCTTCGCGGGACTCTTCGCGCAGCGCATCAAGATCGGTGACCGGAGCTACCGCTACAATGGCTTTGAAAAGGTCTGGATCGACGACCGCCGATTGCAGCGCCGCATACCCGCCATAAGACCAACCGAAAATCGCCAACTTGCCCGGCGCGGCGATGCCTTGTTCAGAAAGCCACTTTCCTGCCGCGTTGATGTCTCCAATCGCGGTAGGCCAGGACTGGAAACCATTGCGGCGGAACCACGCCGTCCCGAAACCCGAAGACCCCCGATAATTGGGCTGGAGCACGGCAAAGCCGCGCGCCACGAAATACTGGACGAGCCAATCAAATCCCCATTCATCGCGCGAGCTTGGTCCACCATGAGGCATGACGATGGCGGGAAGGTTTTTGCCGTCGCTACCAGGGGGTAGCGTGAGATAGCCGGGAATCAATGTTCCGTCCGGTGCAGGAAACTGAACCGGCTTCATGGCGCCCATCTTCAGTTTGGCCAGCTCAGGTCTGATCGGCAGCAGCTCACCTAGTCCGCGCGTTGCCTTGTCATAGACATAGAATTTCCCGGGATCGGTATCGCTTCCAGCGAAAACGAGCAATTTCGATTCGTCAGCTGTCGCATCGATGATCGAAACCTGTTTGCCAGCCCCCAGAGCCTGCGACAGCCCGGCAGCAAGCAGTTTCAGTTCGGGGTCGAAATACTCAACCAGGCGTTTCTCGGTGGCATAGCTTGCACCAACCACGCGCTGCTTGCGGCCAACCTGCACCAGAGAATCGATATCCGCATCGGGACGGCCGAGCACAAGAGTGGTCGTGTTGCTGCCGTCGAGCGTGCGTTTGAACAGACCGGTAAAATTGCCGTTGCTGGCAAAGCCATAAGCTACGTTTTGTTGCGGATCGACTGCTACCGGGTTGAACCCTTTGGAAAGACCAGCGTCGAATGTTGTCCGTTCAAATGTCGACCATCCACCTCCGCCCTGTGGACGAGAGGAGTAGTTTATTTCGCGCTTTGCGTAGCCATCGGCATTGCTGGGCTGGGAAGCCATCAGCCGCACCGTACCATTGCCATCGCTGATATATTCTACGGCAGACTCGCGCGGGATCTCGACCCGTTTGCGTGCGGTGGTGACCACGTCAACCTGATCGACTCCCAGTCCATAATGCGAACTTCCCATCAACGTGCCGGTCCGATTTTCCTGCGGAAACCAGCGCGTCATCAATACCGCATTGGGATTGCCCGGCACCGAATAATCGATGATCGAGCCGCCAAAATTGGACTTGTAGTATGCGTTCGACGTTTCCTTCGCGGAAAGCAGCTTCATGTCGCTCCCGTCACTTGCGAGGGTCGCAAGGCGCGTTGCTGCACTAACCGCCCGGCCCGTTCCGTCGCGCAAATTGATCTGACAGATAACCCGGGATTCAAGGATGAACTGGCAATGGCTGATCCACTCGGTAATGCCTTTGGAGCTGAGGATTGGCACGATGCCGCCGGTCTGGAGATTGACGACAACCGCATTTTCTCCGCCGTCGAGCCGCGGAGCGACCATAACTACCTGCTTCCCCTCCGGAGAAATACTGATGTTGCGGATAGATTCGCGGGCCCCGAATTTCGCAGTGCCCGAGCCGACGATTCGCCAGGAACTACAAGCGGGCACCCTGTTGAGCCTGCGCCTGGCCGGAGCCAGGATGGTGCGGCCGCTCG
>JANOFJ010000042.1:0-4223 GCA_031413595.1 Novosphingobium sp.
GACATAATGCGCAAAGCCGCGTTCGGCCTCGCTCTCGTCAAGCGAGCCCGCGTCGATCTGCATTCGCACCAGCGCGGTGCCCTTGGGGGTGGCGTTCTGGCGGATCACATAGCGCAGGCCATTGGCGAGCTTGCCGAACCGAAAACCGGGATCGACCGGCACGTCGCTGGCCTCGTCCGCCCAGTCCGATTTTGGGGGCGCGACCGAGGCCAGCCGCGCCTGTTGGGGCGCGCAGGCGGACAGGGTCAGGGCAGAAAGGGTAAGAAGATAGAAGGCTTTGCGGTTCATCGCCGCGTGGTGAAGGAAAGTTGCGGGCGGGGCAAGAGTGCGATTCCGTCGTCCCCGGTCAGGCCGGGGACCGCTGGCCTCATCATTTCGGCCTCGCATCGTTGAGGCCAGCGGTCCCGGATCAAGTCCGGGACGACGAAGGACTATTTCCCGCGCAGTTTCCGGTGCATCGAAAGGTCATGGACTGTGCTCGGCCCGGTATCTTCCTGCAGCAGGCCAAGCCGCCGCGCGACTTCCTGATAGGCTTCTTCCTCGCCGCCCAGATCACGGCGGAAGCGGTCCTTGTCGAGCTTTTCGCCGGTGGTCATGTCCCACAGGCGGCAGCCATCGGGGCTGATTTCATCGGCGAGGATCACGCGGGCATAGTCGCCGTCCCAGATCCGCCCGAACTCAAGCTTGAAATCGACCAGCCGGATGTTGATCGCCGCAAACATCCCGCAGAGGAAATCATTCACCCGGATCGCCATCGACGAGATGTCCTGCATCTCTTCATTGCTGGCCCAGCCGAAACAGGCGATATGCTCTTCGGAAATCAGCGGATCACCCAGCGCATCGTCCTTGTAGTAATATTCGATCAGCGTGTGCGGCAGCGGCTCGCCCTCTTCGATCCCCAGGCGCTTGGTGATCGAACCGGCGGCGACATTGCGGACCACCACTTCGATCGGAATAATCTCAACCTGGCGGATCAGCTGCTCGCGCATATTCAGGCGGCGGATGAAGTGGGTCGGGATGCCGATATGCGACAGGCGAGTGAATACATACTCGCTGATGCGGTTGTTGATCACGCCCTTGCCATTGATCGTGCCGCGCTTCTGCGCGTTGAAGGCGGTCGCATCATCCTTGAAATACTGGATGATCGTGCCGGGTTCCGGGCCCTCATACAGGATCTTGGCCTTGCCTTCGTAAATCTGGCGGCGACGGGACATCGGCATTTCCTCAAAAACGGCAAACCCCGGCAGAGGCGAGTCGCGAAAGGCGACTGCGCTAGGCCGGGGCGAACGATGGTCGCTTACGCCAAAATGCTGCGCTGCGCAATCAGTCGAAGCGCGAATGGGATAGACAAGCGCTAATGCCCTGATAGTCTGCCAGATACACCGAACGCACTCATCCAGAAGTGCGGCGGTGTGGAGAAGGGTGTCGGTATATTCTGTGACAGTGCAAGAAACAGCGCTGCTCGGAATATCTGATGTTTTTGAATCAGGAAGGAAACACCGTGAAGAAGTTGCACTACCAGGGCGCCGTCTCACTTTTCGCATTGTCGCTGGCGGGGCTGGCAAGTCCGGTTCTGGCTCAGACAGCAGCCCCAGCCGAAGAAGAGGTTGCGGAGGAACGGGAGATCGTAGTCACCGGCACACTGATCCGCGGCTCTAGTGAAGAGGCTCCCGCGCCGGTCGATGTGATCGGGGCCGAAGAACTCGCCAAGCAGGGCAATCCTTCGATAATCGAGCTGCTCAAGAACCTGCCGACTTCGAACGGAATCATCGGCGATGCCAACCAGTTTGATGCCCGCGCGCAGGGCAATGAAGGTGTGGCATCGATCAATCTACGCGGGCTTGGTCCGCAACGCACGCTGGTGCTGCTGAATGGCAAGCGGATCGTCCAGTCGGGCGGCAGCGGCATTCCGATTGTCGACGTCAATCTGATCCCCTCTTCGGCGATCGGCCGGATCGAGGTTCTGAAGGATGGCGCGGCTGCAACCTATGGCTCCGACGCAATTGCCGGGGTGGTCAACTTCATCACCCGCACCAACCAGGAAGGCTTCAAGGCATCGGCGGATTACCGCTATATTGCGGGGTCGAAGGGCGATTATGGCGGTGCGGTCAGCTTTGGTCATAACGGCGATACGGCGCGGTTCTTTGTATCGGCCGGCTATCAAAAACGCTCCGAGTTGCAGACCATCGACCGCGATTTCGTGATCCGGCCCTATCCGGAAAACCCGCAAGGCGGGTATACCGGCGGCGGCAACCCGGGCAACTTCGATTTCAACGGACCAGTTGGCGGGCTCGGTTTCACGGCCGATCTGGGCTGCACCGCGCTCGGCGGATTCCGCAGCCTGCCGGGATCGACCACCGACCGGTGCTTCAACCAATATGGCTTGTTCGGCAATCTGGTCGAACCGGAGGAACGCTTCCAGCTGTTCTCCGATGCGGAGATCGAGTTCAGCGATACGGTCAAGCTGCGCGTCAAT
Organism: Novosphingobium sp.; assembly: GCA_031413595.1. Taxonomy (GTDB): domain Bacteria; phylum Pseudomonadota; class Alphaproteobacteria; order Sphingomonadales; family Sphingomonadaceae; genus Novosphingobium. The sequence goes on from JANOFJ010000042.1 coordinate 2,477, forward strand.
GCGCTGTGGGGTCATTCTGAAACAAGGATAACCACATCCCCATCCTATCTGCCCACGCTGCCGCCCTCAGTGAATGCTGCATCCGGCGGTGCCGGGGTATTCCTGATCCCGACTTACTCGCCAGCCTTGCGCGATTATTGCCAGGTTTATGGCGCGGCGTCGGGCTGTCTGACCGATGTTTCAGGAACGCCGCTGGCCCCGGCGCTGGCTTTCCCGGTGCTGTTCCGTCCGGTGCTGCTGGGCGGCAACCCGCTGTTCGGTGGGCGGGGTTCGGCCACTTCACCGCGGACGTCCGATCAGATCATGTTCTCGGGCGAGTTGACGGTCGATCTGTCGGAGAAGCTCTCGCTGCAAAGCAGCCTGACTTACAGCCGCTATGATCGATCGTTCGAAGGCACCGATACTTTCGGCGATCTGTTCCAGAATGCGCTGGCAGGCTTCGGCGGACCGAACTGCGCCTATGCTTCAACCGCGTCGCGGGCCGGGCTTACGCCCGTCCAGCTGGCCGCGCTGGCCGGGACCAATGGCTGCACCTTCTTCAACCCGTTCTCAACCGCAGTGCAGGCCAATGCCGTTACCGGCGCGACCAATCCCAACTATGCCGGATCGCGTCCTACCAATGGCCTTTCGACATTGCCGGGTGCCGGATTGATCAACGATCTGGCGACGTTCGACCATTTCTTCCAGACCGCTCGAACTCAGGCCTTCACCACCCAATTAGTGGCGGATATGGTGCTTTCGGGACAGACCGGGATCAACCTTCCCGGCGGCGAAATCGGCTTTGCGATCGGCGGCCAATATCGGAAGAATACCTACCAGCGCCGGTATAATGACGTTTCCAATCTTGATGTTTATCCTTGCCCCGGCACGCCGCTTAATCCGGCCGCGACCTGCGCCCAGCAAACCGGCGCGCTTGGCTTCCTGGGTACCAACCGTAACGGCGATAGCAAAGGCGAGGTCAAGGCCGCCTTCGCTGAGCTGCAGCTGCCGATTCTCGATCAGCTGAATGTGCAGCTATCGGCACGGTATGAAGATTACGGCGGCAACGTCGGCTCAACCTTCGACCCGCAGGTCCGCGCCAAGTTTGACGTGACCGACTGGCTCTCGGTGCGCGGCGGGATGGGCACCACCTTCCGCGGTCCACCATCGCAAAGTCTGGCCGGGAACCTGACCTCGCTGCAGATCATCGGTTCATCGTTCCGCGCGATCGACATCAACGGCAACCCCAACCTCGCCCCTGAAAGCGCCACAACCTACAGCGCCGGTGTAATCGTCAAAACCGGCGGTTTCAGGGCCAGCGTCGATTACTTCCGCTACGATTTCAGCGGACCGATCGAAGGTGAGCCGGTGCAGGGGATCGTAAGTGCCCTGTTCGGTGCAACCGGCAATGCTAACTGCGGCAATCCCGCTTATGCGGCGCTCCAGGCACGCTTTACCTTCACCGGAGCCGGCTGCGGGGTTGGCAACGTCCAGCGGCTCCGGACGCAGTATGTCAATTCTGCAGATCTCAGCACTTCGGGGATTGATTTCCAGACCAGCTACCAGATGGATATGGGCTCCGGCTCGGTCACAGCCGGGGTCGCTGGTACCTATGTGCTGAACTACAAGACCGACAGCGTTACGGTTGAAGGGATCGTGTCCGCCTTGTTCGGCGCGAACGGCGTCGCTAACTGCGGCAATGCCGCCTATGCCTTATTGCAGGAACGCTTTACCTTCAGCGGGGCCGGTTGCGGCATCGCCAATGTCC
>JANOFJ010000043.1:0-12800 GCA_031413595.1 Novosphingobium sp.
AATGCTATACCAGCGAAAATTTGGCGATTGCCACGCGCGCCCGGTAACCGATTAAGTTTACCACAACCGCGGTGTTCAAAACGGCACAGCACAATCTGCGCATTTGCACTTTTCGTCAGGCGGCTCACTCATGGCAGTCGATAGCGAAGCGTGCCGAGCCAATGTCGGCGGCCGCTTCGGAAGCAGGGAGCAGTTGAGGTGAAAATCGAAATCGGCGGCAGCAGCAGCAATGGCAGTTTGACCGAGCGGCGGCGGAACATCCGTCAAGGCTTGGTGCTGGATTGCACCGTGCGTGAGAGAAGCCGGACGGCGGTATCAGCCGCTGCCAGCGATTTTTCGGCCAGTGGAATCGGCATCAAGAGCCACTCCACTGCACTGCCTGGCAATCAAATCTGGGTTAAGATCGATGGCCTTGAGAGTTTGAGTGGCCGGGTGGCCTGGTCCAATGGCAGCGTAGCCGGCATCGAGTTCGAAAACCCGCTGCATCCCGCCGTCGCCCAGCGGTTCGTGCCAAATGTCACGATGGAAGCACTCCCCCATCCACCGCTCGATCAGGGCGAAAGCAATGTCGTGGAACTCAACCCGCTGCTTTCCCGGCGTGAACAGATCATGCAGGGTGTTAGCGGTTCAGACCTGTCTCCGTTAAAGTGGCGCAAGCAGCCGACTGGCGCTGGCATCCTGGGTTCGATCAGCCGCACCATCACCCGCAAAAGCGATCACCGCCACGAATTGCGCTTCCGGGATCCAACTGCGACCGGACAAATGGCATTGACGATCAGCGCCCAAGCCGCCCGGATTGCAGATGTCTCCTCCAGCGGCCTGCGCGTTTGCACCGATCTGGAGGCTGAAATCGGCGCTGAGTTGCGAGTCGAGTTCGGCGACTTCGAACCGATCGTCGGTAAACTCATCTGGCAAGGCAAAGGCGAAATCGGCATCAGTCTGCCGCCCCAATCGATCGAACTGCACGGAAGCTAGATCTGGATTTTTCCGCTCCGGTCCGATCGCCGCGGCGGGCATGAAAAAGGCCGGGAGGGTTTCCCCTCCCGGCCTTTTCAATTTAGCTGCCGAAGCTCAGCCGCCGTGGACTTGCGCCACGTCGATCTTGAGGCCCGGACCCATTGACGAGCTGAGGCCGATCTTCTGCAGATACTTGCCCTTCGCGCCAGCCGGCTTGGCCTTGACGATCGCATCGACAAAGGCGTCAAAGTTGGCGCGGATCGCATCGTCGGAGAAGCTCATCTTGCCGATCCCGGCGTGGATGATCCCGGCCTTTTCAACGCGGAATTCGATCTGGCCGCCCTTGGCAGCTTTCACTGCTTCGGCAACGTTGGGAGTGACGGTGCCCAGCTTCGGGTTCGGCATCAGGCCCTTGGGACCCAGTACCTTGCCGAGACGGCCAACGATGCCCATCATGTCGGGCGTTGCAATGACGCGGCCGTAATCGAGGTTTCCGGCCTGCATGTCTTCCAGCAGGTCTTCGGCGCCAACCTTGTCGGCCCCTGCGGCCAGCGCGGCTTCAGCCTTGTCGCCGCGGGCGAATACCGCAACCTTGATGTCCTTGCCGGTGCCCGAAGGCAGCGTCACCATGCCGCGGACCATCTGGTCTGCGTGGCGCGGATCAACGCCCAGGTTGAGCGCAACCTCGACGGTTTCATCAAATTTGGTGGTCTTGAGGTCACGCAGCAATTGCAGCGCTTCACCCACACCATACAGTTTCTGGTTATCGCCCAGCTTGGCGGCAAGCGACTTCTGCTTCTTGTTCTGATTGATCATGATCTCAGCCCTCCAACACTTCGAGGCCCATCGAGCGGGCAGAGCCTTCGATGATCTTCGTTGCTGCTTCGATATTGTTGGCGTTCAGATCGGCCATCTTGGTCTGGGCGATTTCCGACAGCTGCGAACGCTTGATGGTTCCGGCCGAAACCTTGCCCGGCTCTTTCGAACCCGACTTCAGATTGGCAGCCTTCTTGATCAGATAGCTGGCCGGCGGCGTCTTGGTTACGAATGTGAAGCTGCGATCGGCAAACACGGTGATCACGGTGGGGAGCGGAATGCCCTTTTCCATTTCCTGCGTCGAAGCGTTGAACTGCTTGCAGAATTCCATGATGTTCACGCCGCGCTGACCCAGTGCCGGGCCGATCGGGGGTGACGGGTTTGCAGCGCCCGAAGGCACCTGCAGCTTGATATAGCCTTCAATCTTCTTGGCCACGATGGGCCTCCTTTCTTCCTGTTGGGGCGATTTACCCCGCAGAGTGAGCGGTCAAACAGTGCAAATGCACCTCCCGCATGGATGCTCCCGAGAGAGCGTTTTCCGGCCGCAAGCGGCCAAAACTCATCTTACCAGTTCGACATGCTCGAAATCGAGTTCGACGGGCGTTGCGCGTCCAAAGATCGACACCGCAACCTTGACGCGGTTCTTGTCGAAATCGAGTTCTTCGACCACGCCGGTGAAGCTGTTGAACGGACCGTCGAGCACCTTGACCACATCGCCGATCTCGTAATCGACCGAAACCTGGTGCTTGGGCTGGGCGGCGGCATGATCGCGCGCGCCGAAATAGCGGGCGGCCTCACGCTCGGAAATCGGTTGCGGCTTGCCATTGGGACCAAGGAAACCGGTGACCTTCGGGGTGTTCTTGACGAGGTGATAGACGTCGTCATTCAGCCCCAGCTTGGCCAGAACGTAGCCCGGCATGAACTTGCGTTCGGTCTGGACTTTCTTGCCGCGCTTTACCTCGGTAATCGTCTCGGTTGGCACTTCGACCGCCTCGACCAGCTGCGACAGGCCCATGCGTTCCGCCTCGGAGAGGATCGAATCGCGGACCTTGTTCTCGAATCCCGAGTAAGCGTGGATGATATACCAGCGAGCCATGTGTCTTTCCGTGATTCCCGTAATCAAGCCAGCGACAGCAGCCAGCGCACCACAGCCCCGAACAACGAATCGACGCCAAGGAAGAAGATCGCAAGGATAACCATCATGATGCCCACGAAGATCGCGGTCGTGGTGGTTTCCTGACGTGTCGGCCATACGACCTTGCGTGCTTCTGCCTGCACTTGGCGCATGAATTCGCCTGGGCTGATTTTCGCCATGGCTGCCTTGCTCATCCGTTCAAAAATTGCATCACGTCTCGCGCCACAGGATCAGCGCCGCCCCGGACGCCCTGTTCAAAAGGGCCATCCGGGAGGGGCAGCGATTCTCCGATGTCGGAAGACAGAGGCGCATTTAGCTAGGGTCCGGCGCTTTTGCAAGCCGCGCGAGCAAGCCATGGCTGCTGCGCCAGATCAAGACCGCACCAGACGGCAGCCGGTTCGGCTCGGGGGGGCCAACATACCACAGGTAATCGGCCTGTCGCGCCGGGGAATAGTGGGCAAGGTCGATCACATCGCCGGGCCGGAACTTGATCCGCTGCGAGGCGTCGAAGAAGTTGTATCCGCCGTCCCGCATCGTCAACATATGGATCGTGGGAACCGCGAAGTTCGAATTGACCAGCGCATCGCGGCGCGCCACCGCGTAACCGCCGATATGCTCGAAAGTATTGAACCGCCAGCGCGACTGATCCGATGCCACTGCGCTGGCGATCCGCGCGCCCCGGGGGACGTGATCCAGTGCGCCGAGCAGCGCCGCGGTCTCACGCGAGCCTTCTCGCCAACCTTCGGTGGTCATGGCCAGCCGGCCCAGAAACAGCACCGGCGCCAGATACAGCGCCCAGCGCGGCAGCGGCCAGTCGATCGCCAGGCAGGCCACCAGCAGACCGGTCGAAATCAACCGGTAATCGGCATAGTCTCCGCCGACGATCTGACGCGGCATGGCGAGCGAACCGAGCAGCACCAGCAGCGCCGCCCAGCCCAGCCGCCCGTCGAACCGTTTGCGGAGCAGCACGATGAGCAGCACCAGCACCACCACCGCGAGGCTCAGCTTGTCCAGCTGCTCCGATTGATCACGCATAGCCTTCAGCCAGATCGCCTGCTTGTAGATCAGCACATGGGCACCGTAGGAAAACAGCCCCTTGGTACCTGCGCCGAACAGCATTGGCAGGATCGGTGCGGTCAGAGGCCAAGGGGCAAGGAACGCGCGCCAATTCTTGCTGCGCTGCCATTCATAGCCGAACACCAGCAAGCCCAGCACGCCCCAGCCTGAAACATGACAGAGCCAGACGACCAGGCCGATGGGCACGAACAAGGCCCAGCGCCAACGCCAATGCGCCAGGCGCACCCAACCTGCAAAAGCAAACAGCGCCAGCGCTAGCGACAACCCAAAATTGAGAAAGCCCAGCAACAGCGAGGGCGACCAGATGAACGCAAAGCCGAGCAGCGAGCCGATCCCGATTCGCTTGCGCAGCGTCCATTCCACGGTCAGGATCGAGAGGCCCGTCAGTACTGGGATCAGCCCGGCGATCAGTCGCCCGGCGGGTTCCAGCCCGATCAGCCTGGCCAGCGGCCCGATCAGCAGATCGACGCCCAGATTACCGGTCAGCTTCCACTCGAACCTATAATAGCGGGTGAGCCAGGGGTTTTGCTCATCTGCCAGCATCACGTGATAACGGGCCAGATGGGCCGGATAATCGCCCATTTGCGGATAGGCCGCGGCCAGCACCGGCAGGCTCGCCAGCAGCGCCAGAACCACCCCCAACAACAGTCCTTCGCGCGGACCGGCGGCCGCACCCAGCCGTCTGGTGGGGCGCGGTGCAGGCTGCGCGGATCGGATTTCAGCCGGCATAGTCATTCGCTTTGCTGGGAAAGCTGGCAGGAGTGGAGGGACTCGAACCCACGGCCCTCGGTTTTGGAGACCGATGCTCTACCAACTGAGCTACACTCCTGCAGGCGACGCGGCCTCTAACTGCTCGGCCGCCGGATGACAAGCAATCCGCGATAGTCTATAAAAGAAATGCCGTGCACAGCCCCGCAACCCCGCCGATCATCGACCCCAAGGTGTTGTTGCTGGCCTATCGCAGCGGCATATTCCCGATGGCCGACAGCCGCGATGATCCGGATATCTTCTGGGTCGAACCGCGGCAGAGGGCGATCCTGCCGCTGGATGGATTTATCTGTTCGCGCTCGCTCGCCCGGACCTTGCGGCGTGGGCGGTTTCGGGTCACCTGCAACGCGGCGTTTGCCGAAGTGATGGAAGGCTGCGCCCAGCCCCGCGCGGACAGCGCGGACACCTGGATCAGTGAGCGGATCGCCGCCAGCTATCTCGCTCTGCATGAGGCGGGCAAAGCCCATTCGGTCGAATGCTGGCGCGATGACCGCCTGGTAGGCGGCCTTTATGGCGTCGGATTTGACCGGGTGTTCTGCGGCGAGAGCATGTTCAGCCTGGTCCCCGATGCCTCAAAGGTAGCGCTGGCCTGGCTGGTCGCCAGCTTGCGGATGGCGGGTGGGCTGCTGCTCGATTGCCAGTTCATCACCGATCACCTTGCCTCGCTCGGCGCGGTCGAAATCAGCCAGAAGCGCTATCTTGAACTGCTTCGCGCGGCTCAGGTGGTGACCGCTGGCGAAGGAGCCGCAGCAGTGGGTGAAGCAGATGGTTTGGGCGATGGCGATGCCGCAGGACTTGGCTTGCCCGATGGTTTCGGTGCGCTGCTGGCAGCGGCGGCTGGATCTTCCTCTTCGCCCGGGAACTTCATCGCACAGTCCTTCACCCAGACATCATAGACCGCATGTTCAACCACGTTGAGCGAGGGCGAGTTCTTGTAGAGCCATCCGGAAAACACCTTGCGCCAGATCAGCGGATCGCTCTGGCCCGCGCGTTCCTCGACGAACACCTGCACAAACGCGCCGGTTTCGGGCGGAGTTTCCCACGGCAGGGTGCGCTCGCAGCTGGCCAGCTTGACGATCACGTTGCCGATCCGGCGCGCTTCGCCCGGCTTCATCAGCAGGTCCTGGGTCAGATTGTTGCGCTTGTTGAGCAGGCCGATCGTGGCAACCCGGTCTTTCAGCGGCGTGCCAATTCCGGTTTGAATTGCGCCGCTGACATTTGGAGCGGCGGCAAGTGACTTAGGTACTTCAGTGGCGATGGCTTGAGCAGCGTCGTCAGGCTCCCCCGAACAGGCAGACAGAGCCAGCAAGGCCATCATCGGAAGCGTCAGCCTCACGTTCAAGCGTCTTCCGGCGACTTTGCCAGCGTGTCGCCATCCGGCGACCAGGCCTGATAATCCCCCGTCGCCCGGGCCCGCTTGCCGCCGCGTTCCAGCGCGCCTTGCGGACGGTAAGCCTGCACGGTGCCGGTAGCGTTGGGAGTGTAATCCACCTCCCAGATCCGCGCCGGGGGCAGGTTGCTTTCCGGCACGCCGTCAAACGAGCCGTGCAGCCAGCCGTGCCATTCGGGCGGCACGCGGCTGGCATCATTGGCGCCGTTGTAGATCACCCAGCGCCGTTCCGATCCGCCAAACGGCTGCCCGGCGGGTCGGCGCTTTTTGGCGCGGTAATAATTGTTGCCCTGCGCATCGGTGCCGACCTGTTCGCCGGTCATCGCGCTGTTGAGCAGAGTGGTGATGGTCGCCCCATCCCACCAGGTGAAGATCTTTCCGAGTATTCCCATGCCGCTCGCGTTAGCGCCCCGGCCTCTGGCGGGCAAGCGCCGATGCCGTGGTCCGGGCTTGGTCTCGGATTGCCGCCCGCGCCGGTCAGGCGTCGCGCCGATCAGATGCCGGCCGATCAGGCTGGCGGTTTCGGATGAAGCCCGGAATTTATGCACTGTGATGGTAACTTTCGCGCTGCTGAGTTCTGAAACTTCTGAAACTTCACTATCTTTACCCGAATGAAGCATGGCGAGTTGTTGTTCGAATCGCGTGGCTTGGCCGAATCGAGGTAATGCAGTTCGAAGATAGCAGCGGGCCGGCGTGTAGGAAAATGGACCGGGCGGCGAGGCGGCGACGATCGCGATGATTGGTTTTGGGTCACCGCAATTCCGCAGGCTTTTCAAGGCACCAGCCACCGCGCGGTCCACTCCTCTCCGCTGCGTTCAAACAGCGCGCGGCGGTGCCCGTCATGCGCAAGAAACAGCCAATCGATCCGGGTGAGCGCGACTGTGATCACCGCAAAATGGGCCCGCCCGGCTTCGCTCTCATCGAGCGTCGGCACGCGCCCTGCAACGGCGGCAGGCAGGCCGCTGGTGGGCAATTCGCTCGTCGTCCCCGGGGCAAGCGCGGTAAGATAGCAGCGCCGGCTGGAAAGCGCGCTCGCAGCCCATGCCGCATCCGCCGTGGCGCCTGCCGAGGTAACGCTGCCGGTTCCGGCGCAGCGCAATTGCAGCTTGGCCGCTGCGTCATAGAACAGCAGCGACACCGGAGCGGCGCCGCCGATGCGCGCCGCCTTGGGGCTTCGGGCATCGGTGTGAAAGCGCAAGCTGGCTGTTGCCGGGTCGGTGTGGCGCAGGACCATAACGCGCAAGTCGCCGTCAGCCGTGCCGACAACCGGCGTGTGCCAAGCAGACCGAGCGCCAGCCGCCGCACCTGCCAGCCGCGCCCATACGTCGGCGGCGATGTCGTCAAGATTATCAGCTACAGTCATCGCGTCGATTATTCCTCAAAACGCATCACCTGCGCTGATATGCAGCTCGTGCCCGGTTTGATCGCAGTTCCGCGGATACAATCCTGCTTAGCCAATGCGGCCAATATAGGGAAAATACGGCGCCCCATCCACCAACCCCCAAACTCACCTCACCACTCCACCCGATCACCCGCCACGATCCCCAGCTGCGCCGCCCACCGCTGAGCGCAAGCACGCCCTTGACCAGCCCGGTCGAGGCAGGCGGGCGGTGACGATGGCGGTAATTAGTCTTGTGTCCCCGGAATTGGGTGTCCCCGGAATTGCCGCCGGAATTGCCGCTATGATTGAGGCGGGGTCTTTGATTTACCGCCGCTCCCTTTTGGGATGCGACCATTGCGATGGGGGCGAAGAGCTTGTGGTTGATGTCTTTTCAGCCATGTTGGAAGCCCTAGGGCAGTCGCGATAGGCACTATGTTGCTTGCTGCCCATTTGGACCATCCCGCTATTGCCTCGGGTTTATAGGACGCGACGAGTTGTATGGTAGAAGAACCTTCGGGAGCGTCTGTCTTGTCCGTCAAAAAGGCAAGCATTCCTTCATTATCGACTCCTAGCAATATCCCGTGGGCCATGATGTTTCTGCAAGTATGGGCGTCTTTGAATTCGGCTGTGTTGAAACAGGCTTTGTAGCGCTCCAGGTGCTGCCCACCCGCTATCGTGGCGAGTTGCTCGGCCATTGCTATCTTTCTGGCAAGCTGAGCCCGACCCAACACGATCACGGCCTGACTTTGGTTAATCCGGGCCAACGCGGAAATGAACAGGGTAATGATTTCCTCAATTTCGGCGAACGCCCGGATCAACCTGCCTACCGATGCAAGGACATCATCACCAAGAACGATTGGTTGAGTGGTTACATGGGTTGCACCATAGGAATGAGGCATGACTGACACCGATCAAAAGAGAGAAGACGACGTGCTGCGGCGGATGCTGAAAACGCCGCCAAAGCCACACAAGCCGAGTAAGCCCGAAAAATCTAGCGCCCCAGCCCGCCTGAACCCTTAGCGGTTAAATCGTGGCGCACCTCTTTGGTTTGCCCGCATTCACCACACGTCCATTTTTCCCATTGTGTGTTCATGCCCTGCCACGTTAGCCGAAGGGCTGGTTCGCCGCAGTAAGGGCAATCTTCGCCGGGGCGCTTCTCTAGGCGCTTTTCCAAAGCTTCTATTCGATTGTTCAGTTCGTCGGCCTTATCTGGAAGTTCATTGATGCGCTTCCAGCGCGGCCATTTGTCGAGGAGTGTCAGTATGCTTTCTAGCGTTGAAGCCATCGAATTGACCTTTCATAATACGCTGCCCGTGTTGAATGGCACGAATTCCGGGGACACAACTTCCGGGGACACTAGACGGAAATTCCAGCACCGGAATTCCAGGGACACCGGAATTCCAGGGACGAATTCCAGGGACACTACGAATTCCAGGGACACGAATTCCAGGCACGAATTCCGGGGACACTATACTAATTATGTACGAGAGGACGCTTGCATGAGCTGATTTTTTTCGATCACTTTCCAGAGTATGAGCGTGTCAGCGCTTCTAATTTGTATGGTGTCCCCGGAACTTAGTGTCCCGGAACTTATGCAAGAAGAACTGATCGGGTATTTTTACGGGGGTGCGATGGCTCGCAGGTTGGGTTTAGGGGTTGTTGCACGTGTCACCGTAACCCGGAATTCTCAAAGGGGACTCTAAATAAGCCTGCGCAATGATGATACAATCAACTCGTCAAAACTATCTTTATATACGTTTTTTAAACTCCTGAGAAATCTATCGTTACCGTTTTCTATTAAATCCAGAGCATTATTTTTAGAAAGGCAATAATTATCAAGAGTGGAAATCATATCATTCACAACCCACTCGGACAAAAATCCATCCTCAACCATCATGTCATTAGAATGATCAACAGGGACGACTCTTGGAAGGATAACGAAATTTTCGGACTTTATGTTGCTTTGAAACTCTTTTATTCCTTCGACTCTATTTGTAATAATAGTCAACCCAACGTCGTAATCAAATCTGCATTCATTTGATCTCCTTCTAATAGAGGGGGACACGAATGCAGTTAGATCACAAATTTTTACTGTAGCAGAGACGTATTTATTCACTAGAATGTAAGGAAATTTACCTGTTTTATAAAGTAAATCATGAATATATTTTGCATTTCCAGTCATCAGCGGCAATTCCATCCAGCGAATGAGCAAGTTACCGTTACGGTGACACTTTGCTTAACCCCTAAACTCGTCGCCGCCACGCCCAGCCGCACACTTGCTCGGGGACACGGAATAGCATGTCCCCGCTCTGCGCAAAGCCAACTCACCACTCCACCAAGTCCCCCGCGACAATCCCCAACTGCGCCGCCCTTCCGCCATTCAACTCGAGCACGCCCTTGACCAGTCCGGCCGAGCTCAACGGCCGCTCATCATAGGGGACTGCATTTGCGGCGATGTTGAGGATCCGGCCGTCGGGGCCGACGAACACCAGATCGAGCGGGATTACCGTGTTCCGCATCCAGAAGCTGGCCATCCGCGGCGGGTTCATCGGGAAGATCATCCCTTCATCGGCCCCCATTTCGGTGCGGAACATCAGGCCCTTGGCTTGCTCCGCCGAGGTACCCGCCACTTCTACGCGGAACGTGTGGCGTGCTTTGCCGCCAGTGATCGTCAGCGGAACGACCGTCAGGCCGGACACCGGATGGACTGCGCCCGCCGCCTGACCGCCCGCCGTCTGATCCGCCGCCGGGCTGGCCTCACCCGCACCGGGCGAGCAGGCTGCCAGCAGCAGGGCAAGGCTTGCCGCAAAGGGGCTCAATCGCATGGTTCATCCTCATCAGCGTCTGCCGCCCATTGCTCGGCCGCTTCCACGCTGATGGCATTGACCAATTCGCGGGCGCTGTCGAGGGGATGGCCGGCGCGCAGCATCGCCCCGATCTGCTTTTCGCGGCCCGCACGGTCGCCCGCCTTGTCACCAAACGGGCCGAACCGGCGCTTGGCCGCCAGCGCCAGCGCGGCGCGGCGCTGGGCGCTGATCCCGGAGCGGACTTCCTCACGCACTTCGGCGGCGATCCCGGCTGCACCCAGCGCCTGGCCGATGCGGCGCTCGCCAAGCCCGCGCCGCAGCAGGCTGCCGCTTTTCGAGCGGGCATAGGCGGTATCATCGACATAGCCCGCGCTGACCAGCCGTTCCACGAGTGCGGCAGTCGGCGCGGGGCTCTCCCCCTCCCAGCCACGTTCATACAGCTTGCGCTTCAGGTAAGTCTCAAGTTTGGCTGCGCTGGTCGCAAATCTTGCGACATAGGCCAGCGCAAGCTCTTCCAGCCGGGGCGCATCGAGCGGCTTTGGCACGCGGATTTCGCGGGAAAACTGGCGTTTGGGGCGGGGCTGGCTGCGCATTGGCCCTAATTGTGCCACAGTGTGACGCAATTGGGAAAGCCCGCCGATGACTGGCAGCGTGATGCTTCCCGGATTCGTGCAGTTACGATGGGTTCATGTGACGCCGGGTAACGGCGCATATTGCTGGAAAACACTGGCTCCCCAATAAGAGACGGGTATTCGCATATGACTGACGCCGTAACGATGGCACCCGCTGCATTGGCTTCAATTGAAGCCGCAGGTTTGGTTGCCACTCCGAATGAAGACAAGCTGCCGCGCCGCTTTTCAGACTTCGCCACTTTTGGCGAGGCACTGGATTATGCTGCAACCGGCAAGCGCGGGCTGAATTTCCACGATCCTCGCGGCAGACTGGTGCGGGTCTATCCCTATTCCGAGCTGCGCCATGATGCACTCACCGCCGCCCGCCGCCTGATCGCGCATGGCATCCAGCCGGGCGACCGGATTGCGCTGGTCGCCGAAACCGGGCCCGAATTCGCCGCGCTGTTCTGCGGCGCGGTCTATGCCGGGGCCTGGCCGGTGCCGCTGCCGCTGCCGACCAGCTTTGGCGGCAAGGATAACTATATCGACCAGTTGTCAGTCCAGCTGCAAAGCTCTGACCCCAGGGTGCTGTTCTACCCGGCCGAGCTGGCCGAGATGGCGGGGGCCGCTGCCGCGCGTCAGGGCTGCGAGGGGATCATTTGGGAGGATTTCGCGCAAAACGACGCTGTCGAATGCGCCCTGCCCCAGAGCAAGCCCGATGACATCTGCTATCTGCAATATTCCAGCGGCTCGACCCGCTTTCCGCACGGCGTTGCGGTGACCCATGCCTCGCTGCTCAACAATCTGGGCGGCCACGCGCATGGGATGAAGTTTCAGCAATCCGATCGCTGCATCAGCTGGCTGCCGTGGTATCATGATATGGGGCTGGTCGGCTGCTTCCTGTCGATGATCTCCAACCAGGTTTCGGCCGATTTCCTCAAGACCGAGGATTTCGCCCGGCGCCCGCTGGCCTGGCTCGATCTGATCAGCCGCAATCCGGGCACCTCGTGCAGCTATTCGCCGACCTTTGGCTATGACATCTGTGCCCGGCGCATTTCCAGCCAGAGCCATGTCGCCGATCGGTTTGACCTGTCGCGCTGGCGGATCGCCGGCAACGGCGCCGATATGATCCGCCCCGATGTGATGCAGGGCTTCGTCAATGCCTTCGCCGAGGCCGGCTTCAAGGCGAGCGCGTTCCTGCCTTCCTATGGGCTGGCCGAAGCGACGTTGGCGGTGACGATCATGCCGCCGGGCGAAGGCATCCGGGTCGAGCTGGTCGAGGAAGAGCGTCTGTCCGGAGCCCCGCGCGATCTTTCGCGTCCGGCCCGCTACCGGGCGATCGTCAACTGCGGCAAGGCGATGCGCGACATGGCGCTGGAGATCCGCGGCGAGCACGGCCACGCCATGCCCGATCATCACATCGGCAAGGTCTGGTGCAAGGGCCCCAGCGTGATGCACAGCTATTTCCGCGATCCCGAAGCGACCGCCGCCTGTCTGGTCCCAAGTGAAGATGGGGGGGTCTGGCTCGATACCGGGGACATGGGCGACCAGCCAACTGGTTCAGAAGTGTTGATTTGCCGACATTGGGCGCCCCGACGATTGCCACTTCGAAGCCCTCCCGGATACGCTCGGCGGCTTGCACCCCAGCGGCTTCGTGGCCAAGATCAGCCATCAGCCCGTCGATCAGCGAAAGAACTTCGGGAGAGACATCGACCGGGACATCCTCGTCGGCAAAGTCGATTGTGGCTTCCAAAAGCGCCCCGGCCCTTACCAGGTCTTGACGCCAGTGCTCCACCCGCTGGCCCACCGACCCGGACAGGACCCGCACTGCCTGCCGCCGTTGTGCTTCGGTTTCGGC
>JANOFJ010000044.1:0-6501 GCA_031413595.1 Novosphingobium sp.
GCTGAGCTATCCGGGATTTCCCGAGGAAGCCAAGCTGCGAGGCTGGGCCGAACGCGCATTGGAGCGTGGTTATTCCGAGCCAAGCCGGATGACGGCTTATTTTGACCGGTTCCCGCCCCTCACCAATCAGGCCCGGGCGCAATATGCCCTCGCCCTTGCCGCATTGCGCCGTCCCGACGCACAGACCGCGGCCCGCGCCGCCTGGCGCGGCGGAGCGATGAGCGATGCTGCAGAGGCTGCATTGTTCACCCAGCTTGCCGCAACGCTTACGCCGGACGATCACGATGCGCGGATGAATGCTCTGCTGTGGGCGGGTGTGACCACGCTGGCCGAACGTCAGATCCTCTATGTCTCGCCCGCCGCACGCAATGGTTTCCTCGCCCGTTTGGGGCTGGTGGGCGGCAAGGACCCCGCCAGCGCCGGCCTAGTCATGGGGCCGGAAGTGCTGCGCGATGCCGGTTATGTCTATAACCGGTCGCGGATGTTGCGGACCAGCGGACAAGCCCAGGCCGCGGCCAGCCTGCTCGCCACCCGCCCGGCGCTGGTTGCGCCCCCGCTCGACCCACGCAAATGGGTGGCCGAGCTGCTGAACGCTGCCCGCAGCGCCGATGCCGGCAGCGCGGTGCGGATTGCCAGCGGGATCGACGACGCCTTCGCCCCCGGCACCGATATCAGCCGCCTCTCGTTCGCGATCCGCGATGATTACACCTCGCTGATGTGGCTGGGCGGGACCAAGGCGCTGAGCGGGCTTGGTGATGGCGCCCGGGCGATGCCGCTGTTCTACCGCTATGGCGCAGCAGCGCGGACCCCGCAGACCCGCTCCAAGGGATTCTACTGGGCCGGGCGCGCGGCCCTGCGGGCTGGCGATGCCACTAGCGCGACCCGCTATTTCGAGATGGCGGCGTCCTACCCCGATCAATTTTACGGGTTGCTCAGCCTTGAGCGGCTGGGCCGCCCGTTACCGCCATTTAACGCGCGCCCCACCGGCATCGCCACGCCCGGTGAGCGCGCCATATTCGAGGCCAAGCCGCTGACTTTGGCGGTGCGCGAAGTGGCGCGCGAGGCTGACTGGCCGACCGCAGTGCGCTTTTTCCGCGAGATTTCCGATCAGGCTGTGACCGAGGGCGATCATCTGCTGGTGGCGAATCTTGCCCGTGAGCTCGGCCGCCGCGACTTGTCCGTAATCCTTGGCCAATCGGCGCATACCGACGGCTTCGGCAATTTCCAGACGATCTCCTTTCCGCAGATGCCGGTGATCCAGGGCGGCAACTGGACGATGATCCACGCGATTACCCGGCAGGAAAGCCAGTTTGCAATGAATGCCGTCAGCCATGCCGGCGCGCGCGGCCTGATGCAGCTGATGCCCGGCACCGCGCGTGAGCAGGCAGGCAAGATGGCCATGGAATACGATCATCAGTCGCTGACCGCCGATGCGGGCTATAACCAGATGCTGGGGAATGGCTATTTCGCGCGGATGATGGATTACTATGGCGGCAGCTACCCGCTGGCAGTCGCGGCCTATAATGCTGGCCCAGGCAATGTGAACAAATTCCTGCGCGCGAATGGCGATCCGCGCAATGGCAGCATCGACTGGGTGGATTGGATCGAACGGATACCGCTTACCGAAACGCGCGGATATGTTCAGCATGTAATTGAAAATGCCGTTGTTTATGAGGCGATGAATCCCGCCAAGGCGAGCTACAAGGGCCCCAACCCGCTCAGCCACTTCCTCGGCAAGCGGACCCCGGGGTGATGCGTCGTCCCCGGCTCGACCGGGGACCGCTGGCATCATCATTCCGCCCTCGCATCGATGAGGCCAGCGATCCCCGCTTTCGCGGGGATGACGGCGAGAGTAGGGGAATTCCATGAAACCCATCGGTCCCCCGATCACACCGCCAGGAATGGCCGCGCTGCGCGCCCGTTACGATCATCTTCTGGGCACCGAACGCCCCGCAATCGTCGAGATTGTCAGCTGGGCGGCCGGCAATGGCGATCGCAGCGAAAACGGTGATTACCTGTATGGCCGCAAGCGGATGCGCGAGATTGACCGCGAGCTGGCGCATCTTGCCCGGCGGATGAAAGCGGCCCGTGTGATCGACCCCGCAGCCCAGGAAGATCAGTCCCGGGTGTGGTTCGGCGCGAGCGTCACCATAGCCGATCAAGATGATCTGCACCGCAGCGTCACGCTGGTCGGCGATGACGAGCAGGACGCCAGCGCCGGTCTGATCGGCTGGAGCGCGCCGATGGCCCGCGCACTTCGGGGCGCGGGCGTGGGGGACCTGCGCAAGGTCGCTCTTCCCGGCGGCGAAAAGGAATGGGAAGTTGTGGCGATCGAATATCCGAAGGCCAGCAAGAATGGCTGACGTCATCAATCTGCGGCTTGCCCGCAAGGCCAGAGCGCGCACCGAAGCGCAAGCCGCCGCCGCAGCCAACCGCGCCAAATTCGGTCAGCCCAAGGCCGAGCTCAAGGCCCGCAAAATCGAATTGGACCGCGCCGCGAAGCTAATCGATGGCGCAAAGAGAGAGATCGACTGATGCGGACGACCTTCAGCGCGGCTACCGTGCGGCTTTACCATCTGGACGGCGGCAGCGAGGGCGGCGCGGCCCATACGCTGCACTATGGCTCGCTGGCCGAGGCGCTGGAAATCGCCGCCGCGCAACCAGAGGAAGTCCAGGACGGGCTGTTCATCGCCACCGACAATGACGTGGTGAGCTATCTGGATTTGCTCGATGGTTAAGTCCCAGCGCCGCCGAACAATTCGCCAAACGCCTAGTTGCGGCGCATATGGCGCTTGGTGCGGTGATGGCTTACCATGGCCCGAACCCCGGCCTCGCTCGGATTGACGCAGCTATCCTGCAGCTTGCTGGTGCAAACCGGATAGACCTTGTTCATTGCTTGCGCAGGAGGCGCGGTCAGCGCGCCTTTATAGGGCCCGGCATTATAGGTTGGGTCTGCCGGCATCGCAGGCCGAACCGCGCTTTCAGCAGTCACAGGATCGGGCGCGGTCATTGTCGGAACGTCCGTTCCGGGAGGATTGGCTTGGACTTGCACAACCACAGGCTCCGCCTGCGCGGCAAGGCTTGTCGCCGTTCCGCACAGGGTGATTGCCGCAGCACTGGCCAAGATCAGTTTACGCATCGGACTACTCCTTTGAAGGTCATATCAATTGCAACGCCGTCCGGCTGGCATTGTTCCCGGACCGGGCTCCCCAAATCGCGCGGATCGGGCGATCAGATCGGATCGATAACCAGGCTTTCATAGGTCATCGCGTCGATAACTTCCTGGCGCTGTTCAGGCGCGCGCCCGGCGAGGAAATCGAGCAAATCCTGCGTCAGCCGCTCGCGCTGCGTTGCAAAGACCCCGTGCGCCTCGCCGCCATATTCAAGCAGTGTTGCGTGCGGCACAGCCTTCACCACTTCACGCGCTGTGGCATCGATCGGAACGGTCTTGTCGGCGGTGCCGTGAATCACCAGCGTCGGCATCGTGAAACTTGCCAGATCGGGGCGGAAATCAGTGGTGGCAAAGGCCTTGGCCGCCGCCAGCGTAGGCCGCAAGCCCGCTTGCATCGCGGTGGTCCATGCCAGATGGAGTGTTTCATCGCTGACCGGATGGGCGAGCAATCCGACGCCGAAAAAGTCCTTGAAAAAGCCGGTGAAGAATTTGGCGCGATCCTCCAGCATTCCGGCGGTCATCTCGTCGAACGTTTCCTGCGGCACGCCATTGGGGTTGTCGCCGGTTTTCAGCATATAGGGCACAACCGAGCTTACCAGCGCCACCCGGCTCACGCCTTTGCCGCCGGAGCGCGAGAGATAGCGGGCTATCTCGCCGCCGCCCATGGAAAAGCCGATCAGGGCCACATCCTCGCCGCCGGCGTGGGCTTCGATCACAGCGCCCAGATCATCGGCAAAAGTGTCATAGTCGTATCCGCCGGACGGCTGCTGCGAGCGTCCAAAGCCGCGCCGATCATAGGCAATGGCCTTGTGACCAGCCTCAGCCAGCGCCTGCGTAACGGGATCCCAGCTGTCGCCTGACAGCGGCCAGCCGTGAATAAGCACCACCGGTGGACCCTCACCCCAGGTCTTGACGTAAAGATGTGTGCCATCGCGCGTTTGAGTCATATGCATTGCAAGGTTCCTCGATCAGCGGACTGGATTAGTCATGCCGATACAACAGCCGCGCGGTGGTTATGTTCCGGGCGCCCGGGCGGGCTGCGGTGATCCGGTCCGAAGCAGGCTCGAACGGAAATTTCGCCAGCCTTTCCTCGGACCAGGCTTTCTGCGATGAGCGGCTGGTGATGACCGGGACCCTTCGCCTTATTGCTGCAGCACTGGCGCTGGTTGCCGCTCCGGCGCTCGCCCGAGACTCGCTCGGCATTTTCTCTGGCTGGGGCGCGTTTCGCGATGCCGGGAACAGCGCAGGCGGGCCGCGCTGCTATGCGATTGCAATGGCTGCGCCATCAACCCTCAAGCGGGAATACCAGCCCTATGCTGCGGTCGGGACGTGGCCGAAGCGAGGCCTGCGCGGCCAGCTCCATTTCCGCCTGTCGCGCAAGCTTGCACCGAAAAGCGCGATCAGCCTGCGGATTGGCAGGCAGCGCTTTGCCCTGACTGGCGGCGGCGGCGATGCCTGGGCAGCGGACCAGCGGATGGACGCAGCGATTGTTGCCGCGATGCGCTCTGCCAGTGAAATGGCGGTCAGCGCACGCGGCGCGGATGGACGCAGCTTTTTCAATTACTATGCCTTGGCGGGCGCGGCGACCGCGATGGATGCGGCCACCATCGGCTGTGCCAGGCTCAATTAGACCTGCTCGCAGTTGCGGTAGCTTTTCCGGCCCATCCCGCTTATAGGCCCGCGCTTCATGGCCGACACAAATCTCATGGCGATCCCCGGAATGATCGATCCGGTGCCCACCCCGCGCGACATAACCCCGCGTGCGGATGGCCGCGTCGATCTGATCGGGCTGCCCCGCACCCGGATTGCCGAACTGCTGATTGAGGCCGGGCTTGATGCCAAGGCCGCCAAGCTGCGCTCGCGCCAGCTGTTCCACTGGCTCTATCACCGCGGCGTGACCGAGTTTGAGGCGATGACTGATATCGCCAAAACCATGCGCCCGTGGCTCAGCGAACGCTTCGTGATCGGCCGGCCCGAGATTGTCGAGGCCCAGGTTTCAACCGACGGCACCCGCAAGTGGCTGCTCCGCACTGCCGACGCCAATGAATACGAGATGGTCTTTATTCCGGACGAAACGCGCGGAACCCTGTGCGTTTCTAGCCAGGTCGGTTGCACGCTCAATTGCCGGTTCTGCCATACCGGGACGATGCGGCTGGTCCGCAATCTGACGCCGGGTGAAATCGTCGGCCAGGTCATGCTAGCCCGCGATGCGCTGGGCGAATGGCCCAATTCGTCGTCCCCAGCTCGACCGGGGACCGCTGGCCTCATCGACGCAATTTCGGACCCGGCGGGCAGCGATCCCCGCTTTCGCGGGGATGACGATTTTGACGATGACGCTGATGAGGAAACCGGCAACTACACCTCGGATGGCCGCCTGCTGACCAATATCGTGATGATGGGCATGGGCGAACCGCTGTATAATTTCGAGAATGTCCGTGATGCGCTGAAACTGGTGATGGACGGCGATGGCCTTGGCCTGTCGCGCCGCCGGATTACGCTCTCGACTAGCGGCGTGGTGCCGATGATGGCCCGCGCCGGCGCCGAGATCGGCGTCAATCTGGCCGTATCGCTCCACGCCACCAACAAGGAAGTGCGCGACGAGATCGTGCCGATCAACCGCAAATACGGTCTCGAGGAACTGCTCCAGGCCTGCGCCGATTATCCCGGAGCTTCCAACGCACGGCGGATCACGTTCGAATATGTCATGCTGAAGGACAAGAACGATAGCGACGCGGACGCGCGCGAGCTGGTGCGGCTGATCAAGCGCTACAAGCTGCCCGCCAAGGTCAATCTGATCCCATTCAACCCCTGGCCGGGCGCAATCTACGAATGCTCCACGCCCGAGCGGATCCGCAGTTTTGCCGAGATCGTCTTTGCCGGCGGGATCAGTGCGCCCGTCCGCACCCCGCGCGGGCGCGATATCGATGCGGCCTGCGGCCAGCTCAAAACCGCCTCCGAAAAGAAAAGCCGCGCCGAGCTTGATCGGCTGGCCGATGAAAAGCAGGCGGCGCTGGGTTAGTCTCCTGAGCAATTCGTCGCAGCTATTGCCCGGCCCAACTGTGACCGAGCCGTTCACCTTTGCTGTTCATCGCCGGTTGGGGAACATGCAGCCAGACTGCGAGTTTGAATGGGATAGACGGAACTTTGGAGAATAACATGAGAAACCTCGTTCTAGCTACGGCATTGGCCGGACTAACCCTGCCCGCCGCCGCGGCCTATGCCGATCCGCCCAGCTGGGCACCGGCGCATGGCTACCGCGCCAAGCAAGGCGGGATTGCCTATCGCCGGACCGACAACGGCATCCGCTATTGGAAGGGCGAGGACGGCCG
>JANOFJ010000045.1:0-6858 GCA_031413595.1 Novosphingobium sp.
GCGATCCGGCTACGGGCATCAACTGGGACCAGCCGAGGCCGGTCAGCGAAATCGTCGACATCTCGATCACCAAACTGGCCGGTCTGTGGGCGACCTGGGCGATCATCGGTTTCCTTTATTGCGCGGCCCGGTGGTATTGGCAGGGCAGTTATCTGTTCGCGATGGAAGTACTCGCCGGCGCCGCAATCCCGCTGTTCGTGTTGTCGGTCCCCTATGTGATCTGGCTTGACCGGGTGCTGGTCAACCCGCGCGATGGCGCCTGGAATTTCGGCGCCATGCTGATCGGGCGCGAGGCTTTCGATCCAGCCGCGGTCATGCGCCATCTGCGCGCATGGGCGGTGAAGGGATTTTTCACCGCCTTCATGTTCTCGATCCTGCCAGGGGGTTTTCGCGGCGTGGTGGAAACCGATTTTGCCGCGATCCTCGCCAATCCGGCGCTGCTGACCAACCGGCTGATGGAGCTGATGTTCGTGATCGATGCGCAGATCGGCACGGTCGGCTATGTGCTGACCATGCGGCCGCTGGCCTCGCAGATCCGTTCGGCCAATCCCTATCTCGCGGGCTGGATCGCGGCGCTGGCCTGCTATCCGCCGTTCCAGCTGATGTCTTACGGCCAGCCGCTTTACTACGGCACCGCGACCGAGAGCTGGTCCTACTGGCTGGACGGCCAGACTGCGCTGCTGTGGGCCTGGGGGGCGGGGCTGGTGCTGCTTTCGGCCTTCTATGCCTGGGCGACCTTTGCCTTCGGCATCCGCTTTTCCAACCTCACCTATCGCGGGGTTCTGACCTGCGGACCCTATCGTTTCACCCGTCATCCGGCCTATCTGTCCAAGAACAGTTTCTGGTGGCTGGCGGCCCTGCCTTTTCTGGTCACCAATGGCTCGATGGTCGATGCAATCCGCAACACCTTCTTCCTCGCCTGCGTCAGCGCGATCTATTACTGGCGCGCCAGGACCGAGGAAAAGCACCTGCTGTCGGAAGACCCCAAATACCGCGAATATTATGACTGGATGGCGCAGAACGCGCTGGTCACCCGCAGCTTCATCCGGTTGGGAAAGCTGCTCCGGGGACGACGGGTTCTTACAGCACCGCCGAACCACTAACCTCATAAACCATGATCACCCGGCCGGACAGGCCAAGCGCGACCCGCTCCTCACCCCAAACGCGCATGTGATCCGTGACCATATGCGCGTCGAGCTGAGCGCGGCTATGCCACACTTCGCTGACCCGGATCAGGCCCGGATCGAGCACATCTTCGGCATAGTTGTATTCCACGCAGCCGTCCTCAGCGCGGGTCGCTTCCATCACCTTGCGCATCAAGGGGCGCGCCGCTTCCATGTTTTCAGGCGGCATGCGGAACTGGCCGATCACTGCAATCATTAGAAACTTTCCTCATAGACACGGGTGATGTCACCTGCCCATTCGCCGTGAAATTTGTCGAGCAGGCGCTGCGCCGGGACAGTGCCGCTAGCGACGATATCGTCAAGCGGCGCGAGAAAGCCGGATTCATTGTCGCCGGCGCTGTTCAACTGGCCGCGCGAAGTGAGGCCCGCCCGGCTGATCGCCAGCACTTGTGCCGCAATATCCCGCAAAGTTCCGCCGCCCGGCAGCGGCGCGTCGAGGCCTAGCTTCGGCACAGACGCCCGCAGTCGTTCGCGTCCGTCCATGTCCCAATCCTTGACCAGATCCCAGGCGGCATCGAGCGCGGTCTGATCATACAGCAGCCCGACCCACAGCGCCGGCAGCGCGCAGATCTTGTTCCACGGGCCGCCATCGGCGCCGCGCATTTCTAGAAAGCTTTTGAGCCGCACTTCGGGAAACGCGGTCGACAAATGATCGACCCAGTCGCTCTCGCGCGGCAATTCGCCGGGCAGTGCAGGCAGCTTGCCGACCATAAAATCCCGAAAGCTCTGAC
Source organism: Novosphingobium sp. (assembly GCA_031413595.1). Classification (GTDB taxonomy): domain Bacteria; phylum Pseudomonadota; class Alphaproteobacteria; order Sphingomonadales; family Sphingomonadaceae; genus Novosphingobium. The sequence goes on from JANOFJ010000045.1 coordinate 1,916, forward strand.
CCGCCGCGTCGATGTATCTGCCGTCGCGGTAGACAAAATACATCGGCACATCGAGCATGTAATCGACATAGCGCTCATAGCCGAAGCCCTCTTCGAACACGAACGGCAGCATGCCGGTGCGGGCCGGATCAGTGTCCGACCAGATGTGGCTGCGATAGGAAAGGTAGCCGTTGGGTTTGCCTTCGGTGAACGGCGAATTGGCGAACAGCGCGGTGGCAAGCGGTTGCAGCGCCAGCGAGGTGCGGAACTTTTTCACCATGTCCGCCTCGCTCGAATAGTCGAGATTGACCTGGATAGTGCAGGTCCGCAGCATCATGTCGAGCCCCATGGTGCCAACGCGTGGCATATGCCGCAGCATGATCGCATAGCGGCCCTTGGGCATCACCGGCAGCTCGTCGCGGCGCTTGTCGGGCCACATCCCAAGCCCGAGGAAACCCTTGCCGGTGCGCGCGCCGATCGCCTTTACCTGATCGAGGTGACGGCCGGTTTCGGCGCAGGTCTGGTGCAGATTGACCAGCGGCGCACCCGAAAGTTCCAGCTGTCCGGCTGGTTCAAGGCTGATCGCACCGTCATCGCCGGACATGGCGATCACCTTTCCACCCTCCATCACCGGTTCCCAGCCATAATCGGTCATCGCCATCAGCAGGTCGCGAATGCCGCCGGGCTCGTCATAGCTGGGAGCGTGGTGATCGCCGGTGCAATAGACCAGCTTTTCGTGTTCGGTTCCGATCCGCCAGCGCTCGCGCGGCTTCTCGCCCTTCGCCATTGGGGCGATCAATTGATCGCGGCTTTCGATCAAAGGTTCGTTGCGATCTGAAACCTGTTTGGTGCTCATTTTTCGCGGGGTAATGTTTTGTGCCCCTCGGCACCAGTCAAATTTTTCCAGTCACCGGAAACCGCCATCCACAGCGCGGTTCCGGCGATTGCGGCAGTCTCGGCGCGCAGAATTCGGGGACCGAGGCTGATCGGGCGTGCTTGCGGCAGCGAACGGACAAGGGCGCGCTCAGCCTCATCGAATCCGCCTTCGGGACCGATCAGGAGCGCCGCCGGGCCAGGATTGGCCACAAATGCTGTGGCAGCCGGTTCGCCGCCGTTCTCGTCGGCGAAGAACAACACGCGGCCGGAAGCCCAATCGCGCAGCAGGGCCTCCAGCTTCACCGGTGCGCCCAGTTCAGGCAGCGCAGTGCGGGCGCATTGCTCGGCCGCTTCGGTAACTATTGCTGCGGCGCGCTCGGGGTTGAGCTTGTCGGCCACGCAGCGCCGGGTGATCACCGGCTCAATCCGCCGCACGCCGAGCTCGGTCGCCTTTTCCAGCACCAGATCAAAATTGGGCTTCTTGATGAGCGCGACGCAGAGCGTGAGGTCCGGCACTTCCTCGCGCGGGCGAAGTAGTGTCTCGGGCATCAACAACACATCGCGCTTGCTCGTGGCTGTTACTCGCGCGGCCCATTCGCCGGTGATGTTGTCGCACAGAATGACGGCGTCGCCCGCCGATACCCGCATCACCTTGGCCAGATAATGCGCTTGCGGTCCCTCGATGGTGACGGACACATCCACCGCCAGCGGAGCGGCAATGAACAGGCGCGGTGCGCTTTTGGACGGCCATGCGGGAATAGCGGGCATCGACAGGCCCTAGCCGATTGCTGAGCGCAGGGCTATGCGTCGGTTATGTCCGATTTAACGACCGACATTGTCCCCGATACCCAGCATCGCGGTATTGTTGCGGCGCTGCCCCAACCATTTCGCAACCTTGCGCTGCTCGCCCGGTTCGACCGGCCAATCGGCTGGTGGTTGCTGTACTGGCCCTGTGCCTGGGGTTTGCTGCTGGCGGGCGGAGAGCGCCGATGGGACCTGCTGGCCTGGCTGCTGCTGGGTGCTATCGCGATGCGCGGGGCGGGCTGCGTCTATAATGACATTGTCGATGCCGATCTGGACAGGCAAGTTGCGCGAACCGCAACACGCCCGGTGGCAAGCGGCGCGATTGGCAAAAGGGCGGCTTGGGTCTGGCTTTTGACGTTGTGCCTGATCGGTCTGATCGTGCTGCTGCAGTTGCGCTGGGAGGCGCAAGCAGTAGCGCTCGCCAGCCTGGCTCCGGTCGCCGCCTACACGTTCATGAAGCGGATCACCTGGTGGCCGCAGGCTTGGCTGGGGCTGGTGTTCAGCTGGGGCGCGCTGGTCGGCTGGACGGCTCTGCGCAGCGATCATCTGGAAGTACTGGCCGCGCTTTATGCCGGGAGCATCTGCTGGGTCGTCGGCTACGATACGATCTATGCGCTGCAAGACCGCGAGGATGATGCGCTGGTCGGCATCAGATCGAGCGCGCTCAGGCTGGGTGCGCGGGTGCAGGGCGGGGTTGCCGCATTTTATGGGCTGGCGGTGGCGTTCTGGGGGCTGGCATTCTGGCTGCTGCGGGGGGACTGGCTGGCGCTGGTCGCCTTGTTGCCGGTGGCGCTCCATCTTGCCTGGCAAGTACTGACGCTCGCCGTGAATGATCCAGACAACCCGCTCGCCCGGTTTCGTTCCAATCGCTTTGCCGGACTGCTGATGGCGCTGGCCTGCTGGGTTGTCGGAAACGCTTGAGCCTTGAATATCGCTTAGGGAGAATAATGATGCGCCTGATGCTGCTACTCGCTGCTGGTGCCGCCTTGGCTGGTTGTCAGCCTGCGGAGGACAAGGAACCTGTCGCGCAGGAGGCAACGACCTCGGCGGAAAAAGTGACGCCGCAGGCAACAGTCACACCACAGGCAACAGCGCCTGCTCCGGCCGAAGAACGCTTCGTGGCGCTTGGTACGGAGCCGTTCTGGTCGGTTGAAGTTTCCCCGGGCCAATTGCGCTATTCGACCCCGGAGGACATTCCCGGCGCAAGCTTTGATGCCCTGCGCAGCGAGGACGGCGCTGGCATCACCTACACCGGAACGCTCAAGGGGCAGAAGGCCGCGCTACGGATCGCCGCCGGGGAGTGCAGCGATGGGATGTCGGACACCGTCTATGCCTTCCGCGCGACATTCACGCTGGCCGCTCAGGAGCTGCGCGGTTGCGCCCGCGAAGGCAAGCGCGGCGACAAGCGCTGATGTGCAACCTCTACCGCATGACCAAGGGCGTCGATGAAATCGCCCGGCTGTTCGCGGCCGAGCCGGATCGCGGCGCCAATTTCGCCGAGGAAGTCTATCCCGGCTATCCCGGGCTGGTGGTGGCCGAGGGCCGCGCCCGGGCGATGAACTGGGGCTTCCCGCTGATCCTAACCGGCAAACAAGGCCAGAAGCTGAGGCCCAAGCCGGTCACCAATGCGCGCGAAGACAAGCTTCACAGTGCGTTCTGGCAGGGCAGTTTCACGCGCCGCCGCTGCCTGATCCCGGTCAGCGCCTGGGCCGAGCCGCAGGGCAAGCCGGGCCAGATGACGCGCAGTTGGTACAGCCTTCCCGGCGGCGAGCCCTTCGCCGTTGCCGGGCTGTGGCGCGCCAGCGCGGAATGGGGCGAGGTCTATACGCTGGTGATGGCTGAAAGCAGCCCGCAGATGGCCGAGGTGCATGACCGGATGCCGGTGATCCTCGCCCCTGAGGACTGGGCAGGCTGGACCGGTGGAACGCCCGAACAGGCCTTTGCATTGTGCCGGACCTGGCCGGGCGGATTGGTTGCCGACCATACCGCTGAACGCTGGGCGGGCGGAGACAAAGCTCTGCGCCAGCCCGGACTGATCTAGCTGTAACTCACGACCTCAAACTCGATCCCGTCCCAGTCGAAGAAATAGAACCGCCGCCCGGGTTCATAATCCATGTGGTTGAACGGGACGAGGCCTGCTGCCACTACCACCGCTTCGGCGCCGTCCAGATCATCGACCACCAGCCCGATATGGTTGAGTGGCGCACCCTTGGCGAAGGGGCCGCCTTTGCCTTCATTGGTATAGACCGCGAGGTAATCGCGTTCATTGCCGACATGGATCGTCCAGCCGCCCAATTGTGAGGGTCCGCGCCAGCGTTCGTGCCAGCCGCACAGCTGCTGGAGCAGGGCGGAGGAGCGGTCCGGATCGCTGACGGTGATATTGGCGTGTTCGAGAAATCCCTGTGGCATGATGGCAGATCCTTTCGGTAAAGCGCTGAAAATGAACGGTCTGCCGACTTTTCGAATCAGCAGCCTTGCCCATTGTGCAACCTCAAGCTAACTTGAGGTCAAGCAAATTCGGGTGAAAAGCGATGCTGGATAAGAATGATCTCCTTCCGATCGGCGTGCTGGCGCAGCGCACCGGCCTCGCCGTTTCGGCCATCCGCTTTTACGAAGAAAAGGGCCTGATCACCGCGCTGCGCACCAGCGGCAACCAGCGGCGGTTTCTGCGTTCGGACATCCGCCGGCTGAGCTTCATTCTGATCGCGCAGAAGCTCGGGCTGGGTCTGGTCGAGATCGAGGTCGAGCTGGCCAAGCTGCCGCAAGGGCGCACCCCCAGCCAGTCAGACTGGCAGCGGATCAGCCGTTCGATGCGGGTCCAGCTCGATGCCAAGATCCAGCTCCTCACCCGCACCCGCGCCAAGCTGGAAGAATGCATCGGCTGCGGCTGTTTGAGTTTGCAGCGCTGCCACCTTTATAACCGGGACGACAGGGCGGGGACGGCGGGGACCGGGCCGCGGTACGTGCTGGGTTAGGGCAGTCTAGGCGCCACGCTTTGGCAATGTCCGGACACGACAACTTTTCGGTCGTTGGTCAGCCGAACGCCAGACGCCGAAAGCAGACATAATCTTAACAATTGTCGAATTGACGCAATGGCAAATTGTGTTGGTTAGCTGCCGTCAATTCGGCGCTGTGTTCGAATTACTCGTTGGCCTTGCGGTTTCCGTGCGCAATTGCATCTTGAACCGCCATCAACCACCCAGGCGGAATGTCACGTAACCTTAGCTTTCCGGTCGCCATCCAACTTGCAAGCAAGAATTTTGCACCTGGATGACCTGCTTTGG
>JANOFJ010000046.1:0-3541 GCA_031413595.1 Novosphingobium sp.
CTCCCCTGAAGAGGAGGGGCGAAGGAAGAATCCGTTTTGGCTTATGAACCTGACAGAAAATCAAGGGTCTTTGGGGTACTAGGCGTGGCCATCATGATTCTCGCACCGGTTATCTACATATTATACCGCATCGCATATTACGCCTGATGCCCCGCTATGTCGCCCTGTTCGGTTCCATAAATGTCGGCCGCAACCGGCTGAAGATGGCTGATCTGCGCGCGGCGTTCGAGGGTGAGGGGTTCGCCAACGTCGAAACGGTGGTGGCCAGTGGCAACGTCCTGTTCGATCACGCCGAGCGCCCCGAAGTTGGGCTGGAAGAAAAGCTCACCCTGATGATGCGCCACAAGTTCGGGATGGATAGCGTCGCGCTGGTCCGATCGCGCGATGCGCTGGCGGCGGCGATTGCCGAGAATCCGTTCGGCGCGGACGGCGAAGAGGGCTTCGTCCACACGCTGTTCCTCGAAGGTCCGGTTGATCCCGATGGCTTTGCCAGATTGCAAAAGGACCGCACCGGACCCGAACGGCTTGCCCCGGGAACCCGAGCGCTGCATATCGATTATGTTGCGGGCGCTGGTGAGAGCAAGCTGGTCGGCGCCTTTATCGAACGGCGCATGGGTGTGCGCGGCACCGCGCGCAATTTGCGCTCGATGAAGCGGATACTCGCCAAGATGGATGAAAGCGCAGCATAATGGCCATTCCTCCCGCCGCCCCTGAAACCCGCTCGGTCCGCCTGCTCAAGGTGGGCGAACAGGTGCGCCACGTGATCTCCGAACTGCTGATCCGGCAGGAAGTGCATGACGAGGTGCTGGCGTCACACGCCATCAGCATCACCGAAGTCAGGATGTCGCCCGATCTGCGCCACGCCAGCGTGTTCGTGAAGCCGCTGCTGGGTTCGGACGAGGCTGTGGTGCTGAAGGCGCTGCGGACCAATACCGCCTATTTCCAGAAGGAAGTCGCAGGCAAGCTCAAGCTGCGCTTCGCCGCCAAGCTGAAATTCCTGCCCGACGAGAGCTTTGACGAGGCGGCGCGGATCGAATCGCTGCTGCGCCATCCCAAGGTTGCGCGCGATCTGGGTGAGGACGAGGGAGCTTAGGTTCTCGGTTTCAGCCCGGAACCATTCGCGCGGTAATCGTGATCGTCACCTTGCGGCCAACGATCATGCTGTAGCTGTTCATCCCGAACTCACGCCGGTCAATCGTGGTCCGCGCGGTCAGCGTGATCGGCTCGCGGCCATTTGCGCGGACCGGCGGCTGGGCGAAGCTGACCGCAAGCTGGGCCGGGCGGGTCACTCCGCGCGCAGTTATCTCGCCCGCCACTGTGGCGGTTTGCGCACCGGTCATCGCCATCTGGCGCCCCGCAAAGCGCACCGTGGGATATTTTTCGACATCGAAGAATTTCGGCCCCTTGAGGCGGCCCGTTGTGACGGAGTCAGTGGAAACAAGCGCGCGGGCGTCGACTGTCACATCAAGGTCGATCGCTTCGAGCGCATCGGGGGTCAGCACAATCCGGCCGGAAATCCTTGGGAACTGCGCGGTTTTGCTCGACAGGCCGAAGAACGAAACCTTGGCGCGGACATTGCTGCCAGCCTCTTCCAGCGCATAACGATGGGTCGGCGCAGCGGCACCGATGAGCAGCACAAATAGCGGGGCAATCCTCAGCGAGACAAGGTGGTGCAATACTGCTCTCCAATGCCCCCGAATTAGCCAAATGCTGCGCCTGATGGCTCCTTCTGTCAATCGCTATGGCCTTTGGCGGTGAAGGCTTTATCTGCGGTGCGCGATGGCCAAGCTCTATTTCTACTACGCCAGCATGAATGCGGGCAAATCGACCACGCTGTTGCAGGCAGACTTCAATTACCGCGAACGCGGTATGGCAACCATGCTGTGGACCGCCGCGCTCGACGGACGCAGCGCCGACCAGGCGATCGAGAGCCGGATCGGGCTGGGCGCAGATGCGCACCGGTTTGATTCTGTGACGGATATGTGGGCACGGGTTGCTGCGGCGCATGCGGCGCTGCCGTTGGCCTGCGTGCTGGTCGATGAAGCGCAGTTTCTTACCAAAGAGCAGGTCTGGCAGCTTGCCCGGCTGGCGGATGAGGCGAATATCCCGGTGATCTGTTATGGCCTGCGGACCGATTTTCAGGGTGAGCTGTTCCCCGGCTCAGCCACGCTGCTCGGCATTGCCGATGCGCTGGTCGAGCTCAAGGGCGTGTGTCATTGCGGCCGCAAGGCGACCATGAATTTGCGGGTCGATGCCAGCGGCGCGGCGGTAAAACAGGGCGCGCAAACCGAGATCGGCGGCAACGACCGCTATATGGCGCTATGTCGCAAGCATTTCAGCGAGGCCCTAAGGCAATGAACGATACGATCTATCAGGCCGCGGCGCTGATCATCCCGCTGGTTATCGCGATCGTCTTTCACGAGGTAGCACATGGCTATGTGGCCAAGCTGCTGGGTGATCCGACCGCAGCGGATATGAAGCGGCTGAGCCTCAATCCCTTGCGCCATGTCGACCCGATTGGAACCATCGTGCTGCCGGGCTTCCTCGCCCTGATCAAGGCGCCGGTGTTCGGCTGGGCCAAGCCTGTTCCGGTGATCAGCGAGCGGCTGCGCAATCCGCGTTATGGAATGATGCTGGTGGCCGCTGCCGGGCCGGGCAGCAATCTGGTGCTGGCTGCGGTTGGCGCAGTGCTGCTGGGGCTGCTGTCGCGCAGCTTGTCTGCACCGCCGCTTGAAGGATCGCCACTGCATTTCCTGCTGCTCAATCTGTTCAATTTCCTCAGCATCAATATCTTTCTCGCGCTGTTCAACCTGTTGCCGATCCCGCCCTTCGATGGCTCGCACATTGTCGAAGGCTTGCTGCCGCGGCCGCTGGTTCCGGCCTTCAATGGGCTGCGCCGCTATGGCTTCTTTCTGGTGCTTGCGCTGATCGTGGTGCTGCCCCAGCTGATCCCGGGCTTCGATCCGGTCGGTAAGTACCTCCTGCCGCCAGTCCAGTGGATGATTGAGCATTACCTTGTCCTCGCCCAGGCAGTCGCCGGCGGCTGAGCCAATGCCAAACGGCTGGATCATCCTCGATAAGCCGCTAGGGCTCGGCTCGACCCAGGCGGTGAGCGCGGTGAAGCGCAATCTGCGCGAGGCGGGGTACGGCAAGGTCAAGGTCGGCCACGGCGGCACGCTCGATCCGCTTGCCACAGGCATCCTGCCGATCGCGCTGGGCGAGGCGACCAAGCTGGCCGGACGGATGCTCGATGCCAGCAAGGAATACGCTTTCACTATTCAGTTCGGGGCGGAAACTGACACGCTCGATCTTGAGGGCAAGGTCGTGGCGACCAGCGATGCACGGCCCACCCTGGCCGAGGTCGAGGGGGTATTGCCTCGTTTTACCGGGCCGATCGAACAGGTGCCGCCAGCCTATTCGGCGCTGATGGTCGACGGCAAGCGGGCCTATGATCTGGCCCGCGCTGGCGAGGCGGTGGAGTTGAAACCGCGGGCGGTGACAATTCATTCCCTGAAATCCGTTCATGTCGAGCGTAGTCGAG
>JANOFJ010000047.1:0-2340 GCA_031413595.1 Novosphingobium sp.
GGGCACCGGCGCATGGCTACCGCGCCAAGCAAGGCGGGATTGCCTATCGCCGGACCGACAACGGCATCCGCTATTGGAAGGGCGAGGACGGCCGCTATCACTGCCGCCGCAGCGATGGCACCACCGGCCTGCTGGTTGGCGCCGCGCTGGGTGCATTGCTGGGCCGTGCCGTCGATACCCGCGGCGACCGCGCAGTCGGCACGATCCTCGGTGCTGCGGGCGGCGCGTTGATCGGGCGCGAGATCGAACGCGGCCGCACACGCTGCCGCTAGTATTCCGCGCCCGAAACTGATTTTCGGGTTCCCTCATTGCGGCTGGTGTGCTTGGTAAGAACCATGCCACCAGCCGTTCTCATTACTGGCGCTGCCCGCCGCATCGGCGCGGTTCTGGCGCGGGCCTTCGGGCAAGCGGGCTGGCATGTGGTAATCCACGTCGGCCACTCCCCCGTTGAAGCCCACGCTCTCGCTGCTGAGCTTCCCTCGGCCGAGGTTGTGCAATGCGATCTGCTGGACGGCGACGCCGCGCTGGCGATGATCGATGAGCTGGCCGCCCGGCTCGGCGATTGGCGGATGCTGGTAAACTGCGCGGCGGTATTCAATCTCGATACCGCCGACGCAATCGATCACACCGTCTTTGCCGAGGCGATGACGGTCAACGCCGAAACCCCGACCCGCATGGCCCAGGCCTTTCTTGCGAAGGCGAAGGCCAGGGGCGGGCGCCGTGTAATCCAGTTCCTTGACCAGAAACTGCTCAACCCCAATCCGGATTTCTTCTCCTACACGATGGCCAAGCACGCCTTTGCCGCCGGGGTGACGATGCTGGCGATGGCGCAGGAGCGTTCCGATGACCGTATTTACGGCCTGGCCCCCGGCGCGATGATGCCAAGCTTCGATCAGGCCGAACAGGAGCACGAGGCGAGCGGGCGGATGAACCTGCTGCAGCGGCTGACCGATCCCGCCGAACTTGGCGATGCGGCGCTGTTCCTGAGCGAGGGCTGGCTGGCCAGCGGCGAGACACTGTTCGTTGATTCGGGCCAGCACCTGCTTTCTCAGCCCCGCGATGTGCTCTTTCTGGCGCGGCGAGTACGCGTAACCGATTGAGAATGTGAAACGAACTAGATAGAAATCCGCCTTGCCTTGGCGGAAAATTTGCGTGAGATTTCGCATATGTGGTTGCTCAACAAAATGCTCAGCGCGCTGGTTCGGGATGGCCAGCTCCTCGTCACCGATCATGATGGCAAGGAGTACCGCTTTGGCGATCCTGCGGCCGATCCCATCCGTATCCGCCTGACTGACAAGCGGGCCGCCTTCGATATCGCCAGGGATCCGCGAATGGGCACCGGCGAGGCCTATATGGACGGGCGGCTGGTGGTCGAGCCGCCACATGATATCCGCGACATGGTGCTGATGGTGATGGGCAACGCCAACCGGCCCGGGGCCAAGCTTCAGCCGCCCAGCCAGCTGAAGCGTCAGTTCGATCGGATTGCTTCGCGGCTCGATCAGATCAATCTCCGCAGCCGGTCCAGCAGCAATGTCGTCCACCATTACGGGCTGACCCGCGAATTCTACGAGCTGTTCCTCGATGAGGACCGGATGTATTCGATGGCCTATTACCGCGACCCGGCCAATACGCTGGAGCGCGCCCAGCTCGACAAGAAGGCGCTGATCGCCGCCAAGCTGAACATCGCGCCCGGGCAGAGCAGCAATTTGCGCGTGCTCGACATCAGTTGCGGCTGGGGCGGGTTCGGGCTTTACCTCCATCGCCATTTCGGCTGCGAAGTGCTGGGGGTCAGCCTTGCGCCCGATCAGGTCAAATTCGCCAACGAACGCGCCGCAGCCGCCGGAGTGGCAGACAAGGTCAAGTTCCAGCTGATCGACTACCGCGATGTCGAGGGCCAGTTTGACCGGATCACCAGCATCGGCATGATCGAACATCTGGGCAAGACCCATTACGACGAATATTTCGCCAAGACCTTCGCGCTGCTGGCTGACGACGGCGTGATGCTGACCCACACCATCGGCCGCGCCGGGCCGCCAGGTTCGACCGACAAATGGGCCCGCAAATATATCTTCCCCGGCCATTACCTCCCCTCGCTGAGCGAGCTGGTCGGCGCGACCGAGCGCACCGGGTGGGAAGTCGCCGACGCCGAAGTGCTGCGCTATCACTACGCCTATACGCTGGCCGAATGGTACCGCCGCACCTGCCTGCACGAGGCCGAGATCACCGCGCTTTACGACGCGCGCTTCTTCCGCATGTGGCAGTTCTATCTGGTCGGCGCCGAACAAGGCTTCCGCGGCGCCAAGCTGGTCAACTTCCACGTCCAGACCGTCAAACGCCGCG
>JANOFJ010000048.1:0-4164 GCA_031413595.1 Novosphingobium sp.
TGCTGAGCCAGAGCTTGCAGGCGGAGCGGACGAGGATGGGGGACATTTCCAGATCGGTGGCTAGGTCCTCGACGGTTCGGCAGCTCGGTTCCGTTGGAGAGGAGGGAGAGATGGTGGTGGTGGCTGCTGGTTCGGATTGGAAGGCGTGGATGACGCTGGCCTCCCAGGGGGTTACTTCTCCTTTGAAGCAGCGGTCCTGAAATTCGAGCTCGATTTCGACTTGGCCGAGGGTCGAGATGAAGGCCTTTGCCAGTCTCGATCAGCTGTTTGCGCGTTAGACCGGGATTCAGCCGGGCGAGGCGAAGCTGCCGTAGCCGCCCTTGAAGAAGAGCATCGGCGCGGCATCGCGGATCACCTCAAGGCCTAGGACCCGGCCCATCACGAAGTAATGGTCGCCCGCCTCGGTCACCGAATGGAGCGCGCATTCGATCCGTGTGACTGATCCGGCGAGCACCGGGAGATTGTGGTTGGACAGGGTATATTCGACGCCGGCGAACTTGTCTGGCCCCGGGGTGGCGATCTGGCGGCACAGCGCTTGCTGATCGCTGGCCAGCACGTTGACGCAAAAGTGCCCGACCGCTTCGATCAGCGGCCAGGTGGTCGATTTCTTGTCCGGCAGGAAGCCGACCAGCGGCGGATCGAGCGAGACCGAGGTGAACGAGCCGACGACGAGTCCGATCGGCGCGCCTGCCGCATCCAGCGCGGTAACCACGCAGACGCCGGTCGGGTAGGAACCGAGGACTTGCCGGAAGGTCGCCGGTTCGATGCCCATTTCGCTCAAGTGCTGATCTCCGCCGGATGGAATGTCGCCAGCGGCATGGCGAAAGTTGGCGCGCGAGGCAATGGGGGCAGTCGAGTTAGCGCAGCGAACTGGCGCGGGGAACAAGTTTGACGGGGACCCGGCGGTGCTCATTTGCCTCACCGGCAATCACCGCCAGCAACTTGTCGACCAGCATCGCCCCGGCCGCGGCGAAGTCCGGCTCGACCGAGGACAGCGGCGGCATCGATTGGGCGCCGGCGCGGATCCCGTCGAAGCCGATCAGCGCAATGTCCTGCGGAATACGGGTGCCGCCCTCAACCAGTTCGCGCAAGGCCCCCAGCGCGATCTCGTCGCACACCGCGAAGATGGCGTCGCAGGGCTGGCCGCTGGCGCGAATTGCAGCCACGGCGCGGCGGCCTTGTTCCTCCCGCGCGAGGCCCGGCTCGATCTCGACCAGCCAGGGGGCAAGGCCGGCAGCTTGCATAGCCTCGGCATAGCCGTCGTAGCGTTCCTTGAACTGGCGCTGCGGCGAATGTTCGGACGCGATGCAGGCGATGTGGCGCGCACCGCCTGCCAGAAGATGGGCAGCGGCGAGCCGCGCTCCGCCGTGGTTGTCGCTGCGGATCCATTCGAGCTCGTCAAACGGCGAGCCCCAGCAGACCCAGTGCATTCCCGCCTCGCCTTCACCGGAGCGCCCGAGCTCGCGGTAATAATGCCAGGCCGGGGCGTTTTCGGTGGTGCCGATCACGATCATCCCATCGGCCTTGCGGCGTTCTTCGTACCGCCCGTTGAGGCTGGCAGGCTCGTCCTGGAACGAGACCAGCGTCTCGAAGCCGCGGGTCGAGGCGGCGGCGCAGATCGTGCCGAGCAGGGCGAAGGTGAAGGGGTTGAGGTCTTTGCGGTCCTCGCCCGGGCGGCAGATCACCACCACCGCCAGCGTGCCGGTCCGCCCGGTGCGCAGCCGCGCCGCATTCTCGTCGACGTGGTAGTTGAGCCGCTGCGCCGCCGCTGCCACGCGCAGCCGGGTCGCCTCGCTTACAACCGGGTCACCCGCCAATGCGCGGCTGACGGTCGACTGGCTGACCCCGGCCTCGGCGGCAACATCGAACGACGTGACCCGGAAGCTGCGCGGCGGCCTTACTTTGGTGATATCGGCGTCCATCCCGGGGCCTCTCTCACATTGCCGAGATACCGCCGTCAAGCTTGAGCTCGGCGCCGGTCATGAAACGGCTCTCATCGCTGGCAAGGTAGAGCACGCCGTTGGCGATTTCGATCGGCTCGCCCACCCGCTTCAGCGGGATCTGACGGGCAAGCTTGTCCATGATCACGCTCTTCTCGCGCCCGGAGCTTTTGACCATGCCATCGAGAATCGGCGTATCGACAAAGGTCGGGTGGACTGAGTTGCAACGGATGTCCCAGCCCATCTTGGCGCAGTGCAGCGCGACCGATTTGGACAGCATCCACACCGCTGCCTTGGAGGCGTTGTAGCCGGGCATGGTGTCCGACGCGATCAGCCCGGCGATCGACGAGATATTGATGATCGAACCGGGCTGATGGTCTTTCATCAGCGGCAGCGCGTGCTTGCAACCGAGGAACACCGAATCGACATTGACCGCAAAGCCGCGGTGCCATTCTTCCAGCGTGCAGTTCTCGATATTGCCGCGCACGCCGATCCCGGCGTTGTTGACCAGCACCGAAAGCCCGCCAAGCTGGTCTTGCGCGAATGCGATTACCGCCTGCCATTCCGCCTCTTGGGTGACATCATGACGGATCGAAAAGGCGGTGCCGGCGCCGTGGGCAGCATTGATCGCGGCGGCCTGCTCGGCAGCGCCGGCCTCGTTGAGATCGGTCAGCAGCACCCGCGCGCCTTCTTCGGCGAGCCGCTTTGCATGCGCCGCACCAAGCCCTTGCGCCGCGCCGGTAATCAGCGCTTTCTTGCCTGCAACCCGTCCCGCCATATTCAAATTCCTCCTAAAATACCCGGGCTCAGAATAGCTGGTCCAAGCAGCATCAGCAGCTTGACATCGATCGCATCGCCCAGCGCCCGCCGCTCCGCGATGAAACCCGCAATTCCGGCCAAAGGCACACGATGGACGGTGATATCCTCGCCGTCCAGCCCGCCGCCGGGGCCTACCTGTACTAGATCGTGGGCGCGCAGCATGGTGAAGCTTTCGCTGACCATGCCGGGGGACGACCAGAACTCGCCCAATGGCTCCATTCGCCCTGCGCGGTAGCCGGTTTCCTCCTCGAGTTCGCGCGCGGCGGCGACCAAATCGTCCTCGCCTTCATCGTGATCGCCGATCAGGCCGGCGGGAAGTTCGATGCAAGGTCGGCCGAGCGGCACGCGGAATTGCTCGACCAGCAGCACGTGTTCTTCGCTATCGATTGCCAGAATTACTGCAGCACGAATTCCGCGCGCTCTGGCAACATACTCCCACTTGCCGCGCACCTTGGTGGTGAGAAAGCGGCCCTGCCAGACGATCTGTTCGGAATGTTCGGCGCTCTCGGTCACACTTCGATCAGCCGGTCGGGGAGCTCATTGACGTCGTTCTCATGGCGGGGGAAATGCTCGGCGAGGACAACGCCGACCCGCTCAACCGCCGCGACCATGCCATCGCCGATCCGGCCCGCGCGGATTTCTGTCAGCATCGCTGCCATAGCCTCGCCCCACACTTCGGGCGAAACCTTGGCTGCGATCGAGGCGTCGGCAACGATCTCGGCGCGATGTTCGCGCATCGACAGGTAGATCAGGATCCCGGTGCGGCCATGAGTGCGGCGTTCCGCGCCCACCTTGAAACAAGTGACGGCCCGGGCGCGCACGCGAGCGGATTTTATAATGCCGGGGATGAGGAAGAATTTGAGCGGTTGCCACAGCTGGAGCAGCAGCACAGCGATGAATTTGAGGATCGCAATGCTCGCCGCCAGGGTGAAGATACCTTGGGCGGTCCACTCGCTGCCCCAGTCACCCAGCAGCCGGTCGTAGAGGCCCAGAGTGAACTCGGGGAACACTGACAGCACGGTCAGCGCGGTAAACGACGCCAGTGCGGCCCAAGCCAGCGCAATATCGGCATAGCCGTCAGAACGATCGGTAAGGATCGTGACAATCTCGCCGGCGCTGTGCCCTTCCGCAGCCGCAACTGTTGCGGAGATGCGGGAGTGATCGGCCTCGCTAAGCAGGATTGGTTTGCTCTTTGCCATCACCAATCCCCCGAAGCGCCGCCACCGTCGAAACCACTGCCACCTCCGCCGAAGCCACCAAAGCCGCCGCCGTCGAAACCGCTGCCGCCTCCGCCGAAGCCGCCACTTCCGCCACCGCGCCCGTCAGACATATGGCGAAGCACTTCACTTACGCCCCAAAGCACGATACCCGGATCGATACCGCTACGTCGGGTGCCGCGACGCCG
>JANOFJ010000049.1:0-16636 GCA_031413595.1 Novosphingobium sp.
GCGGCTTGCTGGGCGCGGAAAGTCTCGGGCCGTATCCTGAAGACCGTGGCGAACATGCGTTCGGCCGCGGTGAACGGCCCCGCGGCAGCCGGCATCAACCCGGTGTCGCCGGAAATCAAGGAAGCATCTGCAGGCGTGCCCGGCGCGCTGCGAACACCGAGCTGGCAGCCAAAACCGCCGATCGTCTGATCCTCGCGACTGACCCTGACCGTGAGGGCGAGGCGATCAGCTGGCATGTCCGCGAATACCTCGCCAAGAAAAAGGCGCTCCCGGCAGACGTTCAGCGGGTTACCTTCAATGCGATCACCAAACAGGCGGTGACCGATGCGATGAAGGCCCCGCGCGAACTCGATCAGGATCTGATCGATGCCTATATGGCCCGCCGCGCGCTCGATTATCTGTTTGGCTTCACACTCTCGCCGGTGCTGTGGCGCAAGCTGCCCGGCGCGAAGAGCGCAGGCCGGGTGCAATCGGTGGCGCTGCGGCTGATCGTCCAGCGTGACCGCGAGATTGAGGCGTTCAAGGCGCAGGAATATTGGTCGGTCGTCGCCAGACTTGAGCAGGGCGGCACCGAATTTGCCGCACGGCTGGTGCGGTTCGATGGCGAAAAGCTCGACAAGCTGAGCCTTGGCGAGGCCGGCATTGCCGGGCGGGCCAAGGCGCTGGTTGAAGCCGCGACCTTCAGGGTGGAAGAGGTCGAGACCAAGCCGACCCGCCGCAATCCCTATCCGCCGTTCACCACCTCGACCTTGCAGCAGGAAGCTGCACGCAAACTGGGATTTTCGGCCAGCCACACGATGCGCGTTGCCCAATCGCTGTATGAGGCAGGCGCGATCACCTATATGCGGACCGACGGTGTGCAGATGGATCACAGCGCGATTTCGGCGGCGCGGGTCGAGATAACCAATCGTTACAACGGCCATTATCTGCCTGAAAAGCCGCGCCATTATGAAACCAAGGCCAAGAACGCGCAGGAAGCGCATGAGGCGATCCGTCCGACCGAGTTTGACCGTAACAGCTTTGGCAGCGGCGACGAGGCCCGGCTTTACGAGCTGATCTGGAAGCGCGCTTTGGCCAGCCAGATGGCCTCAGCCAATATCGAACGTACCACCGTCACCCTGCGCGAAGGCACCGGCAAGCACGAGCTGCGCGCCACCGGCCAGGTGATCAAGTTCCCCGGCTTCCTCGCGGTTTACGAAGAAGACCGTGATAACAAGGTTGAAGGCGAGGACGACGAAAGCGCGATGCTTCCGGCCATGTCCAGCGGCGATACCCCGGCCAAGAAGGGCGTCGATGCAACCCAGCACTTCACCCAGCCGCCGCCGCGCTTTTCGGAGGCAAGTCTGGTCAAGCGGCTGGAGGAACTCGGCATCGGGCGGCCTTCGACCTATGCCTCGACCTTGCAGGTTCTCAAGGATAGAAATTATGTCCGGACCGAAAAAAACCGTTTTTTTGCAGAAGAAAGCGGGCGACTTCTCACAGCATTTCTCGAAAGGTTCTTCGGTAATTATGTCGCCTATGAGTTCACCGCCGGAATGGAGGATGAGCTTGATGAAGTGTCCGGCGGGCGCGCCGCATGGAAGGCCGTGCTCGAGGCGTTCTGGAAGGACTTCAAGCCTAAATCCGATGAGGTGATGGAGAAGAAGCCGAGCGAAGTTACCGAGGCGCTTGATGAATTCCTGTCCGATTATCTGTTCCCGCCGACCGACGACGGCACCGACCCGCGGCTGTGCCCCAAGTGTCAGGCCGGGCGGCTCTCGCTGCGCGGCGGGCGTTACGGCGCCTTCATCGCCTGCTCGAACTATCCCGAGTGCAAATTCACCCGCAAATTCGCGCAGCCCGGCGGCACTGAGGGCGGCGAAGATGGCGAGGTTGGCAAGCACCCCGAAAGCGGCGAGGCAATCACGCGGCGTGCGGGCCGGTTCGGCCCCTATATCCAGCTGGGCGAGGGCAAGGAGGCCAAGCGTTCATCGATCCCCAAGGACATTGGTGAGCTTGATCTCGACTGGGCAGTAAAGCTGCTCAGCCTGCCGCGCACCGTCGGCGATCATCCCGAAAGCGGCAATCCGATCACCGCCAGCCTGGGCCGCTATGGCCCGTATCTGGCGCATGACGGCAAATACGCCAAGCTGCGTTCAACTGCGGAAATCTTCGAGACCGGCATGAACAGCGCGGTTACCAAGCTGGCCGAGGCAGCCAGCGGCGGGGGCAGGGGCGCGCGCGCTGCGGCCGAACCGCTCAACAACTTTGGGCCGCATCCTACCTCGGGCGGCGAGATGAAGCTGATGGCGGGCCGCTATGGGCCCTACGTCACCGACGGCACCACCAACGCCACGCTGCCGCGCGATAAACAGCCCGAGGACCTGACGCTGGAAGAAGCAATCGTCCTGATCGATGAGCGCGCTGCAAAGGGCCCGGCGAAGGGCAAAAAGAAAGCTCCAGCGAAGAAGAAGGCCGCTCCGAAAAAGAAGCCTGCGGTGAAAAAGGTCGCGGCGAAGAAGGCTGCGAAATAGGACCAGGGGGCCACTCCCCTTCAGGGGATGGGCAGCGAGGCTTGGCGGCTCTGCCGCCTAGTCGCAGCGGGGTGGGGCCTCTCCTCCGGGCGAAATGTCAGATCCAGTGGAGAGGCCCCACCCCCAACCCCCTCCCCTGAAGAGGAGGGGGCTACAAGGAACGATTGATGGCCGAAATATTCACCCGTCACCGCCAGCCATGGAAGTCCGAAGAAGTCGCCAAGCTGCGCACGCTGGCGGGCAAGGGCAAAGGCCTCAAGGAAATCGCCAAAGCGCTGAACCGCAGCGAGGAATCGACCAAGGAACGCGCCAAAGAAGACGGGATCGGGATTGCGAAGTTGCGGTAACGGTTATCGTGGCGCAAACTTAACAGATTAGGCGTTTGCGGGGGCGAGTCGATGAACGGTGAGTTGATCTATGAGTATGAGGTCGATCTGACTGAAATGGTCGATTTCGGTGTCAGCTTGCCGGATATCCTTTCAGGGGAAGCAAGTGTTCCGCCCCAAGGTGCGCGGATCGACGCCAGATTCGACGGTCGCTCAAGCGGCCGTTTGAGGGGACGGGTTCATGGCATCGATCATCTCTTTGTCCGGGCCGATAGCCGGTTCGAACTCGACATCCGGGCGATTATCGAAACCGATGATGGCCACCGTATCGCCCTGTCAGCTGATGGAGTTGCGGTTCCCAGAGCAAACGAGCCAATGGCAGACCTGAGTGAAAACGTGAAGCTTACGACTGCCGCCGCCGACTACGCCTGGGTCTGCACACGGCAGATCTGGGGAGTGGGAACCGTCAACTTCGCAACCGGCAAGGTCAACATCGCAGGCTATATGCAATAATGCAGCGATGTTGCCCGGAAGGCTTTTACTTCACCCACTCCAGGCCAATCTCC
Organism: Novosphingobium sp.; assembly: GCA_031413595.1. Lineage (GTDB taxonomy): Bacteria > Pseudomonadota > Alphaproteobacteria > Sphingomonadales > Sphingomonadaceae > Novosphingobium. The sequence goes on from JANOFJ010000049.1 coordinate 3,406, forward strand.
TCGTAAATCTCCTTATCATCCGCCCAATCCTCGGTGACCTTCACGTGGAGGAACAGATGGACCGTCACGCCCAGTAACTGCGCCAGTTCCTTCCGCGCAGCCTCACCGATCGACTTTAGCTTGCTCCCGCCTTTGCCCAGCACGATGCCCTTCTGGCTGTTGCGGGCGATGACGATTTGCTGGTGGATTTCGACCGAACCATCCTTGCGGGTGGCATAGCTTTCGGGCCGCACGGCGCTGTCATAGGGCAGCTCGTCGTGGAGCTGGCGATACAGTTGCTCGCGGGTGATTTCGCAGGCGAGCAGGCGCTCGGAGGCGTCCGAAACCTGATCCTCGGGATAATGCCATGCGCCTTCGGGCATCAGCGCCGCCAGCCGGGTTTTAAGCTCGTCCACCCCATCACCAGTCAGCGCCGAGATGAAGAACACCTCGTCAAATCCAGCGGCCGCGGTCAGTTCCTGCGCGGCGGTCAGCAGCGGTTCCTTGGCCGTCTCATCAACCTTGTTGAGCACCAGGATCTTGCGTTCGGGGCGGGGTTTGAGCGATTCCAGGATTTCGGCGAGGTATTCGCGCTTTTTCTTGCGGCCATCGACCACCAGCAGGATGACATCTGCTTCCTGCGCGCCGTCCCACGCGGCGCTGACCATCGCCCGGTCCAGCCGGCGCTTGGGCGCGAACAGGCCGGGGGTGTCGGCCAGGATCATCTGGGTCTCGAATTCAGCGGTCTTGTGGAGCGCGATCCCCATCAGCCTTGCCCGCGTGGTCTGCGCCTTGGCCGAGACGATCGCGACTTTCTGCCCGACCAGCGCATTGACCAGCGTCGATTTACCCGCATTGGGCGCACCGAGCACTGCTACGAGGCCGCATTTGCTGGTCATCCGAACTTCCTCATGAATTCCACTGCTGCCGCCGTTTCAGCCTCTTGCTTGCTCGAGCCGCTGGCAGTGGCTTCGCCAACCCCGGCAATCGCGACCGATACGCTGAAACTGGCGGAATGATCGGGGCCTGAGCGCTCGATCAATTTGTATTCGGGCGACTTGCGGCGGTTGCCCGCGGCCCATTCCTGCAACGCTGATTTGGGATGCTTGGCCTCACCGGTCTTGCCGCCGACGGCATCGGCCCACAGGCGGCGGACCATGTCGCGCGTTTCCTCGAACCCGTGGGTGACAAAGCTGGCGCCGATCAGCGCCTCCATCACATCGCCGAGGATATTGTCGCTGTCCTCGCCGCCATCATCGCGCGCCTGCTTGCCGAGCCGCATATGCGCGCCAAGCCCGATGTCGCGAGCGACAGCGGCGCAGGTGGCGCGGCTGACCAGCGCGTTGAGCCGCTGCGACAGGCGCCCCTCATCGGCGTTTTCCAGCGCGTGAAGCCATTCGGCGATAACCATGCCCAACACCCGGTCGCCCAGAAATTCAAGCCGTTGGTAATCGCGGGCTTCCCCGGTGCTGCCGTGGGTTAGCGCTTCACGCCACAAGGCCTCGTCGACCGGCGGACGGCCCGCCAGCCTGGTAAGGAACTTATGGGTTTCGCGCTCCAGCATGGACTAGAATGTTCCGCCGATCCGGTCCCACCGCGCGGCGGTGAACCAGGTCCACGGCTTGATCCATTCGGACGAACCATCGGTGGAGAACATCATCACCGTGGCCCGGCCAACCAAATTGTCTTGCGGGACGAGGCCGATCCCGCCGCCCGGCACCGCTTCAAAGCGGCTGTCCTCGGAATTGTCGCGGTTGTCCCCCATCAGGAACAATTTGCCCTCGGGGACCACGACCGGCGGGGTATTGTCCTGTTCGCGTGGGCCAAGGTCGAGCACGTAATAGCTCCGCCCACCGGGCAGCACTTCCTTGTAGCGCGGATAGCGGCAAACATCGGTGCCATCGGCGAGCTTGGCGGCGAATTGCGATGAGTAGCATTTGGTATTGGCGCTGACCGCGATCTCGAAATCCGCACCCCGCAGCTTGGGTATGGCCAGGCCGTTGAGGTGAAGTACGCCGTCCACCATCTGCACCGTATCGCCGGGCAGGCCGATCACCCGCTTGATATAATCGACATCGTTCAGCGGCGGCTGCTTGAAGATCACCACATCGCTGCGCGTCGGCTGGGACGCGAAGATCCGGCTGGGCAGCAAAGGAGCGCTGAACGGCAGCGAATAGCTCGAATAGCCATAGGGCCATTTGGCGGCGAGCAGATAATCGCCGTTCTGCAGCCGGGGCAGCATCGATTCGCTGGGTATGTTGAAGGGCGAGAATATGAAGCTGCGGAAGATCGCCACAATCAGCACTAGCTTGAGCAGGAAGACAAAGAAGCTGTCTTCCTTTTTCGCAGGCTTCTCGGCAGCGGGTATGGCGTTATCGGCAGTGGGCGGGGTGGGGGCGGTTTCATTCATCACGCTGTCCATGTTGGGCCGGGCTCCGCTCGTCAAGGGGGATGGTGTGTTATATGTATAGATCACCAACCGTTTGTTCAACCCGATTGGGGCTGGAAGAATGTTCTTTCGGTCCTTGGCCTGACGCCCAAGCACGGGCATAGGGCAGGGGTGTTTGCCGAAAGGATTGGGCGATGAATGATGCGGTGCAGGTGGCGTGGGACGCCTTAAAGGGCTTGCCAAAACCTTCGCTGGCAGACTTGTTTTCCGCGCCCGGCCGGACCGAGGCAATGGCCACTGTGCTTGATCTGCCGGGCGGGCCGGTCCGGTTCGATTGGGCCAAGACGCATCTCGACGCCGCTCATATTGCTGGCTTTTCTGCCCTTGCCGAGGCGACCGGCTTTGCCGCACGGCGGGCGGCGCTGTTCGATGGCGAAGTGGTCAATTTCACCGAAGGCCGTTCGGCCGAACACACTGCGCAGCGCGGGGTGGGGCGGGATACCTCGGTCGAGGAAGCCAGCGCGCTCCACGCCCGGACGCGCAGTCTGGTCGAGGCGATCCACGCCGGGGTGCTGGGCGAGGTCAAGCATCTGATCCACATCGGGATCGGCGGCTCTGCCTTGGGCCCGGCGCTGGCAATCGATGCGCTGACCCGCGATGGCTCGATTGTCGAGGTCCATGTCGTCTCGAACATCGATGGCTGCGCGCTGGAGGCGGCGTTCAGGGCCTGCGATCCCGCCGCCACGATGATCGCGATGGCCTCCAAAACCTTCACCACCATCGAGACACTGACCAACGCCAACAGCGCGCTCACCTGGTTGGAGCAGAACGGCGTGGCCGATCCCTATGGGCGGGTTATCGCGCTGACCGCCGCGCCCGACAAAGCGGTGGAATGGGGCGTCGATGAAACCCGGGTGCTGCCGTTCCCCGAGAGTGTCGGCGGGCGCTATTCGCTGTGGTCGTCGATCGGCTTTCCGATTGCGCTGGCGCTGGGCTGGGCCGAGTTCGCCGAGTTCCTCAATGGCGCGGCGGCGATCGACCGGCATTTCCTCGATGCCGACGGCGCTGACAATCTGCCCTTGCGGGCGGCGTTTTCGGATCAATATTATGCGGTGCTGCGCGGTTGCCAGACCCGCGCCTGCTTTGCCTATGACGAGCGGCTGCGGCTGCTGCCGTCTTATCTCCAGCAGCTCGAGATGGAATCGAACGGCAAGTCAGTGACGCTGGACGGCGCGCCGGTCGGCACACCCACTGCGCCGATCACCTGGGGCGGGGTCGGGACCGACGCCCAGCACGCCGTGTTCCAACTGCTCCACCAGGGCACCAACATCGTGCCGGTGGACTTCATCGCCGCGGTCGCGCCGGGTGACGATCTTGATCCGGCGCATCACCGGATCCTGCTGTCCAACTGCTTTGCCCAAGGCGCTGCGCTGATGGCGGGCAAGGCGAGCAAGGATGGCGCACGGGCCTATCCCGGCGATCGCCCCTCGGCGACGATATTGTGTGACGAGTTGAACCCCGCAACATTGGGCGCGCTGATCGCGTTTCATGAGCATCGGACGTTCGCCAATGCCGTGCTGCTGGGGATCAACCCGTTCGACCAGTTCGGGGTGGAACTGGGCAAGGCCATCGCCAACCAGATCGAGGCAGGGGGCACGAAATTCGATCCCAGCACCGAGGCGCTGCTGGTGGCGGCGGGGATCAAGTAACGTCGTCCCCGGCTTGTCCGGGGACCGCTGCCCTCGTCATTCCGCCCTCGCGTCGACGAGGCCAGCGATCCCGGGTCAAGCCCGGGATGACGAATTGCAAACTGCGCGCCGCGTCTCCATATCCCGACCCGCAACAGGAGATTTTAATGCCAGATGCTGACAACTCCTACGACTACGATCTGTTCGTCATCGGTGCCGGTTCCGGCGGAGTCCGAGCCAGCCGGGTTGCCGCATCGCACGGCGCGCGGGTGGCGGTCGCCGAGGAGCACCGGATCGGCGGAACCTGTGTGATACGCGGTTGCGTGCCCAAGAAGCTGCTGGTTTACGGCTCGCACTTTGCCGAGGAGCTGCAGGACGCCGCGCACTATGGCTGGACCGTGGGCGAGATGAAGTTTGATTGGAACGTGCTGCGCGATACCGTGCTGCGTGATGTCACCCGGCTGGAGGCGGCCTACACCGCCGCGCTCGACAGCCACAAGGTCGCGCATTTTCATGAGCGGGCAACGGTCGTCGGACCCAACAAGGTGCAGCTTGCTTCGGGGCGTCAGATCAGCGCGAAATATATCCTCATTGCGGTCGGCGCATGGCCGGTGAAACCGGAGTTCGATGGCGTCGAGCACTCCATCACCTCGAACGAAGTGTTCCACTTGGCCGCGCTGCCAAAGCGGGTGGTGATCCAGGGTGCAGGCTATATCGCGCTCGAATTTGCGGGTATTTTCAATGCGCTGGGCTGTCATGTCACTGTCACCAACCGGAGCGACCAGATACTGCGCGGGTATGATGAAAGCCTGCGCGACCGGCTGCTCCAGATCACAATGGCGCGCGGGATCGAGTATAAGTTCAACTCGCCGATCTCGCGGGTCGAGAAACTGGCGGATGGGTCGCTTATGGTCCATGCTGGCAGCCACGATCCGGTTGCGGCCGATGCCGTGCTGGTCGCCACCGGCCGCCGCCCGAAGACCGATGATCTGGGGCTGGAAAGCGCCGGGATCATGCTGGGCAAGGGCGGCGAAGTGCCGGTCGATGAATTCAGCAAGACCGCGTGTGACAGTATCTATGCTGTTGGCGACGTGACCGACCGGGTTCAGTTGACTCCCATCGCCATCAGGGAAGGCCATGCCTTTGCCGATACAGTGTTCGGCGGGACCCCGCGCAGCACCGCCTATGACCAAATCCCCAGCGCGGTATTTTCGCAGCCGCCGCTCGCCTCGGTCGGGCTGACCGAAGGGCAGGCGCGCGACAAATATGGCGATATCAAGATCTATTCGTCAGACTTCCGGCCGATGAAAAACATCTTTGCCGGGCGCCACGAGCGCGGGCTCTACAAGATGGTGGTCGCCGCAGACACCGGCAAGATTCTTGGCCTGCACATGATCGGCCCGGACGCGCCCGAAATCCTCCAGGCCGCCGCCATCGCGGTGCGCGCGGGGCTGACCAAGGCCGATTTCGACGCAACCGTGGCGCTGCATCCCTCGATGGCCGAGGAACTGGTGCTGATGCGCTAGGGCAAGTTGCGGTTCGAAACTTAAATCGCTAACCCCGGGGCAGATTTACGCAGGAGACGGAATAATGCGATTGGTGGGCAAGACTGTGCTGGTAACCGGCGGGACTGATGGGATCGGCGCGCAGCTTATCCGCCAGCTTCGCACCAAAGGGGCGACCGTCATAACGTCGGGCCGCAATGCGGAGCGGGTCGCGGCAACCAAGGCCGACGGATTTGATGTGATCAAGGCGGATATATCGCTGCCAGCTGGTGTCAAGGCGTTGCTCGCCGGCTTGGATGGCCGCCCGATCGACATTCTGGTCAACAATGCTGGCGCCGGGGTCGATCACGATTTCCGCGAGGATGCGCCCGATCCCGATGTTGCGGCACGCGCGATCTTCCTTAACCTTACTGCGCCGATCCAGCTGATCACGGCACTGATGCCGATGCTTCGCTCGCGGCCGAAGGCGATGATCGTCAACGTCACCTCGGGCCTGGCGATCGCGCCGCGCGCGGGCGGGCCGGTCTATTGCGCCACCAAGGCCGGTTTGCGCAGCTATAGCCAGGCGATCCGGGCGCAATTGAAAGGCACGAATGTGCACGTTCTCGAGGCCTTGCCGCCGGTGGTCGAAACCAAAATGACTGCCAGGCTCGACAGTCGCAAAATGTCCGCTGAAGAATGCGCGCGGCAATTCGTTGTCGCGATGGAAAGCGATGCGGATGAGGCCAATGTCGGCATGGTCAAGGTGCTGCAACTGGTTCACTCGGTGTCGCCTTCGCTGGCGCGGCGGATTATGCTGAAGTTCTGAGCGGGGGATACCAGATGGCAGGAACGGTCTTCGTATCGGGCGGCAGCGGCTACATCGCGGGCTTTCTGATCAAGCAGCTGATCGATGAAGGCTGGATGGTCCACACCAGCATTCGCGATCTTGGCAAGGAAGCGGCGGTGCGCACCAGTCTTGCCACCGATGATAACAAGCTCAAATTCTTTGCTGCAGACCTGACCAGCGACAAGGGCTGGGCCGAGGCTATGGCAGGATGCAGCCATGTCGCGCATGTTGCTTCGCCTTTTCCGCCAGCTGCGCCAAAACATGAAGACGAGCTGATCGTTCCGGCCCGCGACGGGGCACTCAGGGCCTTGCGCGCGGCGAAAGAGGCAGGCGTGAGTCGCTTCGTGCTGACCTCGTCGATGGCGGCCATTGCTTACGGCCACGGTGCGGGCGATCATATCGTTACCGAAGCCGACTGGACCGACGTAAACAGCCCCGATGCCTATCCCTATGTGAAATCCAAGACGATTGCCGAGCGCGCGGCGCGGGACTGGATTGCGGCAGAAGGCGGCACCATGGAATTCGTCTCCGTCAATCCTTCGCTGGTTTTGGGGCCGCTGCAATCGGGCGATTTCTCCACCTCGCTCGAAGCGATCAAGAAACTGCTCGAAGGGTCTGTGCCGGGGCTGCCCAATTTCGGCTTCGGGATCGTCGATGTCCGCGATGTTGCGGATATGCATGTCCGCTGTCTTACCGCGCCCGATATGGCGGGCGAGCGCTTTATCTGCTCGGGCCCGTTCATGACGATGTCAGATATCGCCAAGGTCCTGCGCGAAGGTCTGGGCAAGCAGGCCCGCAAGGTACCGACGCGGCGTCTGCCCAACTGGGCCGTGCGGATTGCCGCGCTGTTCGATCCGATGGTCCGCCAGGTGCTGGGCGAACTCGGTAACCGCCGCGAATCTCCACCGGTCCACGCGCGCGAAAAACTGGGATGGATTCCGCGCCCGGCGGATGAAAGCATCCTCGATACCGCGCGCAGCATGATCGCGCTGGGGATCGTCAAAGTCTGACTTTTCAAGCGATCGAATAGGGCACCACGCCGCGGCTGTCGGGATTGACCGTGATCGCGCGGTCGCTGGGCGGGAAGGCGCGCTGATCGCAATCGTTGCGAGGGCAGATCCGGCAGGAAATGCCAATCCGGGTGGCCGCGCGCGGTGCTGTTAGGTCCAGCCCGTCGGCATAAACGAACTCCGCCGCATGCGCCGCCTCGCAGCCCAGCGCCACGGCATAGCGACGGGGGCTGCGATCATAGCTGCCCGATGGTTTGACCAGCCCCTTGGCCATCGAGACATAGCGAACCCCGTCCGGCGTTTCGGCCAGCTGGACGAGGATCCGGTCGGGAATCGCCACCGCCTCATGCACGATCCATAAGGGGCAGGCCCCGCCAAACCGCGCAAACTGGAGCCGGGTGGCCGAATGCCGCTTGGTGATGTTGCCCGCCATGTCGACCCGGCAGAAGAAGAACGGCACGCCTTTGGCGTCGTCGCGTTGCAAAGTGGATAGCCGGTGGCAGGCCTGCTCGAAGCTGGTCCCAAACGCTTGCGCTAGTCGGTCAATATCATGTCGAAAGCTTCGCGCTTCGGTGCGGAAGCGGCGATAGGGCATCAGCAGAGCGCCCGCCGCATAATTGCACAGGCCGACGAACAGCAATTGGCGCGAGGCTGCGTTCTTGAGGCTGGCCGCCTCGATCACTGCCGCGATTTCGTCCTTGAGGGCCAGCGCAGCGAGTTGGTGCGCCAGCTGAAAGCGGCGGCTTTCGGCCGGCTGGCCGGGGTCAATGGTCAGATGGCCCATCTCGGCATCATAGCTGCGAAGGCCCGCATTGCCCGAATAGAGCAGCGAGATCGACAGAGCATCGCGCAGATAGGCCTCGATCGATTGCGTATCGGGTGAGCGCCCACCCAATCTGGCCGCAAGCGCTTCGGCGGCCCGGTCGAGGCTATCGACGTAATTGTTGGCGAGGTGAAACCAGTCGCGCACCTCCTCCCACGGCAGACGGGCGACCCCGCCGGTCTCGTTCGAAAGCGCCTCGTCGACCATGTGCAGGCGCTGGCCTGTGCGGCGATAGGCCTCGTGAAGCGCGATGAAGCGCTCGGCCAGAACCGGCTGCTGCTCGGCAAAGCGGGCGAGTTGCGCGGCATCGAGGCTTTCCGCAAACAACGGGTCGGCATTGGCATCGCGCAAGGCGGCCAGCCGGGTTTCGGCAACCCCGGCGCCAATCTCGCGCCAATCGAGCGGAAAGGCGCGGCGCAGTCGTTCGACCAGCGCAGGGGTCAGCGGGCGGTCATCATGTTCCAGCTGTGAGAGATAGGATGTGCTGATCCCCAGCCGCACGGCGAGATCGGCCTGCTTCAGCCCGCGTTCGGCGCGAATGGTGCGGAGCCGGGCTCCAGCGAAGATACGTCTCTGAGCGGCCATGGACCTGTCATACTTTGCAAAGTTTAACTTCGCAACTTTGCAAATTCACATTGGACATTGCGGGCTTACGCTTTCATCAGGCAAGCTTCCGGCATCAGGCAAGCTTCCGGGATTGCAGGGGTTATCGCGCATGTCCGCAAATATCGCTGAAATGGAAAAGCGCCGCGCTGCGGCCCGTCTCGGCGGCGGGCAGAAGCGGATCGAGGCGCAGCACGCCAAGGGCAAGCTGACCGCGCGCGAACGGCTCAGCATCCTGCTCGACGAAGGCAGCTTTGAAGAGCTCGACATGTATGTCGAACACAACTGCACCGACTTTGGCATGCAGGAGCAGTCCGTTCCGGGCGATGGTGTCGTCACCGGCAGCGGCACGATCAATGGCCGATTGGTGTTCGTTTACAGCCAGGATTTCACCGTGTTCGGCGGATCGCTGTCGGAACGCCACGCGCAGAAGATCTGCAAGGTGCTCGACAATGCGATGAAAGTCGGCGCGCCGGTGATCGGGCTGAACGATAGCGGCGGCGCGCGGATTCAGGAGGGCGTGGCGTCGCTTGGCGGTTATGCCGAAGTGTTCCAGCGCAATGTCCTCGCCTCGGGCGTGATCCCGCAGCTCTCCATGATCATGGGGCCGTGTGCTGGCGGGGCGGTCTATTCGCCGGCGATGACCGACTTCATCTTCATGGTGAAGGACAGCAGCTATATGTTCGTCACCGGGCCGGATGTGGTCAAGACCGTGACCAACGAGATCGTCACGCAGGAAGAACTGGGCGGGGCGATCACCCACAGCACCAAGACCTCGGTCGCCGATCTGGCGCTGGAAAACGATATCGAGGCGCTGCTGGTGGCGCGCGATTTCTTCGATTTCCTCCCCCTCTCCAACCGCGAGGAAGTGCCCGAACGGCCCACCTCCGATCCGTGGGACCGGATCGATAACAGCCTCGACATGCTGATCCCGGCCAATGCCAACCAGCCCGATGATATTCACGAGGTTGTCCGCAAGGTGCTGGATGAAGGCGATTTCTTCGAAATCCAGCCGGGCCACGCCGGCAATATCCTGTGCGGGTTCGGGCGGATCGAGGGGCGCACGGTGGGGGTCGTCGCCAATCAGCCGATCGTGCTGGCGGGCTGCCTCGATATAAACGCTTCCAAAAAGGCCGCGCGGTTCGTGCGGTTCTGCGATGCGTTCAATATCCCGATCCTGACCTTCGTCGATGTCCCCGGCTTCCTGCCCGGCACCGCGCAGGAACTGGGCGGGATCATCAAGCACGGCGCGAAACTGCTGTTCGCCTATGCCGAGGCGACCGTGCCCAAAATCACTGTGATCACCCGCAAGGCCTATGGCGGGGCTTACGATGTGATGGCCTCAAAGCACCTGCGCGGCGATCTGAACTACGCCTGGCCGACCGCCGAAATCGCGGTGATGGGCGCGAAAGGCGCGGTCGAGATCATTTTCCGCTCGGACATCGGCGATCCCGACAAGATCGCGGAGCGCACCCGCGAGTATGAGGAGCGCTTCGCCAACCCGTTCGTCGCGGCGAGCAAGGGGTTTATCGACGAGGTGATCCACCCGCATTCGACGCGGCGACGGATTGCGTTGGGGTTAAGGAAGCTGCGGGGGAAGAGTCTTGAGAACCCTTGGAAGAAACATGATAATATTCCGTTGTGAGGAGGGTTCAGTCGATGCCAAAATTTAAAAAGGGCGATCTAGTTCGACTCAAATCTGGCGGCCCCTTGATGACGGTTGACAGGTATCCCGGTGAAGAAAGCGGCCATTTTAAACTGTCGTGGAGCGGGCTAAAGGAGATCCTTTGGCGACAATACAGATGCGTTTGGTTCGATGGCGATACGTTGAAGACCGGAGATTTTGATGAATATCTTCTTGATGCAGCGAGCATTGGGGGTGACACGAAATGAAACTAGGCCGGTTCAACCACATCGGCATAGCGACGCAACCTAAGCCCCTCCTCTTCAGGGGAGGGGTTGGGGCGGGGTCTGTCCATCAGGCGCGGCGCTTGGGGCGAAACCCCACCCTGCTGCGACTAGGCAGCAAGCTGCCAAGTCTCGCTGCCCCTCCCCTGAAGAGGAGGGGCTAAGGCGGCGGAACTCCGCTAAGCCACCCTCTACGGCTCCCGATCCACCAACGAAAGCCAAACCATGAGCAACTACGAAGCAACCGTCGAATGGCATCTGGGCGAGGGGGAATCCTTCGAGACCCGCAAATACAGCCGCGCGCATCGCTGGAAGTTTGACGGCGGGGCGGATGTTGCCGCCTCGGCCTCGCCGCTGGTGGTTGGCACGGTCTGGTCCGATCCGGCAGGCGTCGATCCCGAGGAGGCGCTGGTGGCCTCATTGGCGAGTTGCCACATGCTGTTCTTCCTCGATCTCGCCTCGCGTTCGGGGGTTTCCGTGACGTCCTATGTCGATCATGCGGTCGGCGTGATCGGCAAGCGTGATGATGGCGTGGTCGCCATGCTCAGCGCGGTGATGCGGCCGCAGATTACCTATGCCGCGCCGGTTGATGCGGCGAAGATCGAGGGGCTGCACCACAAGGCGCATGAGCTGTGCTACATCGCCAATTCGGTCAACTTCCCGGTCACGGTAGAGCCAGCGGCATGAAACTAGGACGGCTCAACCACATCGGCGTTGCTACGCCTTCGATCGCCGACAGCGTGGTGTTCTACCGCGACGTGATGGGCGCAACGAAAATCCACGAACCGTTCGATCTGCCCTCGCAAGGGGTAAAGGTCTGCTTTGTTGATACGCCGGACCCCAACGGCGCACTTAACGGAACCCAGATCGAACTGATCGAGCCGCTGCCCGGCAACACCTCTATCGCCAGCTTCCTGGAGAAGAACCCGGCGGGCGGGCAGCATCACATGTGTTACGAAGTGCCCGATATTCACGCCGCCAAGGCCGAGTTCGAAGCCTTGGGCAAGCGTGTTCTGGGCGAGCCGCGGATCGGCGCGCATGGCACGCTGATCTTCTTCGTCCACCCCCGCGATATGCAGGGGGTGCTCACCGAAATCATGGAAACGCCCAAGGAGGCGCATTAATGGCCTACGAAACGATCAAATTTGAAATCGCCGACCAGATCGCCACCATCACGCTGAACCGGCCCGAACGGCTCAACGCCATGGGCCCGCAAATGGCTGATGAGATAAGCGATGCGGTGGATAATCTGGCCGGTGCCCGCGCGCTGGTGATCACCGGTGAGGGCCGGGCGTTTTGCTCGGGCGCGGATTTGCAGGCGCGCGGCGGCGCGGCGCCGCTCGGTGCTGCCGGACCTTATGGCGCGCTGACCCGCAGCTATAACCCGACGATGGTCAAGCTTTCCAAGCTTAACGTGCCGATCATCACGGCGGTCAATGGCCCGGCGGCGGGGATTGGCTGTAGCCTTGGCCTGTGCGCGGATTTCGCGATTGCCGGGAAATCAGCCTATTTTCTGCAGGCCTTCGTCAATATCGGCCTGGTTCCCGATGGCGGGGCTTCGTGGATGCTGCCTCGGCTGATCGGCAAGGCACGGGCGACACAGATGATGATGCTGGGCGAGAAGATTGGCGGGCAGCAGGCGGCCGAATGGGGCCTGATCTACAAATGCGTCGAGGATGCCGATCTGCAGGCTGAGGCCCGCGCGCTGGCCACCCGGCTCGCCAATGGGCCGACGTTGGCGCTGGGCTTGATGCGGCAGAATATCGCCACCGCGCTGGAGATGGATTACGCCACCGCGCTGACCCGTGAGGCCGAGACCCAGCGGATCGCCGGAGCCAGTGCGGATGCGACCGAAGGCGGCATGGCCTTCCTGCAAAAGCGCAAGGCCGAGTTCAAGGGCCAATGACCGGAACGAAAGCGTGATCCTTTACAACAGCCCCAATCCTGCGCCGAACCCGCGCCGGGTGCGGATTTTTGCGGCGGAGAAGGGCATCGCGCTGCCCATGCGCGATCTTTCTATCCCGGCGCGCGAGCATAAGGCCGACGATTACCTCGCGATCAATCCGCGCGGCCAGACCCCGGCCTTGCAACTCGACGATGGTACGGTGATCGCGGAAAGCGTCGCTATCTGCCGTTATCTCGAAGGCCTGCACCCCCAGCCGCCGCTGTTCGGCACCAGTCCGCTTGAACAGGCCTTGATCGAGATGTGGAGCCGCCGGGTGGAGATGATCCTGATGCAGCCGGTCGGTGTGGTCTGGGTTCACACCCACCGCTTCACCGCCGCGCTGCCGGGGCGTAATTCCGAATGGGGCGAGGCCAATCGGCCCCGCGCGCTTGAGGCGCTGCGCTTTTTTGACTCCGCGCTTCAAGACCGTGAATTCATCGCAGGTGAAGGATTTTCGGTGGCTGATATTCTCCTGCTGACCACGTTTGATTTTGCCAAGTTTATTGGCCTCGAAATTCCGACCGAGTTTAACAACCTGCTGGAGTGGCACGA
>JANOFJ010000050.1:0-3002 GCA_031413595.1 Novosphingobium sp.
AAATACTGATGTTGCGGATAGATTCGCGGGCCCCGAATTTCGCAGCAAGGTCGTCCGCAGTCTGGGCACGGGCGCCTGCACTGACAAACAGCGCAATTAGACTTACCGACAAACACTTGGAGAAATGACGCATATTGAAGCCCTCGGCAAATGATGATCAAGATGCTAACGCACTACCGCAGGACAGCAAGCCAATTACGATATATAATCTCGCCGAAACTCGCTCGCAAATCCGGCAAACCGCCCTGCCCCAATCGCTTCACGCATCGCCGCCATCAGCTGCTGGTAAAACGTCAGATTATGCTCGGTCAGCAGCATTGCGCCGAGTATTTCGCCGGACTTGGTGAGGTGGTGGAGATAGGCGCGGCTGTATTTTGAGCAGGCGTCGCAGGGGCAACGCTCGTCGAGCGGGGCGAGGTCTTCGGCGTGTTTGGCGTTGCGCAGGTTGAGCGCTCCCGCCCAGGTGAAGGCCTGGCCGTTGCGGCCCGAGCGGCTGGGGAGGACGCAATCGAACATGTCGATCCCGCGCTCGACCGCGCCGACCAGATCATCGGGCTTGCCCACTCCCATCAGATAGCGGGGGCGATCTTCGGGGAGCTGGCCGGGGGCGTAATTGAGGCATGCGAACATCGCCTCCTGCCCCTCGCCCACCGCCAGTCCGCCGATTGCATAGCCATCGAAGCCGATGTCGCGCAGCGCATCGGCGCTTTCCCGGCGCAAGTCCTCGTGCAGCGCGCCCTGCTGGATCCCGAACAGCGCCGCGGCTTCTGCATGCTCGCCGCCGCTGTCGAACCCGGCGCGGCTGCGCTTTGCCCAGCGCATGCTCATCTGCATCGAGGCGGCGATCACATCGCGCCCCGCATCGGCGCGCGGGCATTCATCGAACGCCATGACGATGTCACTGCCGAGCAGCCGCTGGATTTCCATCGAGCGTTCCGGGGTGAGCAGATGCTTCGAGCCGTCAAGATGGCTGGCGAAGGTCACGCCGTCCTCGGTAATCTTGCGCAGCTCGCTCAGGCTCATCACCTGATAGCCGCCGCTGTCGGTCAGGATCGGGCGATCCCAGTTCATGAATTTGTGGAGCCCGCCCAATCGCGCGACCCGTTCTGCGCCAGGGCGCAGCATCAGATGATAGGTATTGCCGAGGATGATATCCGCGCCGGTCGCCCGCACGCTCTCGGGCTTCATCGCCTTGACCGTGGCGGCGGTGCCGACCGGCATGAACGCCGGGGTGCGGATCTCGCCCCGGCGCATCTGGATGGCGCCGGTACGGGCCTTGCCGTCGGTGGCTGCGATGGTGAAGGCAAAGCGGGTCATATCCCGCCCGCCCCTAGCCATCCCTTGCCGGCTAGTCGAGTTCAGCCTGCATCAGCCAGCCAGTTGCCGTGGAAGCCTGGCGGAATCCGGTGCGGGATATAGACCCGCGCCACTGGTTCAGCGGCCATGTCGGCAGCATCGAGGATCACCAGCTCGGTCGTATCGGCAGCGGTATCGATCACATAGCCCATCATCCAGCCATCGCCTTCGGGTGCATCGGCGCTGCGGGGCACGAAGACGAATTCACCGGGAACGCGGCCGGTGCCGAAGTCATGTGCAGTGCGCGCTCCCGTGCTCAGATCATAGCGATAGAGCGGCATGGCACCGACGAACTGCGGATCGAATTCTTCAGGCAGGCCAATCGACCAGGCATAACGATAGTCCTGACCGAAGAACCGTTCGTCCGGGCGTGGGAATTCCTGCGGGGTGGGGTCCATCGTCTCACGCTGAACCTTGCCGCCCGCGGGATCGATCACCCAGCGTTCAAAGCCCAGCGACTTGCCGTTGGGGCCGTCATATCCGCCTTCGAACATTGAGGCATAGGCCGCGACGTCGACGACGACCTTGCCATCGGCGCGGTCAAAACTGTTGGCGACATGGAACAGGTAGCACGGATCGACATCGCACCAAATCACCTGCTCTGCACCACCACCGCGCGGCAGCAAACCCACGCGGGCGCGGTGCTGCGGGTTCCAGCGATAGGGGAAGCTTTGCCCGGCCAGCAGCGACTTCATCGAAAAAGTCACCGGCAGATCGAAGATCAACACGTAGCGCGCCGTTATGGCGCAATCATGAATCGAGGGGCCATGCTCCACGGGGATGGCAATCTCGCGCAGCACCTTGCCGGAAGCATCCAGCGCGACGTGATAAACCTCCTCGGGTTTGAGCGCATCATAGGTGATGGCGTGGAACTCACCGGTCAGCGGATCGTGGTGCGGATGCGCAGTGAACGGACCTTTGAGCCCGCCGCCAAAATTGCTGTAGGCGGCGCTTTCGAGCTCGTCAGTCAGCTCGACCGGGTAGGAACCCGCCTCGACCAGCGCCAAGGTCTTGCCAGCGACCTGGATAATGTTGGTGTTGACGCTGTCACGCGGGGACCGGCGCGGGCCGGGAGCCGCGGCGGGGCCGCCTGCGCTTTCGAGCACCTTTGAGCGAATGTAGCGATTGCGATACCATTCCGCTTTGCCGCCCGACAGCCTAACCCCGTGGACCATGCCGTCACCGGTGAACCAATGATGCCCGCGCGGATCGGGCCGATACGGGTTTGGCCCGATCCGGACATAGCGGCCCGAAAGTTCGGCCGGGATCGCGCCGGTGACTTTGAGATCGGTGATCGTGCGTTCATCATGCAACGGCGCGTGGATACCGGTCAGGAACGGATGCGGCTGCTCATCGTCCATCCGGCGGCGGTTGAAACCGGCGAGTGTTTCAATCCCCTTGCCGACCACGCTGCGGATGGTTGCTTCGACCACGCTTGCCATTTTTCATACTCCGTTTCGAATCGAAACTGAAAACTATCAAACTGTCGGAGAAAAGCTAGTCGGGCAGCAACAAACTCGCATCGCCATAGCTGTAGAAGCGATAGCCCGACGCGATAGCATAGGCATACGCCGCCTGCATCCGCTCGCGGCCCATCAGTGCGCTTACCAGCATAAACAGCGTCGATTTGGGCAAATGGAAATTGG
>JANOFJ010000051.1:0-12662 GCA_031413595.1 Novosphingobium sp.
GGTCAGCAAGTGCAACGGGATTGCATCGGAGGAGAAAGCGTCGATCGCCAGCACATCAAGGCTGGCAGTCTGGGCCTTGGCCAGTTCGAGCCGCGCATCACCGATCAGCACCTGAGCCTTGGGAGCGCAGTCGGCCAGATAGGTGAAATCGCGCGCCTGCGAAAATGCCAGAACCGCCGGATCGATTTCATAAAAACGCCATTGCTCGCCCGGCTTGGCATGGCAAGCCAGCGTGCCGGTGCCTAGGCCGACAACCCCGATGCGGGCCGCCGTCCCATAAAGCTTTTGCGCATTCGCCAGCACGATGCTGATGCCTGTCCCCGGTCCGTAATAGCTGATCGGAGTCTTGCGCAGGGCAGGCAGAACCGATTGGACGCCGTGCAGGGTCGTGCCATGCGCCAGCATCCGCAGGTGCTGATCGGGATATTCGCGGATCGTGTAGATCCCGAAGTAGCTGCGGCTGCGCAGCCCATCGAGCGAAGTCTGGATGGTATCAAGCCCGCCCTGCGCCAGCATCAGCAGCGCCAGTACCGCAAGATAAGCGGCACGCCAGGGGATTAGCAGCATTCCAATCAGCGCGATCCCCCCGACCAGCAGCATCCGCAAGGTGCCCGCATCTGCGGCCCAAAGTTTGTCCGACAGCTGCCAGGCGAGCAGGGCGGCAAGGCCGAGCAGCACAAACAAGCCCAGCCGGGCCAATCCCGGCTCCAGCCCGGTCAGCCGCCGCCAATCGTACCAGCGGGGCAGCGGCAAGAGCGCGGCCGCAGCGAAGACCAGCAGCGGATGCTCCCACGCCCAATCGAACAGCAGCGGCGCGATCAGCGCGGTAAACAGCCCGCCCAGTGCGCCGCCAGCCGACATCACCAGATAAAACAGCGTCAGATGCTCGGCCGCCGGGCGCAGCTCGTAAAGCCGCGAATGGAGCGCCACACAGATCGCGAACAGCAGTGCGATACTGGCAAAAACCGGCATCAGTCCTGATTCCCCGCGCGAAGCCATGGCTACCCCGCCAGCCAGCAGCAACAGCAGCGGGGTCACAAAGCTGATCCCCCACGCCGGCCCGCGCCGATCGGAAAAAGCGAAGACGAAGCTGAAGAGGTACAGCCCGAGCGGGATTACCCAGAGCAGCGGCATGGCGAACAGGTCGGTCGTCAGATACGTCGTGGTGGAAAGCATCAGCCCGGAAGGCACGGCAGCGAGGGCAAGCCAGGTGAGGATCCGCCGAAGGGGAGGAGTTTCGGTCGATTGGGCAGACGTCACGGCGTCCCCGATCGGCACCGCATTCCAGCGCGCCGCCGCGGCCGTCGCCACCAGCAGCACCAGCACACCATAGCCCATGCTCCAGCCAAGGCTTTGCCAGCGCAGCGGCAGCAGCGGCTCGGCCAGCAGTGGATAGGCGATCAGTCCGGCAAAGCTGCCAAGATTCGACGCGGCGTAAAGCGCCCAGGGCTCGCCCGCTTGGCCATGCGCGGCAAACCAGCGCTGCATCAATGGAGCCTGGGCAGAGACGAGGAAGAACACCGGGCCAATGCTCAGCACAAACAGCCACGGCACCCAGATCGCCTCGCTGCCAGGAGCAGGTGGCGCCAGCTCAGCCAGACCAATCGGCAGGGTCAATGCGGCGAGCAGCAACAGGCCAAGGTGGATTGCTGCCTGCCGCCGCAGCGCAAAACGGCCGAGCCAATGGGCATAGGCATAGCCGCCCAGCAGCAGCGCCTGATAGACCAGCATCGCGCTGTTCCAGACATTCGGCGCCCCGCCCAGCCGCGGCAGCGCCATCCGCGCAACCGTCGGTTGGACCAGAAACAGCAGGAAACTGCCCGCCAGGATCACCGCGACAAACAATGCCCGGCGAACTGGTTGGGTAGCAATCAGACTTGCGGCCATGCAGCGCGCTCCAGTGAAAAAGTGACATGCCGGCGCAGCGGATCGCCGGGCGGAACCCGGGGGTGATCGAAACTGAGTTCGGGATGTTGACGCATTCCGAGCCGCGCCATTACGGCCTGACTGGCACGGTTTCCCGCCGACGTAATCGCCCAGACCGCGTCATCGGCAAGATTGGCGAAGGCCCAGTCGATGCTCGCCCGCGCGGCTTCGGTGGCATAGCCATGCCCCCAGCAATCATGCGCCAACCGCCAGCCGATCTCGGCCATGCCCGCGATCGGGCCGTCAGTTCCGCGAATCACGCCGCACCAACCGATCAGCCGCCCATCTTCCCGCCGTTCCAGAGCCCAGAAGGTATGGCCGCATTCGGCTTCCATGGCCTCGACCCGCCCGATCAGCGCCGCAGTCTCGGCCATCCCGAGCACCGGGCCGAGTGTAGCCATGACCCGCGGATCGGAGCATATCTGCTGGAACGGGGCAATATCCGCTTCCGCCCATGGCCGAAGCAGCAACCGCGCCGTTTCGATCACGCGCCCAGCAGCCGCGCGGCGTGGGCGGCGTGATAGGTCAGCACACCCGAGCAGCCGGCGCGGCGGAAGGCGAGGAGCGTTTCCAGCACCAGCGCATCGCGGTCACCCGCGCCGGCCGCCGCCGCCGCCTCGATCATCGCGTATTCGCCGCTCACCTGATAGGCGAACACCGGCACTTCAAATCGCTGCTTCACCGCCCGTACTATATCGAGATAGGGCAGCCCGGGCTTGACCATCACGCTGTCTGCGCCCTCAGCAATGTCCATCGCCACTTCGCGCAAGGCCTCTTCGGCATTGGCCGGGTCCATCTGGTAGGTTTTCTTGTCGCCCTTGAGCAGACCACTGCTGCCCACCGCATCACGGAACGGGCCATAGAAGGCCGAGGCATATTTGGCGGCATAGCTCATGATCTGGATATTGGCATGACCGGCCTGTTCCAGTGCGGCGCGAATCGCCGCGATCCGCCCGTCCATCATGTCTGACGGGGCGATGATATCCGCACCCGCCGCTGCCTGGTTGAGCGACTGGCCGACCAGCATTTCAACGGTGGCATCGTTCAGCACATAACCCGCCGCATCGATCAGTCCGTCCTGCCCATGGCTGGTATAGGGATCGAGCGCGACATCGGTCAGCACGCCGATATCATCCCCGCAGGCCTGCTTGATGCTGCTGATCGCGCGGCACATGAGATTATCGGGGTTGAGCGCCTCGCGCCCCTGCTCGTCGCGGCGATCAGCCTGTGTATTGGGGAACAGTGCGATGCAGGGAATGCCCAGCGCCACCGCTTCCTTCGCCCTTGCGGCAATCAGATCGACCGACCAGCGCGACACGCCGGGCAGCGAGTCAATCGGCTGTTCCTGCCCGCTGCCTTCGGTGACGAACAGCGGCCAGATCAGATTTGCCGGGGCCAGCGTGGTCTCGCGGTGCATCGCGCGGCTCCAGCCAGTGGCGCGGGTGCGGCGCAGGCGGGTGGCGGGGAAGGCGGGAACTTGGGCGTTGCTCATGCCCCGCTCTTAGTGCGGGCATCGCGGGCCTTCAATCACCGAGTCGTCAATCTCCAAGTCGGGCTATCTCGCGGACTGGTCCGCCCGGCAGCGTTCCGACTGCGGCTTGCCGCGGTGCCAGGCCGGTCAGCGCCGCGCCGGGTTTGACCCCCTTGAGCGCCGCCAGTTTGGCCTTGAACGCAGCCAATTCCCTTTGATCGACCGCGTTGTTAACGGTGAAGCGCACCGACATCGGATTAACCGCGTGGCCATTCTGGTACAGCTCGTAGTGGAGGTGCGGCCCGGTCGAAAGCCCGGTCGAGCCGACATAGCCGATGATCTGACCGGCCCGGACCCTGCTTCCCGGATAGACCGCAATCCGGCTCATATGGCCGTAGCCAGTGGCATATCCGCCGCCGTGATCAAGCTTGACGTAATTGCCGTGGCCGCCATGGCGTCCGGCAAAAGTCACATTTGCATCGCCCACCGCATAGATTGGCGAGCCATAGGCGGCGCCGAAATCGACCCCGGCATGCATCCTTGTATAGCCCAGCACCGGATGGCGGCGCGCACCATAATTCGAGGTGATCCGGCCCACCACCGGCATGAGCAGGCCGGTGCGGCGCTGGCCCATGCCCGAGGCCTCGAAGAACTGGTCCCCGGAACTGTTGGCACCGCCCCAGCGCAGCAGCTGCGCCTGCGGCTTGTCGCCCCGCTCAAGTCCGGCAAAGAGCAGTTCGCCCAGTTGGCTTTCACCGCTGGCCGAACGCTTGTAGCCGATGATGATATCGAAGGTGTCTTCGCTCTGGATATCGCTGTCGAGGCTGAGGTGCGCGTCGATCGTCTGCAGATATTGCTGGATCGCCCCGATCGGAGCCCCGGCAGCGCGGGCTGAACGGTAGAGGCTGTTGCCAACGGTCCCGCGGATCCTGAGCGGAGTGGAATCAACCGCAATCGGCTTGCGCATCAGCACCAGATTGCCGCCGCTCCGCCCGACTGCCACATTGAGATCGAACCGCGCGCGGAAATCGAGCTTGTCGAGCGGGCGCGGCTGGTCCGGCGCAGCACGGCTGCCCAGAGTCAGGTCAAACCGCGTGCCGGGCGTGATTTCGTTCAGCGGAACGCTGGCGGCGACAAGCCCCGCAACCCGCTCCGCATCGAGCGGTGCGACGCCGGCGCGTTGCAGCATCCGGCCAAAACTGTCGCCCTGGCCCAGGGTAACCACCATCTGCACCATGGCCCGCTCGGGCGCATTGGCCAGCGGGCTGACTCGCCTGGTCGGCCCCATATGGTGGCCGCTATCCGCGCCAAGCGCCAAAGGCAGGATCATCTGGCTGCGGAATTCATCGCGCTGGGCTTCGTTCAGCGTCATGCTGGGTGCCGCTTGCAGCACGCTGTAATCGGGCCAGAATGAAAGTGCGAGCAGGCTCAGCCCCAGCAACGTCCCCAGCCCGCGAAACCACCGGGCGCTGCCGATATCCTCGGCAAGGTCGGGCGCCCAGTTGATCCGGGCGATCTTGGCGCCGAAGATCCGCTGCGTCACCGGGTTTCGATTGAGAGGCCCGGCGCCGCCCAACAGCTTGTCACGAAAGCGGCGCAGGCGGTCTATCAGCAAGGCCGCCACGCCGGCCGTCTCATCGGGCAGCCGGGAATAGCGCAGCACCGCCGCATGCGTGGCCGAGCCCCCCTGGCCAAACTCGATCTGCCCGCTCGGCTTGAACAACGCGTGTGCTCCCCACCCGGCCTTCATGGCGAAGGCATGCGTCCTGCCGTGAATCCATGGACCCGGAAGGTTAATCTTGACCTAACGGAAGCGCATTTCCGCGCTTCACATTGCTCCGGACAGCGTATCGGGGATGAGACTGGGGCGGCGTCTTGCGGCGGTTCATCTGCGATGCCACATATTGCAAACGATGGCCCTGCATCTGCCTTTCGGTCGCCAGGCCTCTGGCCGCTTACCCGCTGCGCCCCGGCGCGAGACCGATGATCGGGTCAAGGCCGTGCTGGGACCAACCAACACCGGCAAGACCCATCTCGCGATCGAACGGCTATGCGCCCATTCATCGGGCGCGATCGGCTTCCCGCTGCGGCTGCTGGCCCGCGAAGTCTATGACCGGGTTTGCGCCATCAAGGGCGCGAACCGGGTTGCGCTGATCACCGGTGAGGAGCGGATCGAGCCCAAGGACGCCCGGTGGCTGCTGTGCACTGCCGAGGCGATGCCCACCGGTGCGGATCTGGCTTTCGTCGCCATCGACGAAGCGCAACTCTCGGCTGACCGCGAGCGCGGGCATATATTTACCGACCGGCTGCTTCACGCAAGGGGGCGAGAGGAAACGATGATCCTGGGTTCGGCCACGCTCGAACCGATGGTCCGCGCGTTGGTACCCGAGGCCGAAATTGTCAGCCGCCCGCGTTTTTCAACACTCAGCCATTCGGGTGCCCGCAAGCTCTCGCGGATCCCGCCGCGAAGTGCGATTGTGGCCTTCTCAGCCGAGCAGGTTTACGCCGTGGCTGAAATGTTGCGGCGGTTCCGCGGCGGAGCTGCCGTGGTGATGGGCGCGCTTTCGCCCGAGACGCGCAACAAGCAGGTATCATTATACCAGTCGGGCGAGGTTGATTACCTTGTCGCCACCGATGCAATCGGAATGGGGCTGAACCTCGACATCACCCATGTAGCGTTTGCCGGGCTCAGCAAGTTCGACGGCCAGCGGCAGCGGCGTTTGACCACTGCGGAAATGGCGCAGATCGCGGGCCGCGCCGGGCGGCACCAGACCGACGGCACCTTCGGGACATTGTCCGGAAGTGGCGGCCACGACAGCGAATTCACGTCTGAGGAAGTCTACGCGATCGAGGAGCACCGTTTCCCGCCGCTGACCCGGCTGTTCTGGCGCGATGCCGAGCCGCGGTTTGACAGTATCACGCGATTAATCGCCGATCTCGAGACCCCGCCAGACTGCCCTGAACTGGCCTCCGCGCCCGAAGCGATCGATCTGGCGGTGCTGAAGCGGCTCGCCGAAGATCCCGAGATTGCCGCCACGGCGCGCAGTTCGCCTCAGGTCCGGCGACTGTGGGAGGTCTGTTCCCTGCCCGATTTCCGCCAGCACGGCGCAGAAACCCATGCGCGGTTCGTCGCGCGCTTGTGGGAGGATCTGCGCCACGGCCACTTGGGCGCGGATTATATCGCGCGGGCGATCAGCGATCTCAACAACCCGGCCGGCGATATCGACACGCTGCAAATGCGGATCGCGGCGATCCGGAGCTGGGCCTATGTGGCGCAGCGCCCCGATTGGGTCTTGGAGAAAGAGGAAATGGCCGCCCGCGCCCGCGCCGCCGAGGCACGGCTGTCCGATGCACTCCACGCCCGGCTGACCGAGCGGTTCGTCAATCGCCGCACGACCGTTCTGATGAAGAAGCTCGGCCCCGATGCAGCGCTGCTCCCGGTCAGCCTCTCTGGGGATGAAGTCCAGGTCGATGGAGAGACCATCGGCCGGCTCAGCGGTTTCCGCTTCATGATCGACCCGCAAGTGCGCCTTGCCGACCGCAAGCTGTTGCTCGCTGCGGCTGAACGGCACCTGCCGGCGCTGCTGGCGGTTCGTGCCGCGCAGCTTGAGGCGGCCATACTGGCAGGCGATGCGGGACTCGAGCTGCACGGCGGCGCGATGATCTGGGATGGAGAGACGATTGCCCGGCTCGCGCCCGGACGCAGTGCGCTGATGCCGCGGCTGATTGCCGATCCCACGCTCGACGCAGTCCCGGCAGAAGGCCGGGCGCAGTTGTTGGCCGGACTGGCGCTTTGGCTCGACAGGTCGTTGGTCGTGCTCGCGCCGCTGCGGCAGATTGATGCGGCAGCGCGCGAACTTTCGGCCGGCACGGAGCTGCGAGCGCTGCTGATCCGGATGGTCGAGAATGGCGGAATTTTGCCGCGTGACAGCTCGGGATTGAACCGACTCGAGCCGCTCCAGCGCGAACAGCTCCGCCGCCTTGGCGTCAAAGTCGGCGCGCTTGATCTGTTTGCCCCAGCCATGCTCAAACCTGCCGCGCAGCTGGCCTTGACCGCGCTGGCGGCTGCAAACGGCCGTAGCCTTCAGGTGCTCCCGGCCGGGCTGCCGCCCGTGGTTGCAGCCACCACCGTGGCCGGAAGTGCGTTCTATCGCCGCGTTGGGGCACAGGCGCTGCGGGTCGATATGGCTGAAAAGCTGCTTCGTGCCGCGCATCATGCTCGGGTTGCTGCAGGCGGCAAGCGCTTCGTGATCGATCCGGCGCTGGCTACGTCGATGGGACTGACTTCGTCCGGGTTCGCCCAGCTGCTGCGGCTTGCCGGGTTCCAGCCGCATTCGGAAAAAGCGCGGGCCGGCAAAGCGCTGGCTTCAGGCGTCAGTGGTCCGCCCGATCCACCGCGCTGGCGCTGGCGTCCTGCCCGCCAGATGGCCGCTGCGCCTTCGCAGCTTCCGCCTCGGCCCAGCGGCGCTTTTGCGGCATTGGCCGAGCTCGTTCGGTAATATGGCCCGCTCGGTAATGGGGCCGACCCGGACATGAGAATCGACAAGCTTCTGTGGTTCCTGCGTTTCGCCAAGACGCGCAGCGGAGCGCAGGAAATAGTCAGCGAGGGTCATATTCGCCTCAACGGCCGAAGAATAGAGCGGGTCGCGCAAGGTATCGATGCCGGAGATATAATCGTCGTGCCACTGACGAGCGGGGTGACTGTGATCGAGGTTCTGGCCCTGCCGCACCGCCGCGGTCCGTCTGCTGAAGCACAGACTTTCTACCGCGTGCTTGACGACAGCCCCGCAAATCCCATAGCAGCAGAACAAAGTGCTGCCTTCGATAGGAATCCACCACCATGACCTATGTTGTCACCGACGCCTGCATCAAATGCAAATATATGGATTGTGTCGAGGTTTGCCCGGTAGATTGCTTCTATGAGGGCGAGAACATGCTGGTGATCAACCCCAGCGAATGCATCGATTGCGGCGTGTGCGAACCGGAATGCCCGGCCGAAGCGATCCTGCCCGATACCGAGAGCGGGCTGGAGCAATGGCTTGAGCTCAACACGAAATACTCCGCGGAATGGCCCAACATCACGACCAACAAGGAAACTCCAGCCGACGCCGACGAGCACAAGGGTGAGGATGGCAAGTTCGAGAAGTACTTCTCGGCCGAACCTGGCGAGGGCGACTGAGCTTTTCACGAATCGCTTGCGAATCAGCAGCTTTCGCCGATCTGGGCGGCATCTGGAAACCTCTGTTCCAACGCGGGATTCTGTGCACTGGTAATTTTGTTGCGAGCATGCTATATAATTGACCAACTGCAGGGCTTTTTGGTCCGTGAAGCAGCCACGCATCTTAAAAAAGGCGGGATCGCAAAAGTTGGTTGATGGTGTACCGGCACGTTCTGGCGGCCCTCTGGAACTACCATTCTCCTTGCGTGTCATCGCGCAAATCTGGCGCGAACTCCCGACCGAGTGAAAGGACGATACATGGTAGTCAAGGCTCACGCCTTCGATGTTGGAGACTACGTCGTTTATCCGAAGCACGGTGTTGGCCGGGTGATCGAACTGCAAGAGCAGGAAATCGCCGGCATGCAGCTTGAGCTTTATGTGCTGCGCTTCGAGAAGGAGCGGATGACGCTCCGCGTGCCGGTCGGCAAGGTTGAAGCGATCGGCATGCGCAAGCTGTCGTCGGACAAGACCCTGCGCGAAGCTCTCGATACGCTGACAGACAAGCCCAAGGTCAAGCGCACCATGTGGTCGCGCCGCGCGCAGGAATATGAAGCGAAAATCAATTCGGGCGATCTGGTATCGATCGCCGAAGTGACCCGCGATCTGTTCCGTGCCGATGATCAGCCGGAACAGAGCTATTCCGAGCGGCAGATCTTCGAAGCCGCCTCATCGCGCCTTGCGCGCGAATTGGCCGCGATGGAAAAGACCGACGAGCCAGCCGCACTCAAGAAGATCCTCGAGATCCTCAACGAGCATGCGCCCAAATATTACGAGGTGGCAGCGGTTACCGCATAAGCCACCTGATCAATCAATCACCGAGGAGGGCCGTTTCCGCAAGGAAGCGGCCCTTTTTCCATGTCGGCCAGGGCTCCGCTTTTCCGACTTGCACATGGTGCCTCACTGTATTACATACACAATACACATTCGAGGGATCAGGAGTCTTGTCATGAAATTCGGAAAGTTCGCCAAAGCCTTTGCACCGGTCATCGCAATCGCGTTCGCCGCCGGACTGTCCGGTTGCGACGGAGCGAAGATCAAGTTCAACGGCGAGGAAGGCAAAAAGCTGGCCGATCTTGATCTGACCGGCGCTGCGCCCACGGGCGTCGCAATGTTTGGCCCCGACACGGTTCGGATCACTGAAGGGCCGAAGCTGACTATCTCCGTCGAGGGTGATAGTGAGGCCGCCGAAAACATGCGCTTCAGCCTCAAGGACGGAACGCTTGGCGTCCTGCGCAAGGATGGCAGCTGGAGAAATGACAAGACCGTGACCGTCAATGTCACGCTGCCCGCGTTGCACGAGGTTTCGGCGCTGGGCTCAGGCTCGATCCACGCCGCGAAGCTGACCGGCGATGCCAAGATCAATGTGGCCGGTTCTGGTTCCGCAGAAACTCCCGACGTGTCAGCCGATACACTCGAGGTCAGCATCGCTGGCTCGGGCAATTACCGGGGCGCGGGCCAGGCCAAGTCGCTTGAACTCAACATCGCCGGCAGCGGCTCGGCCGAAATGGATGCGCTGAAGGTCGACAAGGCCGAAATCAACATTGCCGGATCAGGCGATGCCCGCTTCGCTTCGGACGGCACGGTCAATGCGAGCATGCTGGGCTCGGGCGAAGTCACGGTCCGCGGCCGGGCAACCTGCCAGGTCAGTGCGGTCGGATCGGGCCGGTTGATCTGCGAAACTGCCGCCAGATCGGCTAGTGAACCCGAAGCGCCCCTGAAGCCCGAGGCTCCCAAAGCCCCCAAGGCGCCTGAAGCGCCCGAATAGGGCTGTTAGCGGAATGCGATGAACCGAGCGCTTCGGTTCACTATCGGGAATCCCTGTTTGGCTTAGGATCTGCTGGTTCGACACGCCAACGCGGAGTTTCCTCCTTGATGCGCACTCTAATTCTTGCAGGACTTATGCCGCTGGCCTTGGCTGGCTGCAGCGCAGCGGGTGCGATATCCAGCATAGTTACCGCCCCGGTCCGGGTCGTCAGCAAGGCAGCGGACCTTGCGACCACCAGCCAGTCCGAAGCCGATCAAACCAGGGGCCGCGCGATCCGTCACCGTGAGGAGCGGCTCGGCGAGCTTGACCGCGAATACCGCCGCCAATCGGATAAATGCGCCCGGGGCGAGGCCGAAGCCTGCGGCAAGCGCGATCTGGCCTTTGCTGAAATGCGTCAGTTGATGCCGTCTGTGCCCTACGAGTCGCAATAACGCTCAGGCTGCGGCGCGCGCCAGACGGTCGTTGATCGCGGCCCCAATCCCAACCTCCGGAATCGGTGCCACGGCAATCCGCGGCTCGGGCGCTGCGGCGGCCAGATGCAGGCATTCGTACAGCCGGGCCGCTGCTTCGGCGAGGTCGCCGGTTGGCGAGAGATTGATCTGGCCCGGCACTGCACCAAACCCGATCAGGAACTCATCCGCAGTCGCGGTTTCTGTTCCCAGCCGTACCGGCTTGCCCGGCGCGTAATGGCTTGCAAGCTGGCCCGGCGCTTCGATTTTATCTGACGCCGTAACGCCACCTTGTGCGCCAAGAATGGCCGAAATCTGGGTTTCTGTGATCGGTCCCGGGCGCAAAACCTGCCATCCGCCGCTCTCCCTGAGCGCAACGATCGTCGATTCGATCCCCGCCGCGCACGCGCCGCCGTCGAGGATCAGGCCTACCCCGCTGGCCAACGAAGCTGCCACATGTGCGGCGCGGGTCGGACTGATCCCGCCGCTGCGATTGGCCGAAGGCGCAGCCAGCGCCAGCCCGCTTTGTTCCAGAACTGCCCGCATCACGGGATGCGCCGGGCAGCGCAGCGCGATGGTGGGCAGACCTGCGGTTACCGCCGGGGCGATTCGCGCATCAAGGCGCAAAGGCAACACCATGGTCAGCGCGCCGGGCCAGAAATTTGCGGCCAGGAGCCGCGCCCGCTCATCGATCAGCGCAAATTCTTCTGCCTGATCCAGCGAGGCGACATGAACGATCAGCGGATTGAAGTCCGGCCGGCCTTTGGCGCGATAGATTGCCGCTACGGCTGCTGCGCTGTCGGCCCGCGCGGCGAGGCCATAGACTGTCTCGGTTGGCACCGCGACCAATCCGCCGCAGCGCAGAAGCTCGACCGCCGCAGCAATGCCTTGTTCGTCAGCAGGCTGGACTTGTGGGGGTTCGTGCTTGTCGGACATTGCGCCGCGCTATAGGCGGATTTCATTCAAGCCAAGGGAAAGCGCGAGTCAGCCATGGAATATGCCGCCCCCACCGCCGATCAGGTGTTCGCTATCCGGATCAATGCCGGGATTGAGGAAATCGCCGCGCATGAGCGTTTTTCCGCAGCCAGTACGGACATGGTCGAGGCGATTGTCGAGGGGGTTGGTGCCTTCGCTGCCGGCGAATTCGCGCCGCTCAACCGGATCGGTGATCAGCAGGGGGCAAAGCTCGCCAATGGCACGGTCACCTTGCCTGACGGATTTGCGCAGGCCTATCGCAGCTATGTCGAACAAGGCTGGAACGCGATTTCGGGCGCGGAAGAGTTTGGCGGGCAAGGCCTGCCGTTCACCTTGGCCGCAAATGTGCTCGAAAACCTCGGCGCAGCCAACATGGCGTTCACCTTGCTGCCGATGCTGACTGTCGGCGCAATCGAATCGCTCCAGCACCATGGCAGCGTGGACCAGAAGGCGCTCTATCTGCCCCGGCTGATCAGCGGCGAATGGTCTGGCACGATGAATTTGACCGAGCCGCAGGCCGGGAGCGACGTGGGCGCGCTGCGCACCACGGCTACGAAGATCGAGAGCGGCGAACATGCCGGCAATTACCGGCTCCGCGGAACCAAGATCTATATCACCTGGGGCGAGCATGATCTGGCCGGCAATATCATCCATCTGGTGCTGGCCCGGACCCCGGGAGCCCCGGCCGGAACGCGGGGGATTTCGCTGTTCATCGTCCCCAAGTTTCATGTCGCGGCCGATGGCACGCTGGGCGCGCGCAACGATCTGCGCTGCGCCGGTCTGGAGCACAAGTTGGGGACGATGAACAGCGAAATCCCCCGCGTTCCGGCCGGGGCTCCCGGGGTTCGGGCCAGCACC
>JANOFJ010000052.1:0-2979 GCA_031413595.1 Novosphingobium sp.
CTCCCTGCCAGCGCACCCGGCACTGGAATTCTTCACGGCTGGCGACGCTGTAGAGGTAGTTGAGTAGCGGCAGACTCTCTTCGCGGGTCCAGCCTTCGAAATTGACCGTGAAGGCGCCATTGACATAGAGCAGCTTGCGCCCGGTAACCGGGTGGCCAATGATGACCGGGTGAACCGCGCGGGTGGATAGCTCTTGCCCGGTCATCTCGCCGGCCAGATCGGTTTTCGAATAGATCCCGCCTGGCTGGTAAACATGATCGGCCGAATGAACCGCGCGCAAGGTTCCCAGCATATCCTTCAATCCGTCAGACAGAACGTCATAGGCCGCGCCCATGCTGGAAAACAGCGTATCCCCGCCGCTCGGCGGCAATTCCCGGGCAACAAGAATAGTGCCCATCGCCGGAATCTGATCAAAGCTGTGATCGGTGTGCCAGCCGCCACCGATATTGCTTCTTTGGGTTTCGGCCTTGCGCACTTCGGCAATTTCGGGCCAGCCGCTGTTGGTGGGGAAGAACGGATTGACGTCAATCCCGCCCCACCGCTTGGCAAAAGCGATGTGCTGGTCGGGCGAAAGCTCCTGATCGCGCAACACCGCAACGCCATTCTCGAACACTGCGGCTTTGAGCGCCGCCATGTCCGCATCACCAAATGAAGCCATCTGTGCATCCGTGATCTCAACCCCGAGATGCTCGGCCAGCGGTGTGATCTTCATGTTGGATCCTCCCCTCCGCAAAGACTATGACAGCTGCCGCCCAATCGCAAGAATAGCCTCACATCAACCGCCACACGCCTTGAACAACATCAGCGTGCGCTCCCGCGCCAGATCGGCGAATTCGGGGTGATAATCCTTGCGCCGGTCAGAATTGAAGCCGTGCCCGGCCTCATAGACAAAAATTTGCGCGGTCGGGTGCTGCTTTTCGATCAACTTTTCGACTTCCGCGAAATCGACTAGCGAATCATAGCGCCCGAAATGGGCGATGGTGGCGCAGAGCGGGGCTTCGTCGGCAAAGCGTGTCGCGATATGACCGCCATAGTAACACGACCCCGCCGCAAGGTCCGGGCTGATCTGCGCCATCCGCCATGCGACAGAACCGCCAAAGCAAAAACCGGTGATGAATATCGGCCCGCCCTTAGCCTTCAGCCAATCGATGCAGACCTGCGTGTCCGTCAGCCCCTGTTCCCAATCATGCTCCTCTCGGGCGACCTTCACCGCACGGTCCCAGTCAGCGCCGGTATAACCCAGTGCGCAGCCGGGCTCCTGACGGTCGAACAATCCGGGACTCAGCACCTCATAGCCATCGGCGGCATATTCATCGCACAGCTCGCGGATATGATCAGTCACCCCGAAAATCTCCTGCACCAGCACCAGTCCGCCCCTGCGCTCGTCTTGTGCAGGCGCGCGATAGACGGGCATCGAATGGCCATCATTCATGGTGATATGGATCGTTTCACCCATCGATTAGCTGACCTTTCACGTCCTCATTCACCAATCCCATACCCCCACCTTGCATCGCAGCACAATCGTTGCTAGGCGCGCCCCCGTCGACAGGCCGTGTGCCGCTGCGTGCGGTTCTCAGATCCTGGCTGTCACCCGATGTAAGGAAATTAGGCGCGTGGAGAATTCCGGCGGCATTACAGCTAGCTTGCAGGGGCGTTACGCCTCTGCGCTGTTTGAGCTGGCCAATGAGCAGAAGGTTGTGAAGGCTGTCGAGGCTGATCTTGAGCAGCTGGGCGAGGCAATCACGGCTTCGGCCGATCTTGCCGCTCTGATTCGCAATCCCCAGATCAGCCGCGATGCTGCTGCCAAGGCGCTGAACGGCGTGGCCGACCTGCTGGGTCTCTCAGTCCTGACCAGGAATTTCCTCGGCGTGCTGGCGCAGAACCGCCGCCTTGCCAAACTTCCCGAAGTGGTCCGGGCCTTTTCCATGATCGCTGCTGCCGCTCGCGGCGAGGTAACCGCACAGGTAACCAGCGCCCACCCCCTCACCGCCCCGCAGCTCAAGGCTCTCGCCGCCAAGCTTTCCACGCGCGAAGGCAAGGACGTAACTATCAAGGCGAGCGTCGATCCCGAAATTCTCGGGGGACTGGTTGTCCGTATCGGCAGCCAGCAGATCGACAGCTCGTTCCGCACTCGACTTAATTCCCTCGCGCAAGCGATGAAAGGCTGAACATGGAAATCCGCGCCGCAGAAATTTCGAAGGTCATCAAGGATCAGATCGCCAACTTTGGAACCCAAGCGCAGGTTTCCGAAGTCGGCTCCGTGCTGTCGGTGGGCGACGGCATCGCCCGCATTCACGGTCTGGACAAGGTTCAGGCCGGTGAAATGGTCGAGTTCTCGAACGGGGTTAAGGGCATGGCGCTCAACCTCGAAGCCGACAACGTCGGCGTCGTGATCTTCGGCTCGGACGCGGAAATCAAGGAAGGCGATCAGGTCAAGCGGACCGGCACCATCGTTGACGTTCCCGTTGGCAAGGGCCTGCTCGGCCGCGTTGTCGATGGCCTCGGCAATCCGATCGATGGCAAGGGCCCGATCGAATATACCGAGCGCAAGCGCGTTGAAGTGAAGGCCCCGGGCATCATTCCGCGCCAATCCGTGTCCGAACCGGTCCAGACCGGCCTCAAGGCGATCGACGCGCTCGTCCCAATTGGTCGCGGCCAGCGCGAGCTGATCATCGGCGATCGCCAGACCGGCAAGACCGCCGTTGCGATCGACACCTTCATCAACCAGAAGGGCCCGAATGCCGGCAAGGATGAGAGCAAGAAGCTCTATTGCATCTATGTCGCGATCGGCCAGAAGCGCTCGACTGTCGCCCAGATCGTCCGTCAGCTCGAAGAGAACGGCGCGATGGAATATTACATCGTGGTCGCCGCGACCGCATCGGAGCCCGCTCCACTCCAGTATCTCGCGCCTGCACAAGACGAGCGCAGGGGCGGACTGGTGCTGGTGCAGGAGATTTTCGGGGTGACCGATCATATCCG
>JANOFJ010000053.1:0-6676 GCA_031413595.1 Novosphingobium sp.
GTAGCGTGAAAAAAATCAGCCAGACGCCGTAGTTGGCGATTCCCAGATACTGCGCATAAACCGGTACTGAGACCAGCTGGATGAAAATCTGCACGAGTTGACCAAGACTGTTCGCACCAATGTTTCCGGCAAGCCCAGGCCGCACCAGCCGGGCCAGCAGAGCGCGCAAATTCATTGGTCAGAGCCTGCTAAAAATCGCAGAAGGCAAGTTATCTGCGCAAGTGACATGTGGGCTGCTTATGGTAAACTGGGGCGTACGCATAGTCACAGCAGATTGTCAGCCCACGGATCACCGCGTCGGAACCGGCACTTCGCCCGTATAGTCATAAAAGCCGCGCCCGGTCTTGCGGCCGAGCCAGCCAGCCTCGACATATTTCATCAGCAGCGGCGCGGGGCGGTATTTGCTGTCTCCGGTGGTGTTGTAGAGCACCCGGACGATGTCGAGGCAGGTGTCTAGCCCGACGAAGTCGGCCAGCTCAAGCGGGCCCATCGGGTGGTTGAGGCCAAGGCGGCAGCCTTTGTCGATATCGGCTATGTTGGCCGTACCCTGGCCCAGAACGAAGACCGCTTCGTTGATCATCGGCAGCAGGATCCGGTTGACCACGAACCCGGGCTCGTCCTCGGCCTGGACCACCTGCTTGCCCAGGCTTTCGGCAAAAGCGCGGGTGCGGGCGATGGTATCGGCGCTGGTGGCAAGGCCGGGGATCACCTCGATCAGCCCCATCACCGGCACCGGGTTGAAGAAATGGAGCCCGATGAAGCGCGCCGGATCGGGCGAACTTACCGCCATGCGGGTAATCGGGATCGAACTGGTGTTCGAGGCCAGGATTGCATCGGCGCGCAGGACCTTGCCGGCGGCGGCGAAGATCTTGTGTTTGATCTCTTCCTTCTCGGTAGCGGCCTCGATAATCAGGTCAGCCTCGACCATCGGCGCGTAATCGGCAACCGGAGTGATCCGCGCGAGGGTGGCCTCTGCTTCGGCGGGGGTTAGCCGGTCGCGGCTGACGAGCCGGACCAGCGCCTTTTCGATCCCGGCCTTGGCCTTTTCCGCCAGCGCCAGCTCGACATCGGAAAGCAGCACCTTGATGCCGTGCTGCGCCACTGTCTGGGTGATGCCCGAACCCATCTGGCCCGCACCGATTACTGCAACTATCCGCACTGCCCAATCCCTTCGCGCTTGCAGCAAAGGGCGCTGCCTAGCGAGCGGCGCATGGCTTGGCTAGAGCATGATGCGATAAATCTGCATCGTCACATGCTCTATAATTCACTGTTGTCGGGTGATGTAATACGAAAAACCGGTTCCCACTTTTTCGCATCACGCTCTACCGGTTTTTGCCGGGAATCCACAGCACGTCGCCCTCGCCATCCGCGTTGATCGCGCGGGCGAGGACGAAGAGGTAGTCGGACAAGCGGTTGACATAAGCCAGGGCGGCCGGGTTAACCGCTTCTGCCGCTGCCAGCGCGGTCATCGCCCGCTCGGCTCGGCGCACAGCAGCGCGCGCGATATGGACGCGTGCCGCGCCTTCGCTCCCGCCCGGAAGGATAAAGCTGGTCAGCGGTGGCATCGCCTCGTTAAGGGCGTCGATTGCTTGCTCCAGCCATGTTGCTTGGCTGGCAACTATCCGCAGTACCATTGGAGTCGGCGTAAAATCATCGCCGGGTGTAGCAAGATCTGCTCCCAGATCGAACATGTCGTTCTGGATCCGGGTTAGCGCGGCGGCGTGATCGCCAGTACCCAGAGCAACCACCGCCAGTCCGATCGCGCTGTTGGCCTCGTCGACCGCGCCGATTGCCTCCATCCGCGCGGCATGTTTGGGACAGCGCGAACCATCGACCAGACCGGTGGTCCCGTCGTCGCCGGTGCGGGTGTAGATCTTGTTGAGCTTGACCAAGGGGTTAGCGCGAAATTGCCAGCAGGATCGCGACGACGACTATCGCGGCAGCCTGATATTTGATGCGGTTGAACATCATCTTGTTCTGGAGCAGCTGATTGGCTGTTGCCCCGGTGCTGGCGGGATCGCGCTCAAGATCAAGCTTTGTCCCCTGCATGAACGCGATGAGACCGCGCACCAGGCTAACGACGACCATGATGACCAGTACGGCGATGATCGGGATGAGGATGTAGTTCATGGCCGCGCTTCTACGCCTGACTCAAGGGAAATGCCAGCGGGGAAGCGCCCGCTGCGCAAGCCTTCCGCCAGTGCCCGTCCGTCCATTCCGGCGCGGCGCTGATCGGCAAGCGAGGGCGATCCGCGCCGCTTGGCCAGCTTCCTGCCGTCCGCCTCAACGAGCAGGCCGTGGTGATGCCATTGCGGCACCGGCAGACTGAGCAGCGCCTGAAGCAGCCGGTGAATGTGGCTCGCTGCAAACAGATCGGCCCCGCGAGTCACCAGCGTCACCCCATCTGCCGCATCATCGAGCGTGGCGGCGAGATGGTAGCTGGCCGGAGCTTCTTTTCTGAGCAGCACGACATCGCCAAAGATTTGCGGAATGGCCTGCTGGCGCCCGGCGCGTGCATCCACCCATTCAAGCTGGCCGGCAAGCGCCAGCGCTTTCCCCACATCAAGCCGCCAGGCCGCCCCTTCCGGATCGGAATTTCGCTCGCGGCAAGTACCCGGATAGATCGGCCCGTCCGGCCCAGTGTCTTGTGCGGCAGCCAGCACCTCGGCGCGGGTGCAATGGCAGGGATAAATCAGCCCCATCTGCTTCAACCGCTGGCCTGCAGCGGCATAGCGGGCGAGGCGGCTGGACTGGAATACCACGTCGCCGTCCCAGCTCAGCCCAAGCCATTCGAGATCGGCGAGAATTTCGGGAACCAGCTCGGCCCGGCTGCGGATCCCGTCGATATCCTCGATCCGTAGCAGGAACCTGCCATTCGCGGCCCTCGCCAGGTCATGCGCAATCACCGCGGCATAGGCGTGGCCCAGATGCAGCGCGCCATTGGGGCTGGGTGCAAAGCGGGTGACGGTCACCTTTGCATCCTCCTGTGGATTGCGACACCATGCAAGCCTTGACGGACAGGCGCTGTCCGTGCTGGATTCACATTCATGAACTGTCTCGAAACCGTCACGGCAATTTGCGATCGGAGGCCATGCTCAAGTCGGAGCTGATTGAACGCGCGGCCCGGTTCCGCAGCGTGGATGACGATCCGGCGCGTCACCTGTCGAACTGTCCGGCGCTGGTTCTCAATGCCGATTACACACCGCTTTCCTACTATCCGCTCAGCCTGTGGCCTTGGCAGACTGCGATTAAGGCCGTGTTTCTTGAGCGGGTTGATATCGTCGCCAGCTATGAACGAGCGGTCCATTCGCCCTCGCTCGACATGAAAATACCCTCGGTGATCGCGCTTCGGCAATATGTCCGGCCGAGCGAATTTCCTGCCTTCACCCGCTTCAACCTGTTCCTGCGCGACCGATTTACTTGCCAATATTGCGGCAGCCCCCGCCAGCTGACCTTCGATCACGTGATCCCCCGGCGGCTGGGCGGCAAGACCAGCTGGGAAAACGTTGCGACCGCTTGTGCGCCGTGCAATCTGCGCAAAGGTGGGCGCACGCCCCAGCAAGCCAGAATGCCGCTGCTCGTCCCGCCGATCCGCCCGACCAATTGGCACCTCCAGGAACGCGGGCGGGCTTTTCCGCCCAATTACCTCCACGAAACCTGGCGTGATTGGCTCTATTGGGATGTTGAGCTGGAGGCGTGAGCAGCTGCTGGTTCGTCCTTGCGGCCACGCCGGGCGCGGACCATCTGGCACCAGATCACACCCCCGCCAGTGTTTTTTGCCGCCGCCGCTGGACTGAGCTGCCAAAACCGATCGCTTCGCGGTATTTGGCAACGGTGCGCCGGGCCAGGTCAAATCCCCGGGTTTTGAGCAGGTCGACCAGCGCGTCGTCCGAAAGGATCGCCTTGGGATCTTCGGCATCGATCAGCGTCTTGATCGCTGCCTTGACGGCTTCAGCCGAGGCGCCGCCTTCCCCGTCAACCGCGCCAACACCCGAGGTGAAGAAGTATTTCAGTTCGAACGTGCCGCGATCGCAATGGAGATATTTGTTAGAGGTTACGCGGCTGACGGTCGATTCATGCATGGAAATCGCCTCGGCCACAGTGCGCAGGGTTAGCGGTCTCAATTCGGAAACGCCGCGCCGGAAAAAGCCATCCTGTTGCTTCACGATCTCGGCCGCGACCTTGAGGATGGTTTTTTGCCGTTGGTCCAAGGCCTTGAGCAGCCAGTTTGCGTCCGCCAGCTTTTCTGACAGCCAGCCGCGTGATGACTTGTCATCGCACGCGCCGCGCATTTCGACGTAATAGCTGCGGTTGACGATCAGTCGCGGCAAGGTGGCCTGGTTGAGCGCAATATCCCAGCCTCCATCAAGTCTCGAGCTTATCAGCACATCCGGCACCACCGGTTGGCCGCCACCGCCGCCGAATTTGAGGCCGGGCTTGGGGTCATAGCCGCGCAGTTCGGCCATCATCTCCGCGAAGTCCTCGTCATCGACATCGCACATCCGCTTCAGTCGGGCGATTTCGCCGCGGGCGAGCAGATCGAGGTTGTCGAGCAGCCGGGCCATGCAGGGGTCATAGCGATCGGCCTCCTGCGCCTGAAGGCCAAGACACTCGGCCAGGCTGCGCGCGCCAACTCCGGTGGGGTCGAGCGACTGGACCAGTGCGAGCGCCTGTTCTGTTTCGGCCAGCGCCACGCCCAGTTCGCCTGCCATATCGCGCAGCGGTGCGGGCAAATATCCAGCCTCATCCAGCTGATCGATCAGATGACGCGCAATGAAGGCGGTCCGCGGGTCGTTGCAGGCAGGCCCCACCTGAGCGTGGAGATGCTCGGCCAGGGTCTCGGCCAGCGCGCCGCGTTCTTCGATATCAGGGCCGCTTTCCCCGCCCCCGCTGCGCAGGTCACCCCCCCAGTCTGCATCAAGCCGATCGGCGCCATCCCGATGGCTGTCCCCTGTATCGCGGTCGGTATCGAGCGCGGAGCTGTCAATATCGAGCGGACGGTCATCGGCCGCCCGGCCCTCGCCGATCAGCTGATCAACTGGTGAGCTTTCCAGCGATGTACGGCGTCCTTCGACCAGCTCAGGATGACCGTGATCATCGCCCGGCGGTTCGGCGGCGGAGCCCCCTTCGCCCAGTTCGAGCAGCGGATTGGCATCGATCGCCTCGCCAATAAAGGCCTCGATCTCAAGGTTCGATAGCGCCAGCAGCTTGATCGCCTGCTGCAACTGCGGCGTCATCACCAGGGACTGGGACTGCCTCAGGTCAAGGCGGGGGCCTAGAGCCATGCGTCAGTCCCGGTGAGGCTTGCGCCTCACAAAGTGAAGCCTTCGCCCAGATAGAGCCGGCGGACGTTTTCGTCTGCGACCAGTGCTTCTGGGCTGCCCGCAAACAACACCTGCCCGCCATAGATGATGCAGGCGCGATCAACGATGTCGAGTGTTTCACGAACATTGTGATCGGTGATCAGAACGCCGATGCCGCGGCTGGCGAGATCTTTCACCAGGTCACGGATGTCATTGATGGACAGCGGATCGATCCCGGCAAAAGGCTCATCGAGCAGCATGATCGATGGATTTGCGGCCAGCGCGCGGGCAATTTCGCAGCGCCGGCGTTCCCCGCCGGACAGCGCCATGGCGGCGCTGGAGCGGAGCTTGGTCAGGCCGAACTCCTCAAGCAGCCGCTCCAGCTCCTGAGCGCGCACAGCGGCGTCAGGCTCGACCAGCTCAAGCACGCAGGCGATGTTCTGCTCGACCGTCATGCCGCGGAAAATCGAGGTCTCCTGCGGTAGATATCCCAGCCCCAGAATCGCCCGGCGATACATCGGCAGCTTGGTCACATCGACACCGTCCATCAGGATGCGGCCCGAGTCCGGCCTGACCAGACCCATGATTGAATAGAAACAGGTTGTCTTGCCCGCTCCATTGGGGCCAAGCAGACCGAGCACTTCGCCCTTGCCGACCGAGAGTGAAATATCCGTCAGCACCGCGCGCTTGTCATAGCTCTTGGCAATCGAGATCACCTCAAGCCCGCCCTGCGGAATCGGCTGGGCAGCTTCGGTATTGGGCTGTGATAGCGTAGCAGTGTCAGTCATCTATAACCCGGTTTAAGGTCCGAAATGGCGAACGGCAAGCCTCGGTTGATCCATTTGGCAGGTTTCATGCATGACCCTCGTGCACGGCTAGATCTCATGGAAGGGTTAACGAGGCTTGATCAAATCCCATAACGGTGTTTTACTCATCCGCAGAAAATAATAGGGGATGCAAATGGTCAAATCAGCGCCACGCAGCGAGGATGCAACGCCTCCGCATGCTCGTCCGCTCGACTGGCGCAAGAAGATGAGCGACCACATTGCCTATGCATTGCTCGTCTACACCGGCTTGCAGATATTCGTGACCATGGGTGCGCTCCATGCAAAAGGCGGCTCGTTGCTGCCGTATTTCGTGCTGGTCCTGCTGGTTGCGGCGATAATTCCAGCCTGCCGCCGTTTTGAGCGCCGGTGGGACCGGCTCGACAATGTGCAGGCGGCCGACCCCGGGCTGGCCAGCTTTTACCGGCGCGACCGTTTGGCGCTGTGGCTGCTGGCGATCGGCTTGCCCTTCGCGGTGACTGCGTTGTTCAAGCTGCTCGCCATGACATTTGGCTGATCCGAAACATTGCCCAAAGACTGCGGGCTCCC
>JANOFJ010000054.1:0-13098 GCA_031413595.1 Novosphingobium sp.
GCCCAATAACAGCAGGCCGGCGAGCAGACAAGGATCAAACGCCAACAGACCCCATGAGTGTCCATGCCTCCGCTCGGCCATAGTAGTCTGAACCCTTCTCCAGACCACCTCGCACACGATCGGTTCGTGCTCGCCGGGATAGACCTCGCCCTTGTGAGAGATAATGCCGCGATAAACCGGGTTGGTCAGGAGCCGGTAAAGCATACCGCGACTGTAAAGCACCCCGCCGCTGGTATTGCCGGTCACGCTGGTTTTGATCTCGGTCCGGTAGCCATCGCGCTTGAGTTCGTCGACAAGTTCGACCACCGAGCCAAGCACAAGATAGCGCGCCATGACGTGGCGGACGTTCTCGGCCTGCGGCTCATTTACGACGAGCTTGCGATCCTTGACCAGGTATCCAACCGGAACCGAGCCGCCCATCCACATGCCCTTGCGCTTCGAAGCGGCGATTTTGTCACGAATGCGCTCGCCGGTCACCTCGCGCTCGAACTGGGCAAAGCTGAGCAGCATGTTCAAGGTGAGCCGGCCCATGCTCGTGGTCGTATTGAACGACTGAGTGATCGAGACGAAGCTTGCATTCGCTTTGTCCAAAACCTCAACGATCTTGACGAAGTCGGCCAGGCTGCGGGTCAGCCGGTCGATCTTGTAGAGCAGTATGATGTCGACCTTGTTGGCGGCAACGTCGGCCATCAAACGCTTCAGACCCGGACGCTCCATGTTGCCGCCAGAGAACCCGCCATCATCGTAGCGATCAGGAAGGACAGTCCATCCTTCATGACGCTGGCTCAGGGCATATGCGGCGCAAGCTTCGTGCTGCGCATCGAGGCTGTTGAACTCTTGATCGAGCCCATCCTCGGTCGATTTGCGGGTGTAGATCGCGCAGCGCAGAACCTTGTCAGCCACGGCCCGTCAGCCCAAAGAAGCGGGGCCCCGACCAGTGCGCGCCAGTAACCTCCCGCGCGATCTCACTTAGCGAGCGGCGTTCTCGTCCATCATATAAGAAGCCAGCCTCCGTGACGGTGACCGAGATCGTTCGGCCTTGCCATTCGCGAATCAGGCGCGCGCCGGTGGTCAAAACGGGCCGGGGCGCATGAACCGCTTGTCCAGCACTAACCGACGCGGCCCGATCCAGTTCGCGGGAAATGACCGCCGGCAATCCGCCCAGCTGCCGCTCTTGCAGGCGGTAAGCGAGCAAGCGGCGCAAAAGCCCAGTACCGATGTTCGGAGCGCGGGTGCATTCCTGCTCCTCCCAGGCAAGCTGCAGCTCTACTGGTCCAATCACTTCCAGTCGAGCCAGCTCATGATTCACCCGCTTCTGTTTGCCAGTCACCATGGCGGTCACTCGGTCGCAATGGTTTAGCAAGTGACCTTGTCGACCTTAGTCGCGACCACCTTGTGGCCTTTCTTTTTGAGGCCAGTCAGCGCAGCGCGGGTGGTGTGCGGCAACCAGCCCGTTGCTGCGACCAGTTGATTGATGGTCGCGCCTTCGGGACGCCGAAGCCGGCCCAGCACCAGATCGGCCTTGGTCTGCCGCTTGGCCGGACTGGCATCGGGCGTGAGCTGAGCTGAACTTTCAGCCTTGGGCTCGCGGGCCATCTTGCGCGGACGCTTGGTGGCTGGCTTGGCTGCGACGGTGGTTGCTTTGTTGGTATCGGTCATGGATGGTGCTCCTGCGCGGAGCAGCGACAATTCGCTGCTCCCACCACCCAAGGCCCTGCCGATCGCGTCGGTCAGGGCTGCGACACCTCACAGGCGCCGCGATTCACTGACAGCACCAATGCTTGGCATGCAAAGGAAGTCCAATGGAATGTCAGCTTCGTTGGACGTTCCGGACAGTCCGCTAACGGGGCGGCGGTGGCCGTAAGCGGCCGCTCGTTCATATCCGGGCGCAGTGGCAGCTTCGCGCGACATTTCCGCCATGCGAGAGGCCCGCACCATTTGCCGAAAGCGGTCATTCCCCGAGCTCAGTATTTTGGCGATCAGATGACAACCATAGGGAGCGGGCGAGCAGCCACTAAATTGAAATTTGAATCCGCTGTCGTCCGCAAGATTGGAAGCTTTGGCAAAGAGCGGAGCGTTGGCTTCAAGTCTTCTTGCAAGCAAACCAAACAATGAAAGGCAACGGGAAGCGCTGCGGTTAATTCAAGCGATAACCGATAGGCCACTGGTCAATGACCGAGACTTAGCGCTGCAGCAGCCAGGTGAAGATCTCTGGGAGCCGTTCGGCCCAGGCATTCTCCTCGTGCTCGGCACCAGGATAAACCTTGCTCTGCCATTCGCGTCCGCGTCGCCAGCCCAACGCGGCAATCCGACTGTCGACGACTTGCTGGTAGGGCGCGTAAAACTGGTCGAGCGTGGCGGTGCCGTGATCGAGCCACAGCCTCCGGCCTTCTGGCTGGCCAAGTCGGACTTCGAACCACTTATCCCACAGTCGGATCAATTCTGGATCGGCCGCAGCGACTTCGCGCGGATCAACGGCTGGCCAGTGAGAACTGAGGCAACCGGCCTGCGCGTAAGTCGCCGGATAGCGCAGGAAGGCATAACAGCTCACCAATCCGCCCATGCTTGATCCGATGATTGCGGTGTGATTTCGGTCTGGTTTTGTGCGATAGACAGCATCTATCCAGCCCTTGAGCGGCCCGGCCAGCCAAGCCAGGTACGCATCGGAAATCATCTGCCCGCCAGCCGTTCTGTCCATCTGCGCGCGCAGCGCGGGACTAGCCGCCTGGTAGATGTCGCTGGGCATATACTGGCGATAACGGTCCGCGCCCGGCGCCCAGATGCCAACGATAATCCGGGGTTCGATCCCGCGCCGCATCGCCGCCAGCATCGCTTTGTCGGCCGCCCAGATCTTGTTGAAATCGCTGTACTTGAGCTCGAACAGGTTATGCCCGTCGTGCATGTAGACCACGCCGTAGCGGCGTTTGGAACGATCATAGCCGGGCGGCAGCCAAATGGTCAGCCGCTGTTCGGGCAACCCCGGCGCGCTGACATGATCGGATTGCAGCAACTGGCCGGTATCGGGCGAAGCCGCCACTGCCGGCGCTGCGCAACCGATCAGCAGGGCCAGAAGACAAATCAACCGCTTGATCATCCGACCGACCCCAATCGCGCCAGCAGTGCATCATGGGTTGGGAAATTCATTGCACAGCCGGACACGAACCGGTCGATCCAAGCAATATCGGCGAGCGGCAAGTCGGGTTCGGGCGGGCGCAATTGGTCCGGAAACTGGCCGTACCCGGCGAACAGGCAATGCCACGAAAGCGCGGCATAATAGCGTTCGATCCCCAGATCGCGGACCGCAGTCTCAAGCTCGCCGCCCTGGAACCAGCTGGTGATCACTGCCTTCAGCGCATCGGACAGGTTCTGGTTGGCGACATTGTCCCGCCAATACTCCGTGTCTTGCCGCCGGTTCATCCGGTAGTGGCAGACGATATAGTCGCGGATCCCCTCGAAACGGGCATGAATCGCGGCGTTGAAGCCATCACGGTTCGCCGGGCCAAAGCCGTCGGCCAGATAGGCGTCGAGGAAGCCCGCCAGTGTCGAATGGACGATATGCAGCGCGGTCGCCTCAAGCGGTTCGATGAACCCTTGGGAAAGGCCGATCGCCAGGCAGTTGCGCACCCAGCTGCGGCGCACCTGGCCAACCCGCATCTTGAGGTGACGCGCCGAAACGTCGGCTTCGAGCAAGCCAAGGTGGCGGCGCAGTTCGGTTTCGGCGGCATCCGCATCGAGATAGCGCGAGGAATAGACATAGCCGTTGCCAGTGCGGTTTATCAGCGGGATGCGCCAGGCCCAGCCGCTGCTCAGCGCGGTCGACACCGTCTCGCAGGAAGTGCTGCCCTCGTCGCGCGGGCTCGGCATGGCGATCGCGGCATCGTTGAACAGGTTGTCGGCGAAGGACTCGAACGGTTCGCTCAAGGCCTGCTGGACCAAGGTCGCGCGAAAACCCGATGCATCGACGAAGAAATCGCCGACCAGTTGTTCGCCGTCTTCCAGCACCAGCGCGGCGACTTCACCATGTTCGTGATGCCTGACCCCGTCGACCCGCCGCGAGACATGGATGACCCCCAATCGGCCGGTTGCGTGATCGCGCAGGAATTCACCCACCAGGTGCGAATCGAAGTGATAGCCATAGCCGATCGCGAAGGGGAAATTCTTGGCCGGGATCGGCCCCAGCCGATCTTGCGCGAGGCGGGCGGAAAGGAAGAACCGGTCGGGATGGGCTGGCGCGTCGCGTCCGGTGCGGCGGGCGCGGGTGTTGAAGAAGAAGGCCGATGCGGTGTGCTTGTCCAGCTCGCCTTGAAAAGGATGGAAATAGCTGTCGAACCCGGGCCGATCGGACCAGCCGCGAAAGCGGATGCCGTTTTTGTAGGTGGCATTGCAGCGCGGCATCCACTCCGCCTCGGCAATGCCGAGTTCGTCGAAGAATGTCTTGAACTGCGGGGTCGAGCCTTCGCCAACCCCGATAATGCCGATCTCCGGACTCTCGACCAGCGTGACCTCGGCCTGGCCAGGGCCGCAGCGATGGGCGATCATGCAGGCGGCCATCCACCCGGCGGTGCCGCCGCCCAGGATGATGAAGCGATGCCTGTCCTGCCTCACTTCACCGCCTTGAACCGCACCGCCGCGCCGCCGCCAGGGGCGAGATGAAGGGCCATCGTGTCCTTCGAAGTAACTGGCCGCTGTTCGATCATCATCGCGAAACGCTTGTCCGTGCGATAGTCGGCATCGGGCGCGTCATGGTAGATTTCGGCGACGTAACGCTTGCCGGGGGGCAGGAAATCCAGCGCGAAGGAGACATCGCGCGCCTGCTCGTCGCCCACTGCGCCCAGGTACCAGTCCGGCCCGCCGCGCTGCTTGCGCGCGATCGTGACATAGTCGCCAACCTCGCCGTTGAGCACCCGGGTTTCGTCCCAGTCGGTCGGCACGTCGCGAATGAATTTGAAGGCATCCATGTGTTTGGCATAGTTTTCGGGCGTATCGGCGGCCATCACCACCGGCGAATAGATCACCACGTAAAGCGCCAGCTGCTTGGCTTTGGTCGAGAGGATCGCGCTGCCCCGCTCACCGGTCAGGCTGAGCACCCCGGGGGTGAAGTCCATCGGCCCTTCGAGCATCCGGGTGAAGACCAAGTTCGCCTCATGTTCGGGCGGATTCTTGCCGCCCCAGGCGTTGTATTCCATGCCCCGCATGCCCTCGCGTGCGACCCAGTTGGGGTAAGTGCGCTGCAGCCCGGTGCCCTTGATCGGTTCGTGACTGTCAAAGGCGATCTTGTACTTGGCGGCGGCTTCGGCGACGCGGACGAAGTGGTTCGACATCCACTGGCCCTCGTGCCATTCGCGATACTTCTTGCCGTCTGGGTCGACCCGTTCGATCTGCCCGGCATCGGTGACATAGCCGGTCTTGACCACCATGTAACCGTGGTCGGCGGCAAACTTGAACGCCTTGTCGAACTGGTCCTCATAGTGGCTGGCCGCACCGCCGGTTTCGTGGTGCCCGATCAGCCGGACGCCCTTTTTCTTGGCATAGGCCGCCAGCATGTCGGCGTCGAAATCGTCGGTGGCACGCGCGAAATCCATGTCCCAGCCGTTGCCGAACCAGTCGCCGTCCCAGCCGACGTTCCAGCCTTCGACCAGCACCTGCGGGATGCCCTGCGCGGCGGCGAAATCAATGTACTGTTTGACGTGTTCATTGCTCGCGCCGTGACGCGGCCCGCGCGCCCAAGTCCATTCGCCCTTGATCATGTTCCACCACACGCCAACGAACTTGCCGGGCTTGAACCAGCTGACATCGCCCAGCTTGTTGGGTTCGTTGAGGTTGAGCATCAGGTGGCTCATGTAGATGCCGGGAGCATCGTCGGCGATGATCAGCGTGCGCCAGGGTGTGGTCCAGGCGCCGTGCTTCTCGACCTTGGGCTTGCCCGCTCCGGGGGTCAGCTGGGCGCGCAGGGTGGTGCCTTCGGCGCGGGCCACGGCCATGCCCGAATAGTCGACCAGCGCGGCTTCATGCAGTGCCACATGGGTGCCGTCGGCCAGCTTGATCGTGACCGGAGTGTCGGCGGTGCCGAGCGCCGAAAGCGCGGTCTTGTTGTACAGGTATTCCTCGCGGTTCCACAGGAAGGCCGGCTTCCACCAGGCGGTACCGTCCTGGGCGAAAGCGAATTCGGTCAGTTCCTCGGCGACGTTGGCATGCGCCAAATTCGGCTGCTCGGGGAATTCGTAGCGAAACCCTACGCCGTCGTTGTAGATCCGGAAGGTCACGGTGAATACCCGCGCCAGCGCGGTGGTTTCCTTGAGGTGGACCTTAAGCGCGCGGTAATGGTTGCGGATGCTGGACCATTCGCCCCACGGCTGTTGCCAGGTCTGGTCGAAGTCACTGACTTCCTGCCCGGCCACCATCAGGCGACGGTCGATCTTA
Source organism: Novosphingobium sp. (assembly GCA_031413595.1). Classification (GTDB taxonomy): domain Bacteria; phylum Pseudomonadota; class Alphaproteobacteria; order Sphingomonadales; family Sphingomonadaceae; genus Novosphingobium. Next base: position 6,421 of record JANOFJ010000054.1, read on the forward strand.
GCCGCATCGGTGAACAGAAATCCCAGCTTCGACGGTGCCAGCACCGCCTTGCCCTTGCGGCTGACCGCATAGGCCGCGCGGCCATCACTGTCGATCATCAGCTCTACCGCGATCGTGCCATCGGGCGAGGTCGCGCGTACCGGGGTGGCTGTCTGCGCAACAGCAGGCACGGCAAACGTCAGAGTAACCAGCGCGGCAAGGGTTTCTAAGCGGCGCATCAATTGGTCTCCTCAAGCAGCAATGCGCCAAACGGCGGCAGTTCCTGGCCCGGCGCGGCCCCGTTCACCGTCGCCAGAATCTGTCCCTCCGCGCCAACCCCTGCCGGCCAGGCGCAGGCTTGCCCGGCCAGGTTGAACAGGCACAGCACCAAATGGCCTTGCGCCATCCGGCGCACCGCCAGCAGTGCCTCGCCGGCATGGATCACATCAAAGGATCCTTCGCGCAGCGCGGGGTGCGCGCGGCGCAGCGCCAGCAGTTCGCGGGTCAGACTGAGCAAGGATGCTGGATCGGCCGCTTGTCGGTCGACCGCGCGCTCAAGGTTTTCGGCGCCCAGCGGCAGCCAGGGCTGGCCCCCTGTGAACCCGCCATGCTCGTCCTGAGCCTGCCACGGCATAGGGGTGCGAGCGCCGTCACGCGAGAGTGTCAGCGGCCAGTTGGCAATCGCTTCGGGATCTTTCAGCTGGTCGAAGGAAATGTCCACCTGGACCAGCCCGAGTTCCTCGCCCTGGTATATGATCGGATTGCCACGCAGCGCAGACAAAAGCATCATCTTGGTGCGGGCAAAGGCTTCGCGCTCATGCGGCGCGCACCAGCGTGACAGCGCACGCGGGGCATCGTGGTTCTCGAACGCCCAACTCGGCCAGCCGGTACCCTCATCCTCAGGCCAGTTGGCCTGGGCCTTGGCGACCAGTGCCGGGGTCAGCCGCTCGGCATAGAGGAAGTCGAAACCGTAGGCGCTGTTCAGCCGCGCATCGCCTTGTGTGAAGGCGTGCATCTCTGCCAGCGCATCGCGCCCGCCAACCTCGGCCATGGTAAAGACCGCGCCGTAGTTGTCGCACAGCGCGCGGATCCGCTCGATGAAGGCCGGGATCCCGCGCTGCGACTGGTTGTGGACATGCAGCTGGAAATCGAACGGGCGGGTCCGCGGACGGCCGTCCTGCGGCGCGGGCGGATTGTCGGTCAACGCGGGATCGTGCATCGCGAAGTTGAGCGCATCGAGCCGGAACCCGTCGACCCCGCGCTCCAGCCAGAACCGTGCTGCGCCCAGCAGCGCGTCCTGCACCGCAGGCACTTGGCAGTTGAGCTGCGGCTGCGAGCTCAGGAAATTGTGCAGGTAATACTGCCCGCGCCGCGCATCCCAGGTCCAGGCCGGGCCGCCGAACACAGATTGCCAGTTCGAGGGCGGCGAGCCATCGGCCTTGGCATCGGCCCAGACGTACCAGTCAGCCTTGGGACCCGCGCGCTCCATCCGGCTTTCGCGGAACCAGGCATGCTCATCGGAGGTATGGGCATAGACCTGGTCGATCAGCACCTTGAGCCCGAGACCGTGTGCCCGCGCCACCAGCGCATCGAAATCTGCCAGCGTGCCGAAGATCGTATCGACATCGCAATAATCGGCAACGTCATAACCGAAATCGTGCATCGGCGAGGGGAAGAACGGTGAGATCCATAGCGCCTCGGCCCCAAGCGACGCGATGTAATCGAGCCGCGAGGTCACTCCCGGCAGGTCGCCCACCCCGTCACCGTTCGAATCGCAGTAAGAGCGGGGATATACCTGATAGATCGCCGCGCCGCGCCACCATTCGGCGAGGGCGGTTTCAGGTTGGGCAGTGACAAGGCTGGTCAGTCGATCCATTGCAGGTATCAGTTCATTCCTTGGCCGCACAGGCGGCATAGCCGAGCGGCGCGAGCGTGATTGTGACAGAGCCTGGGGCTGCGGCGGCGATCGGACACTGACCGGCGAGCGGGGTGAAGCTTTGGGAGCCTGCCTCGACCTGCACCTGCGCAGTTAGCAGTGCGGTCGATGTATTGAACACGACCAGAACTTCACGCCCGTCGAGCAGCCGCGAGACCGCAAACAGACCGGGCTTGTCTCCCGCCGCCCGCACGAGCGTCCGCCCACGCCGTAGTTCGGGGGAGGCCGCCCGCACCTTTGCGAGCGCGGCAATCTCGAGATAGAGCGGATGAGCGATGTTGAAATTCGCCTGTGCCGTGGTCGACTTTGAACCAAGCAGCGGATCGGCATTGTAGATGGCAACCTTTGACGCGAACAAACTCTGGCGCGCATCCTGATCGCCGCCGCGCCCGACAAAACCCTGTTCGTCCCCGGCATAGATTGTTGGGACGCCGCGCAGTGTGAATAGCATAGCGTGGCCGAGCTTCACACGCGCAAGCAGTTCGTCATTGGTGATTTCGGGCAGCCGCTTGCGAAGATTGGATGCAAAGCGCGCGATGTCATGATTGCCAAGGAAAGTCGGCATTTGGCGGGCGGAGTCCGGGCCATCGCGGTAAAGGACATCGTTGTCGAACAGCCGACCGAGCGCTTCCGGGCCGCGCGACCCGCCCAGGGCTTCGAGGACTGCCCAGGTGAACGCAAAGTCGAGCGTGTCGTAGCGATCCGAGCGGTTATAGCGCGCAAGCGTGGCGGTGTCGGTGCCATCAACCATCACCTCGGCAAAGATGTGGAAATTGGGAATGTCGCGTGCCTTTGCACGTGCCTTCATCGCCGGGACAAATGCTTGCCAGAATTCCGAATTGACGTGCTTGGAGGTGTCGATTCGAAAACCATCGACCCCGAAGTCGTCGATCCATTTGCCGAATACGTCGATAAGACCCCGCGCAACACGCGGATTCTCAGTCGCGATATCGTCGAGGCCGACAAAGTCGCCATAGACGACGCTTTCGCCCTTCCAGAACGAATTGCCGCGATTGTGATAATATCGGATGTCGTTGAGCCAGGCGGGCACCTTCACAATCTCTTCGCTCTTGGGCACGAAGGGCTGATAGGCGAAGTTCATGTCGGTCAGCCGCGCGAAATTCCCGGCAGTCTGGACGTTATCGCCGAGAAATCCGGTATTGATCGAGGGACCACTGACACCACCGCGCCGGGAAAAGGGGTAGTCGGCGATGCTGCGATAAGCGCAGTCGCCCGGACAGTCACGATACTTGATCACGTCAGCCGTGTGGTTCGCGACGATGTCCATATAGACTTTCATGCCGCGCGCATGCGCGGCATCAACGAGCGCCTTGAAATCGGCATTGGTCCCCAGATGCGGATCGACCTGCGTAAAATCGGTAATCCAATAGCCATGATAGCCCGCCGATTCCTGCCCTGGCGGGCCTTGTACCGGCTTGTTCTTGAAGATCGGCGCAAGCCAGATGGCGGTCGCACCAAGCCCCTGAATATAGTCGAGCCGCTTGGTCACACCCTTCAGGTCACCACCATTGTAGAACGCTTTCGACGCCGGGTCGAAGCCAGTTTTCAGCCGGTCCCCAGCAAGGCCGCCGCGATCATTGGCGGGATCACTATTCTCGAACCGGTCGGGCAAGACAAAGTAGATCACCTCCTGCTCGGGGGTGCGGGCGCGGTAGTCGGTCGGGGCGAAGGCCGGGGCCTGGGCCCGGGCCTGCGCCGCCAGCACTATCAGTGCGAGCGAAGCGAGAAATGCCCGATACTTCATACCATTCCCCTGTCTTTCTGGCCTGCCATAGCGGCGACAAAGCGGCGATGTTCGGGAAGACCATCCGCTTTTGTGCGATAGGCGTTGGCGAGGCTGGCCAGAAATGGACCCAGATCGTCGCCCGAGACATTGTCAGCCAGCGGCGACCAGCCCTGCGGCATGATACCCTGTCCGATCATGACTTGCCCCCAGCTGTCGTCGAGGAACAGCTCGTCCTCTTCGCGCACGAACTGTCCGTTGCAGCGGAACAGGGTGAGCTTTTCGGCCAGCGTCTCCGGAACTTCCATGCCGCGGCAGTGATCCCAGAACGGTTCGCCATAGCGCTCGTTGGCGATGTAGTGAAGGATCAGGAAGTCCCGGATCCTTTCCCATTCAGTATTGGAGAGGCGGTTGAAGGTAGCCCGCGCCGCGCCGAGATCGCCGGGATCGCCAGGCAGCAGTTCAAGCAGCCGCGCGATGCCTGACTGAACCAGGTGGATGCTGGTTGATTCAAGCGGCTCCATGAAGCCGGCCGCCAGCCCCAGGCCGATGCAATTGCGCGACCAGAAGTGCTCGCGGTGACCGGCTTTGAACCGGATCGGCCGTGGATCGGCCAGCGCCTCGCCTTCAAGATTGGCCAGCAGGATCGCGCTTGCCTCGTCGACCGACATCATCTCGGAGCAGAAGACGTGGCCGTTTCCGGTGCGATGCTGCAGCGGGATGCGCCACTGCCAGCCGGCCGGGTGCGCGATCGACTGGGTGTAGGGCCGGAACCGGGGTCCCGGCGCGCTGGGCACTGCCAGTGCAGTGTCGCAGGGCAGGTAGTGGGTCCAGTCGACATAGGCTTCGCCCAATTCCTGGCCCAGCAACAGGCTGCGAAAGCCGGTGCAATCGATGAACAGGTTGCCGGCAATCTCGCGTTCACCATCCAGCACCAATGCGGCCAGATCGCCGTTCTGCGCGCCCCGCCGCACTCCGACGATCCGGCCTTCGACGCGCTTTACCCCCCGCGCTTCGGCATATTCCCGCAGCATTCCGGCGAACAGGATTGCATCGATATGAAAGGCATAGGCGAGATCGGGAATGCTGGCGCTTGCCTCGTTGGTGATCGCGAAATGATCCCGGCGCGCGGCTGCGACGTTGTAGCTGTATTCGCCATAGTCGCCCGCCACACCCAGCGCGCAGCCGCGCAGCCACAGCTGGCGGAAGGGGATCAGGCCGACCCCGCGGCCGACTTTGCCGAAACTGTGGATATAGCTTTCGCCACGGCGAAGCCAGCCGGCGAATTCGATGCCCAGCTTAAAACTGGCATTGGTCTTTTCAAGGAATTCGCCCTGATCCAGCCCCAGCCCGATCAGCAGGTTGTGGATTTGAGGGATCGTCGCTTCGCCCACCCCGACCGTGCCGATCTCGTCGGATTCGACCAAGGTTATCGACGCGCAGTCCCCCAGGAACCGTGCCAGGGTTGCAGCGGCGATCCAGCCGGCGGTTCCGCCACCGGCGATCACGAAATCGTAGGCTCTGCGCTCGTTCATAGGACTGGCCTATAGAGCATGGGGCCCGCCGACCGAACCGGCAGGCCCCAAATTTTCATCAAAACTTGTAAGTGAAGCCGGCAAGGAAGCGCCGCCCATAAGTCTGATATTTGAGCCAGGCATCCGGCACGCCGGCCCCGTTGATTTCCGCCAGGGTGGCTTGACGCTCATCAGTCAGGTTCTGGCCCTGCAAGAACAGTGACAGCCCTTCAAGCGCCGACCCCTTGGGGAAGTCATAGCCGATCTGCGCGTCGTAGACCGTTTCGGACAGCACCGCCTGGCGATCGAGCCCGCCGCTGAACAGCGCGAAGTCACCCAGGAAGCCAGAACGGTAACGCATCGAGCCGCGCAGGTTGAAGCCGTGATCCTCGTAGAACGCGGTCAGGCTGCCGACCCACTTCGAGTAGCCGGGAATGGCGCTGGGCGTGCCGTTGGAATTGAAGGCCTTGGTTTCGGTATAGCCGAGCCCGCCGGTGATGCCGAAGCCGCTCAGCGCAGAGCTGAAGACTTCAAACGGAAGCGTCCCGGCAAGTTCAGCGCCCTTGATCCACCCGCCCTTGGTATTGACCGGCCCGCTGAAGGTTCCGATCGGAGTCGGCGGCTGAATGCCCGGGGGAACCGGATAGCCCGAATAGTCGTAAGCAAGGTCCACGCCGCTCGGATCGACGTAGCGATTGAGGTGCTTGTAGTACATCTGCAGGGCCAGATAGCCCTTGTTGCCAAAGTATTTTTCAACCGACAGGTCGAGTGCGGTCGCCTTGTAAGGACGCAGCTTAGGGTTGCCGCCACCACCCTGGTAGATGTTCAGCAGCACGTTGCGGTTAAAGTTCACCGTATTGTTCATGTCGGGCAAGCGCGCACGCATGATCTGCTCTGATGCGGCAAAACGCACAACGAGATCGTTCGCCGAACGGAAGTTGAGGTTGAGGCTGGGTAGCACCATCCAGTACTTGTCGGTCAGCGTACCATTGATGGCGCCGAACGAGTTCACGCTGGTATGGATGGCCTGAATGCCAATGTTGCCGGTCAGCGTATTGCCGTTGCCGAGATCGGCATCAAGCGAAGCCATCGCATAAGGCGTCCAGACATCTTCGCTGATGCGGTAGGCCTGCGAGTTACCGAAGGTGTTCGGCACGAAGAGCAGAACGTTGTTTGAAACGAGCGTACGCGGATCCCACGACAGGATCGGCCCGAAGCCGCGCGACAGATTGACCGGTGCCAGCTGCAGATTGGTCGGAATGATCGCTCCGTTGACGCCAACTGGCGGGGTAAGGAAGGCTTCGTCTTGCGTCAGGTTCTTCTTGCGGTAGACGTGATCGACGCCGAGCTTAACCGACTTAATGAAGCTGCCGATATCCTTCTCGATCTCGGCACGGAATTCCTTCAGGTCGTCGCGGCTCTTGCGGATCTTGTCATAGCCCGCCTGGTTGGTCGATCCCGACCAGCCCTGCACATCGGTCAGCACCAGCGCCGGATTGGCACCG
>JANOFJ010000055.1:0-32824 GCA_031413595.1 Novosphingobium sp.
CCATGCCCGCGCCGCCTGCATCCTTGTCGATCGCCCGGCCCTGGCGTTCGGAGGTGGTGGTGAGCAGCATCTCCTGGATCACTTGCGGGAGGGTCGCGGCCTCGCTCTCGACCGCGCCGGTCAGCGGGTAACAACCCAGCGTGCGAAACCTGACCGAACGCTCGACCGGAACTTCGCCGGGGCGCAACGGGAAACGATCATCGTCGACCATCAGCAGCATCCCGTCGCGCTCAACAGTCGGGCGCTTGGCGGCAAAGTACAGCGGCACGATCGGGATATCGTTGAGGTGGATATATTGCCACACATCGAGTTCGGTCCAGTTGGAGATCGGGAAAACCCGGATACTCTCACCCTTGTTCTTGCGTGCGTTATAAAGGTTCCACAGCTCGGGCCGCTGGTTCTTGGGATCCCAGCCGTGGCTGGCTGTGCGGAACGAGAAGATCCGCTCCTTGGCGCGGGCCTTCTCCTCGTCGCGCCGAGCGCCGCCGAAGGCCACGTCAAATCCCCATTTGTCGAGCGCCTGCTTCAACCCCTGGGTCTTCCACATATCTGTGTGCAATGGGCCATGATCGAACGGGTTGATCCCGCGTTCAATGCATTCGGGGTTCTGGTGGACCAGCAACTCCATGCCAGACTCCTCCGCCATCTGGCTGCGCATGGCGTACATTTCCTGGAACTTCCAGGTCGTATCGACATGCAGAAGCGGGAACGGCGGCGGCGCAGGATAGAACGCCAGCCTCGCCAGATGGAGCATCACTGCGCTGTCCTTGCCGACCGAATAGAGCATCACCGGACGCTCTGCTTCGGCCACAACCTCGCGCATGATGTGGATCGCTTCGGCTTCAAGCCGCTGAAGGTGGGTTAAGCTGACTGACATGATTGACTCTGTTAATGCGCCCCTACACCTAGCGCGATGACATTTTCATGGCGACCCTAGCATTTCCTTGGGCCGCACAAGCGAAGCTGTTACTGATTCACTGCGTCTATTCAAACTCTGCATTCTCGCGGATCGTTGCCCATTGCTTGCCGTCATGGCCAAAAAGGATCCGCGTTCCTGCGGCGCGAGCCTTCGCGAGCCGCTCAAAAGTCAGCCTGCCCTGCTCGATATCGGTGGTGGCGCGCGGCAGCACCATCACATCCAGATTGCGCTCGGTATAACAGCAGTCCCCCGCCAGCAGCACCTTGCCCTTGGGAAGTTTGACGATCACGCTCTGGTGGCCCGGGGTGTGGCCAAAGGTCGGCACCACCCGCACTGAGCCATCGCCAAACAGATCGAGCTCGCCATCAATCGCCCGGATCGGCTGGCCAGTGTCAAAATCCACCGCCTCATAAGTGCCGGGCTCAAGATTGCGGCGCGCGACCTCAAGCTCGCGGCGCTGAATGATCACCGTGGCATTGGGCAGGTGCGAATTGCCGCCGCAATGATCGATATGAAGGTGAGAATTGATCACATAATCGATGCTGGCGGGATCGATCTCCATCGCTTTCAGCCGCGTTGCGATATCCATCCCCTCGAACCATTGCAGCCCGAATTTATTGGCCGGCAGCGCAGTTTCCAGATCACGGCGATAACGCACTCCCATCCCGGTATCGAACAACGCTCGCCCCTTGGGGTGATCGATCAGATACGACGGCACCGGCCCGCGCAGATAGTCGCCCTCGTCGCCCTCGACGAAATAGCCCGGGCGGCACTGGAACCAGCCGCAGTTGAAGACAAAGAGGCGCAGCTTATCAGTCAAATCCGGGTTCCCTCCAGCGCCGCTTGTTCGACATCGCGCAGCCGTTCCTTGCCGAACCACATTTCCCGCCCGAGGAAAAATGTTGGCGAGCCAAACGCCCCGCGCTCGACCGCGCTGGCCGTGTTGCTGACCAGTTGTTGTTTGATCGCATCATCGCCCGCGGCTTCAGCCAAAGCATCAGCGGGCAGCTCCGCATCAATGAGCGCGCGGTGCCAGACTTCGGGAAGATCGAGCTTCAAGCCCTGTTCCCACATTCCTGCGAACATCGCCTCATTATAGGCCTCCGCCACGCCCAGCCGCTCGGCCGCGACCGCGCCGCGCATCATCAGCAGGGTGTTAACCGGAAAATGCGGGTTCATCTGGAACCGGTCTACCCTATGTCTCGCGATAAATCGCTGCATCTCCAGCCGATCATAATCGCGTTTTGCGGTGATATGACCATAGGCCATCATCGGCGACTGGTTCCCGATCGCCTTGAAAATCCCGCCAAGAAGGACCGGAACGTAGCTGAACTTCACCGCTCCGCGCGCTTCGACCTGTGGGATCGCGCAATGGACAAGATAGGCATTGGGACTGCCGAAATCGAATAGAAACTCTGCTTTCTGGGCCATCACCATTTCTCTCCGAAGGGGCGGATTTCCTGCTCGAACGTCCAGGCGCTGCGCGGCTGATTGAACAGCGCCCAATAGGCATCGGCAACGACGGCGGGCGGCATCAGCCGGTCTGGATCAAGGCTGGCCAGGGCTTCTGCGCCTTCGTTCGTCGCAATCCGGGCGCGGACCCAATCGGTGTCCACCCCGGCGTCGATCACCAGATGGGCGACATGAATTCCCTGCGGCCATAGCTCGCGCGCCGCCGATTGGGCTGTTGCGCGGAGACCGGATTTGGCTGCGGCAAAAGCGGCATAGCCGGGATTGCCGCGCATGCCTGCGCTCGCCCCGGTGACGAAGATCTTGCCTTGCCCACGCGGCAGCATGATCCGCGCTGCCTCACGCATGGTCGCAAAGCCGGCGAAGCAGGCCATTTCCCAGACCTTGCGGAATACCCGGTCGGTGGTTTCGGTCAGCGGGAAGTGCACATTGGCGCCCACGTTGAAAACCACCAGCGCGAGCGGTGCGATCGCTTCGGCCTCGGCCAGAAAGGCCGCGACATCCTCGCTCACCCGCGCATCGAGCGATCGCCCGGTGACAGCGCCGCCCAGCAGTGGTGCCAGCTTGTCACCATTTCGGCGCCCGGCATGGACCGCAAACCCTGCGGCCGCGAACTTGCAGACTATCGCTGCGCCGATGTGATCACCCGCGCCGATGACCGCTACCGAACCCCTGTTATCGCGCATTTTCATCGATTCCATCTTGTCGCGGGGCAAACCCTCATCCACAGTCGGCTATGCGTTTCTATTTGGTACCTATGCCGGTGCCGATGTCCATCCCTTCGCATTCCGGAGAAAATCTGTGGATCTCGAATTCAGTCCCGAAGAACTGGCCTTCCGCGCCGAAGTCCGCAGCTTCATCGCCGAAAATTACCCTACGGAACTGAGGGGCAAACAGGACGAGGGTGATGAGCTGTCCAAAGAGGATTTCCTTTCGTGGCACCGCGTTCTTCACCGCAAGGGCTGGGTCGCTCCGGCATGGCCGGTCGAATATGGCGGCACTGGCTGGACCGCGACTCAGAAGTATATCTGGTCCGAAGAGACCGCAGCGGCCGATTGTATCCGCCTGATGCCGTTCGGATTGGCGATGGTCGGCCCGGTTATCTACACTTTTGGCACGGCTGAACAGAAAGCCAAATTCCTCCCACGGATCCTTTCCGGCGAGGATTGGTGGTGCCAGGGCTATTCCGAACCGGGCTCAGGCTCGGACCTTGCGAGCCTCCGGACCAAGGCGGTTCAGGACGGCAGCGATTATATCGTCAACGGTCAGAAAACCTGGACCACGATGGCCCAGCACGCTGATTGGGGCTTCTTTCTGGTCCGCACCAATGCCGAAGGCAAGCAGCAGGAAGGGATCAGCTTCCTGCTGATCGATATGAAGACGCCGGGGGTCACCGTGCGGCCGATCATCACGCTGGGCGGCGAGCATGAAGTCAACGAGGTGTGGCTGGAGGACGTGCGCGTTCCCATCGCCAACCGCATCTATGAAGAGAACAAGGGCTGGACCTGCGCCAAGTTCCTGCTCGCCCACGAACGCACCGGCATCGCCGGGGTCGCCGGATCCAAGCGCGGCATCGAAAAGGTCAAGGCGATCGCCAGGACAGAGCTGGACGGCGACAGGCCGCTGATCGCCAACCCGTTCTTCAAGCGCAAAATTGCCGAGCTGGAAATGGATCTGACCGCGCTGGAGTTCACGGAACTGCGCAGCCTCGCCGGTGAAAATGCCGGCAAGGGCCCGGGGCCGGAATCGAGCCTGCTCAAGATCAAGGGTTCGGAAATCCAGCAGCGGCTGACCGAGCTTAGCCTCGAAGCCGTCGGCTATTACGGTGCACCCTATTTTCGCGGCTTTGGTGAGGGTGACAATGAGCACCCGATCGGGCCGGATCATGCCCACCGCACCGCGCCGACCTATTTCAACGCGCGCAAGACCACGATTTACGGCGGCTCGAATGAGATCCAGCGCAACATCATCGCCAAGATGGTGCTTGGTCTCTGAGAATTTGGGTCTCTGAGCCGCTGACAGATTGCCGGACAACGGCAACCACTTGATTGGGACAGGATTACTTTAATGGATTTCAACTATACCGAAACGCAGGACATGCTGCGTGACACGCTCGCGCGCTTCCTTGCCGACACCTATGATTTTGAGAGCCGCAAGAAGATGCTGGCCAGCGCAGATGGCCGCGATCCGGGGATCTGGCGGGCCTTGGCACAGGATCTGGGCATTTTGAGCGCGCCATTCGCCGAAAAGCACGGCGGGATGGACGGCGGTGCGCTGGAAAACGTGATCATGATGGAGGAACTGGGCAAGGTTATCGCAATCGAGCCTTATCTGCAGACCGTGGTGATCGGCGGCGGCGCACTCAAGCACGCTGGCGGCGCGATCGCCGATGCGATGATCCCCGAGATCATCGCCGGCAATACCACTATCGCCTTTGCCTATGCCGAACCGCAAGGCCGCTATGATTTGGCCAATCTGCGCACCACGGCCAAGGCAGATGGTGCAGGTTATGTGCTGAACGGCCACAAGGGGGTGGTTTATGCCGCGCCCTGGTCCAGCCATATCCTGGTTACCGCCCGTACCGGCGGCAGCCAGCGCGAGCGCAGCGGCGTGGAACTGTTCCTGATCGATGCCAAGTCGCCCGGGATCGTCCGGCGCGATTACCCCACAGTCGACGGCTTCCACGCCTCGGAAATCTATTTCGAGAACGTAGCAGTTCCGGGCGAAGCGCTCCTGCCCGGCGGCCTCTCGCTGATCGAGCGGATCGTCGATGAAGCGACAGTGGCCGTTTGCGCCGAGGCTTGCGGTGTGACCCGCAAGCTCCATGAAGGGACGCTCGACTATTCAAAGCAGCGCCAGCAGTTCGGCCAGCCAATCGGGCGGTTTCAAGTGCTGCAACACCGCATGGCCGACATGTTAATCGAGGTGGAGCAGATCATCTCGATGACCCTGATGGCCACGGTCAAGCTCGAATCGCCCGAAGACCAGCGCAAGGCCGCAGTCAGCCTGGCCAAGGCCAAAGTCTCACGCTCGGCCAAGTTCGTCGGGCAGAATGCAGTGCAAACCCACGGCGGCATCGGGATCACGCAGGAGCTGGCAATCGGGCACTATTTCAAACGCGCCACCATGATCGAGAGCCAGTTCGGCACGGCTGACTATCATCTTGAGCGGTTCGAGCAACTGACTCTCGCGGATTAGGGCGGGGCGGATTGAGGCGGGGCGGACTAAGACGCTCAGACTTCGGCGGTTGCCGCCCATTCCTTAAGCGGGTGGTCCGTATCGGCAAGGTCTTCGGGCGGCGCAATCAGGCCTTGTTCGACCAGCTTGCGGCCTTGCACGTAATCCTTGACGTTGTTGACGCAATCGAGCGCGATCAATCGGCCCTGCTTGAAATAGAGCACCGAAAAGCTGCGCGCTGCGGGATCACCGCGCAGCACCGTCTGGTCATAGCCCGTTGAAAGCCCGACGGTCTGGAGCTTGAGATCATACTGGTTCGACCAGAACCACGGCGTTGCAGCGTAGTCCTTGTCTTCGCCGCAGATGGTCTTGGCCGCGATGCTGGCCATATCATTGGCATTCTGGACCGATTCCAGCCGGATCACCTGACCGTCGGCAAATGCATTGGAATGGGCCGCGCAATCGCCGATCGCAAACACATCGGGCAACGAGGTGCGGCACTGCGCATCGACGTCCACCCCATTGCCGCCCGCTGCACCCGCCACCAGAAGCGGGCCGACGGCGGGGATGATGCCGATGCCGACGATGGCCATGTCCGCCGGCAAGACCGTGCCATCATCCAGTTCGACCCCGCTAATCCGGCCTTCCCCAACCAGCGCGACAACTCCGCAGCCAGTGCGCAAATCGACCCCGTGGGCGCGGTGCTCGGCCTCGAAGAAATCGGAGAGCTCTTCCCCGGCCACGCGGTTCAGGACGCGCGGCAAGGCTTCGAGCAAGGTCACCTGCTTGCCCAGCTTGGTCAGCACCGCAGCGGCTTCCAGCCCGATATAACCGCCGCCGATCACCACAATCCGGTCTGCGGTCTTGAGTTCTTCCATGATCTTGTCGACATCCGCGCGATTGCGCACCGCATGGACGCCGTGCAGATTGTTTCCAGGACAATTCATCGCCCGCGGATTGCCGCCGGTGGCCCAGATCAGCTTGCCATAGGTGATCAGCGCGCCATCTGCTGTCGTCAGAGTGTGGGCAACTGGGTCGACCGTCTCCACCTCTTGCCCCAGCATCAGTTCAATATTCTTTTCAGCCCAGAACGTGGGCGGTCGAATATAGATCCGCTCAAACGGCTTTTCCTGGGCCAGGTATTCCTTGGAGAGCGGCGGCCGCTCATAGGGCGGTTCGGCCTCATTGCCGATCATGGCGATCGAACCGGCAAAGCCCCCCTGCCGAAGCGCCACAGCCGCCTGCGCGCCGCCATGCCCGGCCCCGACTATCACCACATCAAAGCTGCGTTCCATGCTCACGATATGCCTCTCGCTTCGGATGTCCTGACAGGACGGGTCTCAAGCTTGCGGCGCTATCCGATGCACCGCAACGCTTCAAGTCAGGAGCCGTCCGCTAAACGCGGTCCGGCTCGTAATCATTCTTGGCTTCATCCCGAACCTGCAGGAAATCAAGCAGTGGAGCCAGGAATTCGCTGTTCCGGTCCCCCGCCACCATGTGATCGGCGCCGGCGACATTGGCGTAGCGCGCGTGCGGCACCAATTCCAGGAAGGCGCGCGCGCCTTCGTCTGAAACAACCTTGCTGAGTGCGCCCCGGATCAAGAGCGTGGGCATCTTTATCCGGCGCGCCGCCGCCTCAAGCCGCGTCTGGGCGGCGCCAATCCCGCCCGGCCCGCGCATCATTGCCGGGTCCCAGTGCCAGCGGAACCGGCCATCCTCCCCTTCGCGCAGGTTTTTGCGCAGGCCGGCTTGCGATGTCGGCCGCGGTCGATGCGGCAAATACGCGGCAATCGCCTGCGCGGCTTCATCAAGCGAGGCGAAGCCATCGGGACTGCCCTTCATGAAGGTCTGGATAGCGGCGGTGCCTGCGACCTCAAAACGGGGCACCACATCCACCAGAACCAGCGCGCCAATCGCAGGCGAAACGGGCTCGCCGGCCATCACCAACGAAATCATCCCGCCGAGCGATGCTCCCACCATCGTCGGACGATCGGTCAATTCTGCGATCAGGGCGGTGACATCTTCGATATGTGCATCGAGGCCGTAATCCCCATCTGCGGCCCACGAACTGTCCCCATGGCCGCGCAAATCGGCGTTAAGTGTCCGATAGCCCAAACGATTGAGCGACACCGTCGCCTCGCGCCAACTGTGCCGGGTCTGCCCGCCGCCGTGCAGGAATACAACCGTCGGCCAACTTTCCAGCCCACTGTCATCAAAGGCTATTTCCACGCCGCCGTGGGTTGCGATCCGACGATGTTTCACGCGCTCTCCCTGCAAACTTGCTCGCCCGGCGTGTAAACTCACCGCCAAGCTGCGCAACCATTCAGTCGCCGGGCCCGCCCCAGAAATCAACCCGGCGCCGCGCAGGGCGCTGCTGCGCAACTTATCGGATATTGGAGATATCCTGTCTCCAACGAGGGCTTGGCGGTGCTGTCAGTCCAATCGCAACTCGTCTCCGATTAGCGGAGGTATAGCTTTGGGATCGAGGCATCAGCTCATGAGCGATTGCCACTCAGCCAGTGCGACCGAGCGGCGAAGCTTGCAAGTCTGGCGATCGACGAGGTGGCGTTCCTGGTTAAAGTTGTTGTGGACGTTGGCATGGACCGAGGCGAACTTCCTGTTTGTCGCCATTGCCCAGTTCGGCCATTCCCGCCTTTTAGGATCGCAGGCCGTCGGTTGTTATTACAACGGGCGATCCATGACGCTTCAGCGCCTTCTTCAGGAACGCCAAAGCCGCAGCTTTGTCGCGCTTTTTCGTCCCGCAGCGCTCGAGAACCTCGCCTTTGCGATTGACCGCGCGCCACAGGCAATGCCGCTCGCCATTTCCCTTTACGAACACCGCATCAAGACGCCAGCGCCAGTGACTAAAGCCCGCATGCGCGACACATGCTCGCGCCGGATCTCCGATGCCAAACAACGGTCCAAACCGGTTCCACCAGAACCGGACGGTTTCATTGCAAATATCAATGCCCCGCCCGAACAGCAGGTCTTCGCCACTACGCAGTGCGAACGGGAGCCGGATCGACATCATCACCACAAGGCGGATCACTTCGGGAGATAAGTTAAAGTCCCGGAACCGCTTATCGGACTTGGCCGTCGGCCCGATTTACCGCTCACCTCCTCCACCGGCAATTTTGGTCTGACTAGACCTTGCAATCACTTCCGAAATCGGGACTAGGGAATTCTACCCCTGTCTCAAGCGCTGGGTCCGCGTGGCTTGGTGCCGACTTGCACGATCACCAGTGATACATTGTCTGGCGCGCCGCGTTCGAGCGTCAGTTCGATGAGGCGATCGGCGGCGGGGGCTGGCGGATTTGTGGAGAGTTCCAGCAAAAGTTCGTCGTCCCTGACCATGCGTGTCAGGCCGTCGCTAGCCAGCAGGAAAAGATCGCCGCGGTTGAGGCTGCCCATGACAACATCAACTTGCAGTCGCGCCTTGGCTCCCACTGCGCGCGTTACGACATTGGCATTGGGATGGCCTTCGGCTTCGTCAGCTCGAAGCATGCCGGTATCGACGAGTTCCTGCACCAGGCTATGATCATGGGATAGTTGCGATATTTCGTCCCCGCGCAGCAGATAGGCGCGGCTGTCGCCTACCCAAAAGCAGGCGTAGCTATCCTCGTCTACGATAAGTCCGACAATCGTGCTGCCGATGGTGCGCTGCTCGCCGCTGGCATTGCCCAGATCCATGAGAGCGGCGTTGACGCTTTCGAGCAGAGTGACTGCATGATCGACACGGTTTTCAAGACTATCGGCGGAGGCTGTAATGGTTGAGAGCGCTTCGATAATCTTGGCGCTGGCGACTTCGCCTGCCTCATGCCCGCCCATCCCGTCGGCAACTGCCCAGATACTCCGGCCAGCGCAATTCAGCACAGCGTCTTCATTCAGCTTTCGCCGAAGGCCGACGTGGGTTCGGCTGATGCAGTCGAATCCCATCCAAATCTCCCTTGCTGACAAGCTTAAGGTTAGGACTAGCAAACTCTATCTGTTCATGCGAACGATGTGTGAAGACAGCTACCGCCTTTGATCTGGAGCGGCAATGAATAAAGCCTATAGCAACAAGGCATTACCCCCTGGAACTGTGCTTCGGGAATGGCGACTTGAGGAAGTGCTCGGCGTCGGCGGGTTTGGCATCGTCTATAAAGGACGCGGCATATATTTCAACGAATTGGTTGCAATCAAAGAATATTTTCCCAGCGCAATAAGCGAGCGCAAGGATGGCGATACGGTTGTCCCGATCGATTCCAATGCCGAGGAAGTACATGCACTTGGCCTGAAGAAATTCGTCGAGGAAGCAAAGCTGCTATGGAACCTCTCGACGCCCACCCGCCATCCCAACATTGTCAGCGTCCGCAGCCTGTTCGAAATCCACGGAACAGCTTACATCGTGATGGATTTTGAAGATGGCTTTTCGCTGTCGAAACTGCTTCGTCAGGGTCGGCGATTCAATGAATCGAGCCTGCTCGCGCTGGTCAAGCCGATTGCTGAAGGCCTGGACCGGGCGCACCGGGTGGGAGTTCTGCACCGCGATATCAAGCCGCCAAACATTCTCGTCAACGAAGACGGGCGTCCGGTCCTGATTGATTTCGGTTCTGCCCGGTTTGAATCCGGTGACGCCACGAATACCAAGGTTACGTTCCACACACCGCCATACGCGGCAATCGAACAATATGTGAAAACCTATGCCCAAGGCCCATGGACCGACATCTATGCGCTCGGAGTGGTGATGCACGAATGCGTAACTGGCGAAAAGCCGCCTGAAGTGCTGGAGCGGATGCATGGCGGCCTTGGCACTCCGCTCGCCGAGGGCAATTGGCCGGGCTACAGCCACACTTTTCTTGCCGCGGTTGACGCTGCAATGATCATCCGGCCTGACGACCGGCCTCAGTCAATCTCGGCATGGCTGGCGCTGTTTGACCGGGACAGCGGATCGGCTGTCGCGCCCGGTGGCGGCGGGGATGATGATGACGCCACCCGGGTTTACGTGTTCGATTCGCAGAATGAGTCGATCAAGCCGGTCGCGCCACAGCCATCCGGTTTTGACGCTATTGGCAAGATCGAGACGGCAGTTCCCCTGATTACCAGCGAGGCCGAATTCAAGGGGCCGGGCCAACACACCAAGGCGTCGCAAAAGGCAGCTGATCACAAAAAGGTGCCGGATACAGCGTCCGTCGTCGCCAAGGAGCAACCGCCGAAGCCCGGGCCGACCAAACTTGCGGCGAAAGTCGCGGGTGGCGGCGAGGTTCCAGTCAGGCAGAAGCGATCCTGGGGCCCGTTGCTGATTGGCGGAGCAGCGATCGGAGCGGTGGTGCTTGGCGGGGGCTGGTATTTGACCACGCGTGGCGCTGCCGGGACGAAGGCCGAACCGGTCTTCGCGTCGCAAGTGGAAGCGGTTCCGCTGCAAGGAGAAGCAGGTCCGGTTGTGGCAGCTGAATTGACCGCGCCTGGTGACCTCGTTGCTGCAGTTGGGGCCCTGGTGGCGGCTGCGCGCAAGAACGGTGCCCCGCCGGCTGCCGTTCGGGATCTTGCTGGTGCGGGGGCCAATATTGGCGGTCTGTTCAGCGGACTTGGAGCGATCACCGCCGAGAGCGAGAAGGCAGCCCAAGCTGCAAGGATGAGTGCATTGGCGCAATCTGCCAGTGCCACATTTGCCAATGCGCTGGTGCGGGAGGCGGAAGGTCGTTCGCTGCGGCTGCGGCGCGAATTGCCTTGGGCTGATCCGCTCAGGCCGAATGGGGCTCGCGGCGAATCCCCTGAACGCCAGAAGATTGCCAATGATCTGCGCGTCGCCCGGGCCAGATTGGGAGCTGCGGCGGCTGGGGCGAGCAGTGCAGCCGAGCCCGGCGTGGCGATTGCCTTGGCCCACCAGGCATTGGCAGCGTCGGGCAGGTTTGCCGTCGCTTATTCACGGGCCTTCCGCTCAGATTCTGTGGTCCAGGACAAGCCGATCGAGCCGCTCGAAGTGATACCGTCAGTCGCAGCCAGCGTCGAACCATCCCTGCCCGCCCCGGATCTGAAGGCGGCTGGCTCTGCCAGTGAGCTTTTCCCACAGAAATACCGCAGTTTTGGTTCGGTTGTCAGTTCGGCGCGCGGAATTGCTGCCAATGTCATTCGACTGGGCAATGGCTCGGAACCGGGCAGCGGCGCTTCGGACGATGAGAAGGCGCGCTATCGGATCCGGCGTACGAATAGCAAAACGGCGCAGGATTACGTCCGCTATCTTGATACGATCGTCAATTCGATGCGCGGGCTGCGGACAGAGCGCGAGGTCGATCAGCTGATTGCCTCGGCGAATCAAACCAAACTCTATCTCAATGGGTTACAGTCGCAGTCGTCGGCCGCGAAGTAACGCAGCGCTCGGCCTTATTGTCGGTAGCACTGCGTGTCATACTGGAACGCGATGCTGAATCGGTGTTTCTTTTGCACTTGCGAAAGTGATAACTTGGGATATTCAGCTCGGCGAGCATCTCTGGGTTGTTTTTAACCTAAAGATGATTCGTGGACGCGGACCAGTCGTCAGTTTGCTGTTTAGCTAGACTGGAGCGTGATACCTTGCCGGGTCAAATGATATTGATATTAGTCGACTAAATTCGGCCGAGGGAAATTTACTTGCACGAGCATGACGTCTTCATTTCCTATAGTCGCGAAGATGCGAGCGTGGCGCGGCGCTATGCCGATGCGTTTATGGAGGCCGGACTGAAAGTCTGGTGGGACGCTGATTTGCGTTCGGGTGAGACGTTTGACGAAGTAATCGAGAAGGCGTTGCGCGCAGCCAAAGCGGTAGTCGTCTTGTGGTCGCCGCGCTCGGTCGCCTCGCGGTGGGTGCGGGCTGAAGCCACTCTGGCCGATCGCAACGGGACGCTGGCCCCGGTGATTATCGAACCATGCGAACGCCCGATCATCTTCGAGCTTACCCATACGGCCGATCTCTGCCATTGGGATGGTGATCCAGGCGACCCGGCCTGGCTGGCATTTCTAGAGGACGTGCGCGGCTTCGTCGAACCTGAAGGCCAGGCGGGTGGCTCTGTTGCTGCCCATGCCAAGCACGCCGCCCACAAAGCTGCACCGCCCCCCGCTAACCGCCCGGCGAGTGATTTCATCTTCATGAATGGCAAGGTCGAAAGTCTGATCTCAGCCCTGTCTTCGCTTCGGGCACAAATGGCCAAATCAACCAAATCAGAGCCGGCAGTGCCGGATGAGTTCGAGCAGACCCAGTTCTATACCCGCGCAGACGAGATCAGTCTGTTCGAAGGCGACGAGATCCATTGCCTCGAACTTACAAATGGGGATGATCTGGAACAGCGATACGTGGTCAGCCCGCTGGGACTGAAGATCGGCCGAACCGCTCCTGCCGACGTCATTCTTTCCGATTTCAAGGTTTCAAGGACGCACTGCAAGGTAGAACTCAGAGACAACGAACTTTACGTTCTCGATCTGAATTCCACCAATGGCACCTTTGTTGATGGAGAACGGGTTTCCGGGACTGCGGCGATCCCGCTGGGCTCGGCAATCACCATCGGCAGTTTCACCCTTGTCCATGAGCTGCGCTTGCGTTCTGATCTCTGACCATTGGTTTTTCGCCGCCCGCCAACCCTGCGCCAGCCGAACCCCACCTAGGAAGAATAACGTTGCCGGGCCATTTCCCTCCTCGTCCGCGACTGACCCTAAATGTCGGGATTACCGGCCATCGCTCAAAGCTGTTATCTCCGGGCGTGGTGACTGCGCTTGGTCCATGTTTGAGCAGGCTGTTTTGTGACTTGGGGGACGCAGCGCTCCGATTGCACCGCGAGGAAACGGCGATATTTGATGATGCAGCGCCAGAACTGCGGCTGCATACACCGCTGGCGACCGGTTCGGATCAACTTGCGGCGACATCCGCGCATGACCATGGCTTTTATGTTCGGGCGCTGCTGCCGTTCGCGCCCGACGAGTACTGCAAAGATTTCGCCGAGGGACACGAGCGCGACGAATTCGTGAAACAGCTGAATGCGGCCGATGAGAGCTTTGCGCTGCCGGGACTGCGTTCTGATCAGGATGAGGCCTATGTGATGGTCGGCAAGGCTGTGATTGCGGCAGCCGACATCCTGATCGCGATCTGGGACGGCGGTGAGGGCAACGGGCCAGGCGGCACAGCCCATGTCGTCGATCTGGCGCTGCGCGGCGGAGTTCCGGTGATCCACGTCACTGTTGACCGCGAGGCCGACGATGTCGGCGTGATCAGACTGTTGGTAGGCGGAGATTCCTTCGAGCCGATCGCCCAGCCATTGGCGGGAGCGGAGGGTTATGCGGCTTTGATCTGCGACACGCTGGCTCCCCACACCCAGGTCGAGCGCGAGCAAATCGCTGATTATTTAACCGAACGGGAAAAGCGCAACAACTGGCGGATCGAATATCCGCTGCTGCTTGCGCTGCTTAGGGTCAAAGCCTTGCCATGGGGAACGTGGCGCCAAAGTTCGATCGACGAAGACAATGCCCGCGAACGGCAGAACTTGCGCAAGGCCTTTGCGCCATCTGATCGGCTGCGGATCGAGCATGCCTATGGCTGGGCAAATTTTCTGGCAATTCGCTATGCGCAGCTGTTTCGAAGCGGTCATGCGACCAATTACGGGTTGTCGGCGTTGGCAGTAATTATTGCGCTGGGCGGACTGGTGGCCCCGGCAGCGAAGGTTTATCTGGTCCTTGCCGAACTGGGTGCGATCAGCTTGCTGTTCTTCAATACCCGCGCCGGCAACAAGGGCGAATGGCACCGCCGCTGGTTGCAATATCGCCATTTGGCCGAATCTTTACGCCCACTGATCTATCTCAAGCAAACCGGCATGGCCACGCCACCGTTCCGCACCGATTTTATCGGCGGACCGCGCCACCGCGATGCCGGGGCCGATTGGACGCGCTGGTATGCTGCCGCGATCTGGCGCGAAATGGCCAGCCCCAAGGGCATCATGACGCCG
This sequence comes from Novosphingobium sp., assembly GCA_031413595.1. Taxonomy (GTDB): domain Bacteria; phylum Pseudomonadota; class Alphaproteobacteria; order Sphingomonadales; family Sphingomonadaceae; genus Novosphingobium. The sequence goes on from JANOFJ010000055.1 coordinate 14,515, forward strand.
GCCAGGATCAGGGAACTGGCCGACGATGTGGTGGCCGAACAGATTGAGCCTCAGGCGGCCTACCATCAGATCAACGCCAAGCGGATGCGCCTACTTGATCATCGGCTGCATGGCATCGGCAATTTGTTGATGGGGGCGGTGATCACAGCCTGTTTTCTGTTTCTTGTGCTCTATGTGTTGGTGCCTGAATCAATCAGGGCGATGACCAGCTATTTCATCTTCGCTACCGCCGGACTGCCGGCAGTGGGTGCGTCGGTGTTCGGGATGCGCGGGCACGGGGAGCATCTGCTTGCCGCCAGTCGCTCGCTCCAGACCGTAAGTGCGCTCCACGGCAACGCCGAAAGGCTGAAAAAGGTAACGCAGCTCGATGCACTTTCGGCAGAGCTGGACAATACCGCAGAGATCATGTTGGCCGATCTTAATGAATGGACTGTCGCTTACCGCGAGCGTTCATTGGAAGTGCCAGCCTAGACTGTCATACCAAAGCACGGCTTCGCCATTTCTCGGACGCGGTGTTGCGGCGCTTTCGCCGGCATATCGGCGCAGCGAAACGAGACAAGCTCGCTACATAAATCATATTATCCGATTTATGCTATAGGCAGTGGCGGAAAACTGCCGCATGATGTACCCGTCAAGCCGTTGATTGGGGCATCGTGGTTATGATCTCGCACTTGGCAGCGGAGGGGTAGCGATCGTGGCGAAGTTCCGGACCAGCAATCTGACCGAATATGTCACCGAAGCGCTTGGCCGATCGATCGTATCAGGTGAATACCAGCCTGGCGCAGTTTTTCAAATCCACGAACTCTGCACCACATTCGACACCAGCCGAACCGTTATCCGTGAGGCGGTAAAAGCGCTGACAGCAAAAGGCATGGTTACGTCGCGCGCCAGTCTGGGCAGCATTGTGCTTAAGGAAGCCGAATGGAATTTGAGCGATCCCGACGTTCTTGCCTGGTTTCTCCACCGAAAGGGCAGTCGCCTGCAATTAATCCGGGAGTTCAATGACTTTCGGATAGCGATCGAACCGACAGCTGCAGCTCTTGCCGCAGTACGCGGAGATGCGAAGGCAAATTCGGCCATCTATGCCGCGCTTGATCGGATGCGTGCTGCCGAGCGGGGAGAGGACGATTCGCTTGATTCGGATGTTGAATTTCATGTCTCAATTCTTGAGGCCAGCGGGAACCGGTTCTTCTTTAACATGCGCCATACGATTGACGTTGCCTTGCGCATCTCGATCCAGGTGACCAACCGGCAAAAATCGGTCGCCGTGGCAAGTGCCCAAGATCACGCCAAGGTTGCTGACGCGATTGCCGCCGGTGATGAAGAAGGCGCCCGTCACGCCATGTTCAACTTGCTTGCCGAAGCGCGTTTGCTCCTCAAAGAGCCTGCGCTCGAATAGTGCGATAACGACTTCGCGGCTGTCCTCACGGGTGCGATCTGATGGGATGTTCAGCGATAAATCGGGGATCAGGAAGCCTCTAATGCACGCATTTCCCGGCCCCGCGCGCTCCAGATGAAAGTTGCACGATTGCCGAAAACCAGGCGGTTGAGCGACAACGCAACCGTCACTGACGATGCCAATACGATCACCATCACATCGATGTAATGCAGCCACGGCAAGCCCATGTGCTGGTAGAATGTTTCCCCGATGAAAAGCGTATCGGGCTTGTAGAGTACGAAGTTGTGGAACGCATAGGCGATAAAGCCGAACAGTAGCCCCGCGACCGCTGCCCGGGCATCGACGTTGCGGAACAACAGGCCGACGATAAATGCGGAGAGGATCGGCATAGAGAACAAGCCGTTCAATTCCTGCAATAGATTGATGATGCTCTTGGCGCTTTCAAACGCCGGAACCAAGGCGATCGAGCTGACCGTAAACAAGGCCGAGACGATTGCCGCCAGACGCCAGTGGTTAGTCACCGGCGCGACGAACTTGTCATGGAAATCGATCGAATAAAGCGCGACCGAGCTGTTCAGAATTGCCGAGGTATGCGCAATCACCGCCGCCATCATCATGGCGGCAAATGCGCCTGACATCCAGCTGGGCAGTACATCGCCAACCAGTCGGCCATAAGCCTGATCACCAATGCTGCCATAAAGCTTATAGGCCACGACACCCGGCACAACCACAATGGCGGGGATGACGAGAATGCGCACTACCGCTGCCGCCAGGACGCCCTTCTGGGCCTCGCGCAGGTGCTGTCAGTCTAATCGCAACTCGTCTCCGATTGGCGGAGTTCTTCCCTCCCCAGAGTCATCTCATGCCATGAGGTTCTGCCACTCGGCCAGGGCGGCCGAGCGGCAGGTCTTGTAAGTTTGACGGTCGACGAGGTGGCGCTGCAGGTTAAAATGGTTGTGTACGTTGGCATGGACCGAGGCGAACTTCTGTAGCGATTTCATTCGTCGAAATCGCAGCATTGCTCGCTCTCGTCGTCGAAATGGTAAGTGTGAGTTCTCGGCGCGATTGTTGAGCCAGCGGCCCATCTCGCGGCGATCGACATTACCGAGACTGCGCATCGCAGCTGGATAGGATTTCAAGCCATCAGTGACGATCGTCTCAGCTTTGCCATGCCGTTTCAGTGCCTTCTTCAGGAACAGCAATGCTGCGGCTTTGTCGCGCTTCCTGGTGACGTAACTCTCAAGAACCTCGCCTTCGTGGTCGACCGCGCGCCACAGATAATGCCGCTCGCCGTTGATCTTCGCGAACACCTCATCAAGGTGCCAGCGCCACTGCCGGAAGCCCTGCATCCGGCTCACGCGCTGCCGCCGGATGTCGCCCGCGAACAGTGGCCCGAAGCGGTTCCACCAGAACCGCACGGTCTCATGGCAAATGTCGATCCCGCGTTCGAACAGAAGGTCTTCGACATTTCTGAGACTCAAAGGATACCGAACGTACATCAACACGACCAGGCGGATGATCTCCGGTGATGAATTGAAGTAGCGAAATGGACTGGCTGACTTGCGGGGTCTGGGCATTCCGGCGCCCTACCCTGCTCCTGTTACCGAATGGTGCATTTGCTCTGACAGTGCCTTCCGCAGGCTCAAAGGGAAGCGGACGTACATCATCACAGCCAACCGGATCACCTCGGGTGAGGAATTGAAACGGCGGAATGGGCTTGGCGGTAGGGCTCGAGATTTGCGCGGCATTAGCGCTAGCTAGCAGGGCTCAGCAAGAGGTGCCACGTTGCTCTGACGGAGCCGGCTCAGCCCATCACATAGATCGACTTGGTGTTCTGATAGGCATTGATAGCCTCAGGTCCGAATTCACGTCCCAGACCACTGGCCTTGACCCCGCCGAACGGCGCGCCAAGCGAGGGCATATAGCCGTTGACCCCGACCGTGCCGCTTTCAACCTTGCGAGCGACTGCAGTGGCATGGGCACTGTCCGCGCTCCACACCGATCCGCCCAGGCCGAACTGGCTGTCATTGGCAATCCGCAGCGCATCCTCCTCGCCGTCGTAGGCGATGACCGCCAGCACTGGCCCAAAGATTTCTTCCTGCGCGATCCGGGCCGAATTATCGACATCGGCAAAAATCGTCGGCTCAACGAACCAGCCGCGATTGGTGTGCTTCGGCCGTCCGCCACCGGCAACCAGCCTGGCCTCGCGCTTGCCGATCTCGATATAGCTTTCCACCCGGTCGCGGTGCGCGCTCGACGCCATCGGGCCAACATGGGTGCCAAGGTCCAGCGCATCGCCCACCGTCAGCGAGGCTGCCAAGCCGGCCAAGGCGTCGACTACTTCGCCGTAACGGCTCTTGGGTGCCAGAATGCGCGTACCATTATAGCAAGCCTGACCATTGTTGAGCATCGAGGCCATCGGCACCCCCTGCAGGAAGGTGCCGATATCGGCGTCCTCAAGCAGGATCGCAGCCGATTTTCCGCCCAGTTCCAAAGTGACAGGTCGCAGCAATTCGCCGCAGGTCCGGGCAATTAGCCGCCCCGCCCCGGTCGAGCCGGTGAAGGCAACCTTGTCGATCCCGGGATGTCCGACCAGATAGGCGCCAACGTCGCGGTCTGCGGCAATCCAGTTGAGCACGCCGGGGGGGACGCCTGCCTCCAGCGCAGCTTCGGCCAAGATATAGGAATCGAGGATTGTCCCCGGTGACGGTTTGATCACCACGGTGCAGCCCGCCGCCATCGCTGGCGCGATCTTGTTGAGTGCCAGCGTTACCGGGAAGTTCCACGGCACGATGGCGGCGACCACCCCGATCGGGGTCCCTTCGACGAGGGTTTCCTTGCCCATCTGCGAGGGACGGATGTCGGGCTGGCCCAGCGTTTTGGCCAGCTCCATATAATACTGCACCACACCGACCGAGAACTGGCCTTCCAGTTGCTGACTTAGCGCCAGCGGCATGCCGTTCTGCATGCTTACAGCGCGGGCCAGATCATCCCCGCGCGCGGCAATGGCACCCATGAACCGCTCCATCACGGCGGCGCGTTGCGGCGCGGTCAAATCGGACCAGCCTGGTGCGACAAGCGCAGCCCGCGCCGCAGCAACAGCCCGATCAACATCGGCTTCGCACGCTTCGGGTACAGTGCCGATGACCTCCTCGGTCGAAGCATTGATCAGCGTGAAGCGGTGGTCGCTGGCGGGCCGAACCCACTCGTTGCCAATGAAAAAACTGTCTCTGCTGGCAGTCATGTATGCTTTCCTCTTCCTGCGCCGGTCCTTGGCTGGACCAGCCGTGTGCATCAATCTGGAATGGAAGGGATATCAGATCCTCGCCCGTCCGGGTAGCAGACTGATACATCTGTTTCCCACGTTACCGGGTTTGAGATCGCAAGTGCGGTCGGTGGTAGCGACAAGTTGCGGTTTCAATCACGTTTCCGGACCTGCGAACCGAGAGACGAGGGTGTTCGCCGAACGGCTTCCTCAGCGGGTTCGGCCCCTTCTTGCACTCCAACGCGAGCGATTGAAAAATCGTAAATATGTTGACATTCATGGTCCCTAGCCTAGCTTGCAGAGCAAGGTCACGCAAAAATCCCAATGTGAAATGTGACGTGGTTTACAAAGCGAGGTAACGCCAGGATTTCGCACGCGGGAGCGCCCAAGACTTCCCACGCGGAGGCACAAGCCCATCCGTTAAAGCTATTGATCCTTATTGCCGGAGCACTTTCATGCATACCCAAGCTGCCGTCCTGAACCAAGTCAATGGCCCCTTCGCGATCGAGACCATTCATGTCGGCGAACCGCAGGGCAATGAAGTGCGCGTTGCAATCAAGGCTGTCGGCATTTGCCATACGGACCTGGTCATCGCATCGGGCGCAATGGGGCTGCAGTTTCCGGCGGTGCTGGGCCACGAAGGCGCCGGGATCGTCGACGCGGTCGGACCCGAGGTCACCTCGGTCAAGCCTGGCGACAAGGTGCTGCTGACCTTCAACAGCTGCGGGACATGCCGCCATTGCGACAACGATCACCCGGCTTATTGCCAGAGCTTCGTACCGCTCAACATGGTCTGTGCGCGCGGCGATGGCTCTACCCGGCTGCACAAGGTCGGTCAGGGCAGCGAGATCGCAGTGGCGGACAATTTCTTCGGCCAGTCCTCCTTCGCCGGGCTGGCGATTGCCAATGAGCGCAATGTGCTGAAACTCGATGACGATGCCGATCTTGCCATCCTCGCCCCGCTCGGCTGCGGGGTGCAGACTGGCGCAGGAGCGGTCATGCGCTCGCTGAATGGACAGGCCGGTGAGGCCCTCGTTGTGCTTGGCGGCGGGGCAGTGGGCCTCAGCGCGCTGCTGGGCGGCAAGATTGTCGGCTGCGACCCGGTGATTGTGATCGAGCCGCAGGAAAGCCGCCGCCAGCTCGCTCTGGAACTTGGCGCTACGCACGTAATCGATCCCGGTGCTGGCGACCCGGTCGCAGCTGTCCGGGCCATCGTTCCGGCGGGCGTAGACATGGTGGTCGATACCAGTGGCTACCAGCCGATCCTCGAAGCCTCGGTCAATATGGTCGGCAATCTGGGCCGGATCGGGCTGATCGGGGTTCCTGGCTCGCTTGATGCGATGCTGCCGGTTCCGATCATGCAATGGCTGACCATCGGTGGCACGGTGCGCGGCATTGTCGAAGGGGATAGCGATCCCAAAGTCTTCCTTCCCGAGCTGCTCGCCCATCACAAGGCCGGCCGCCTGCCGATCGAAAAGTTCTCGAAAACCTATCGGCTCGACCAGATCAACCAGGCAATCGACGACGCGCATCATGGCAAGTGCATCAAAGCTGTCTTGCTGATCGACTGAGGAAAATACCAGTGACTTGCGCCAGCATGCGGATCGATCGCGATGGCGGCCTCGCCCGTCTGACCTTCATCCAGCCCGAACGGGGCAACCCGATCGATGGCATGTTCTGCGCCGAGTTCTGCGATGCCGCCAACGTGCTTTCATCCGATCCTTCGGTACGCGCGGTGCTGATCCTGGCGGAAGGGAAAGCCTTTAGCTATGGCGGCGACGCTTCGCTGTTCCTCAAGACGCTCGACACCCTGCCGCTGATGATCAAGCGCTGGGCCGCCGATCTGCATGTCGGCATCGCGCGGATGCAGCGGATGGACGCGCCGATCGTTGCGGCGGTCCACAATATCTGCGCTGGCGGCATGGCGGCGCTGGTCGCGGGGGCGGATATCGTTGTCGCGGAACCGGGCACGCGGTTTGTCGCCGCCTATGCCGGGATTGGCTATTGCAACGATGCCGGCTCCTCGATCATGTACTCCCGCCGGATGGGGATTGCCCGGGCGCGCGAGTTCTTGCTGATGAACAAAACACTGGACGCCGCCGCCGCTCTGGCAATGGGCCTGGCCGATGAGGTGGTGCCAGTCGATCAACTGGCCCGGCGCGCCGAAGCGATCGCCCGCCAGCTCGCCGCAGGGCCAACCAAAGCCTATGGCGAAATGCGGCTTCTGCTTAACAGTGTCGGGGATCAGCCGCTCGAAGCGCAACTCGAACTTGAAGCGCGAGCTCTCGCCCGTATCGTCGGAACCGCTGATGCGCGCGAAGGGCTGACTGCTTTTGGCGAGAAGCGCAAACCACAATTCATAGGAGCCTGATCCGGCCATGTGGCTATACCCTGAAGTACGCACGCTCGGCGAATTGATCGAGTATCATGCCCGCCGCACACCCGATCAGCGGGCCTTGGTGTGGCGCGACCGGACCATCTCCTTTGCTGAGTACGACGCGGCGGCCAACCGCGTTGCAAACGGGCTGCTGGCCCAAGGTGTGAGCGCTGGCGAGCGAGTCGGCTTTCTCGGCCTCAACAGCCCGGACTTCTACTTCGCGCTGATTGGCACCGCCAAGACCCGCGGCGCCTTCACCGTTTTCAACTGGCGCCTTTCGATCCCCGAACTCGCCCAGTTGATAGCAGACAGCCAAGCGCGGATCACAATTGTCGAACGCGGACTGGAGCCGATGTGGACTGCCGCGCTTGCCGCCTCGGGCCGCTCGATCGAAACGATCTGGATCGACGAAGAAGAAACCCTCGAAACGCTGTTCGCGTCCCAACCAGACAGCAAACCCGCGCTGTTCATCAGCGAAGAAGACACCGCAATCCAGCTTTACACCTCGGGCACTACCGGCCAGCCCAAGGGGGTGATGCTCACGCATGGCGGCTTTAACCGGATGCGGCTGTGTGAGCATTTCGAGCCCACCTATTGCTGGGAAGCCGACGACATATTCGTCAACCCGCTGCCCAATTTTCACCTGCTCTCGATCGGTATCGCCTTCCAGTGTCTCTACAATGGCGTAGCTGTGGCGATCGTGCGGCAATTCGATCCGGCAATTGTGCTGCAGACCATCGAGCGCGATCGGCCAACGCTGCTAACCTTGACTCCGACGATGATCCAGATGCTGCTCGACCATCCCGACGCGGGCGGCACCGATTTTTCCTCGTTGCGCCTGACGCTTTATGCCGGTTCGCCGATTTCACTCGGGCTGATCAAGCGAGCAATTGCAATGATGCCTGGCCGGTTCATGCAATTCTACGGGGCGACCGAAGGCAATGGGGCGTTTTCGATCCTGCGCCCCGACGAGCACGATCTTGAGGACGAGGCCAGGCTGCAAAGCTGCGGGCGGCCGCTCCCGCTGATCGAATTCAAAATTGTCGATGGCGGCGGAAACGAGGTCGCCGATGGACAACCAGGTGAACTGCTGATCCGATCTCCGGCGATCACAGCAGGCTACTGGCAGCAGCCCGAAGCGACGGCCAAGGTGCTGGTGAACGGCTGGTACCGTTCAGGCGATGTCGCCCGGCGCGACGCCGAGGGGCTCTATTACATCGTCGACCGGGTCAAGGACATGATCGTCTCGGGCGGCGAGAACATCTATTCTGCCGAGGTCGAAAACGTCCTCTCAACCCATCCTGAAGTGGGCGCGGTGGCTGTGATCGGCGTTCCCGATCCGCGCTGGGGCGAGGCGGTCAAGGCCTGCGTGATCCGCACCTCCGGCAGCACGCTGGATGAAGCTGGATTGCTCGCCTTCGCCCGCGAAGGGCTCGCCGGATACAAGGTGCCCAAGAGCATCGATTTCATGGATAGCTTCCCGCTGGTCCCGAGCGGCAAGGTTTCGAAAAAAGACCTGCGCGCGCCCTATTGGGGAAGCGAGGGGCGGGGCGTGGCGTGAGGTTTGTTCGGCAAGTATTCGCTCAGATTCAAGGCAAAGCGATGATCCGTTTGCCCTTGTTCTCCCCGCGATAGAGCCCGGCCAGGGCATCGGGGCAGGCGTCCAGCCCCGCGAGCACATCTTCCTGATAGCAAAGTTGCCCCGAACGCACCCAGTCGGCAAGCGTCGCGACCGATGCCTCGTATTTGTCCATATGATCGAAAATCACGAAACCCTGCATCCTGGCGCGCTTCACCAATAAGTGCCGCTCGACGCGCGGGCCGGTCGGCCAAGGATCCCAGGCGGAAATGGCGGCCGTGCCGCAGACCACCACGCGCGCTTTGAGGGCTAGGCTTGGATAGACCGCATCGCTGATTCGACCGGCGGTGTTGTCAAAATAGACATCCACCCCGTCGGGGCAAGCCGCTGCAATCGCCGCATCAAGGCCTTCGGAATTATAGTCGAGCGCGGCACCGTAGCCGAACAGGTCCCGGCATTGCGCAGCCTTGTCCGCACTGCCGGTGATGCCGACCGTCCGGCAACCGAGGATCTTCGCGATTTGCCCGACCGCTGACCCGACTGATCCAGCTGCGGTCGAAACCAGCACCGTCTCGCCCGGCTGCGGTTCGCCAATCAGGGTCAGAGCTAGGTGCGCTGTCACGCCGTTGATCCCGAGCACACCCAGCGCCAGCGAAGCCGGCAAGTCACTCTCGCGGACCCGCCGCACGACCGCATCGGCACCTGCCGTGGCTATTTCCTGCCAGCCGAACCAGCCGCACAAGATCTCACCAACCGCAAAGTCGGCGCAGCGGCTCTCGACCACTTCGCCCACGGCCAGCGCGCGCATCACGCCGCCGATTGGCACCGGCGCGGCGTAGTTCCCCGCATCGGCGATCCAGCCGCGCATCGCCGGCTCAACCGAAAGGAAGCGGTTGCGCACCCTGAACTGACCCTCGGCCAGTGGTTCGAGCGAGCGCGCCTCGATCGCAAAGTTCTCCGCCTGGGCAATACCAGTCGGGCGCGAAACAAGGATCACCTGCCGGTTCATGCCGGCATGCCCATTTCCGCGCGCGCAGCGGCATAGTCGGCCGCCAGAACTTCGGCGGCGAGCACCAAACGTCCCTTAGCAATGCAGCCTGCGAGCAACAACAGCCCGTTCCGCCATTCACGGATTTCCTGCATCAGCGCGAACGGTGAAAGGTCGCCGGTGTGGCCCCCGCCCCTGCGCCCACAGCAATGATCCCATCGACGCCCAGCTCCGCGCACTTTTGGGCATGGCGGTTCTTGATCACGTCCTGGAACACCAGGCTGCCATTGGCCTGCAATTGCCGGACCAGATCGCGATTGGCGGCCAGCGCCAGCACTACGATGGGCACCTTGTGCTTGAGGACAACCTGCAAATCAGCCTCAAGCCGGGAGTTACTGGCATGCGCGACAAGGTTGATGGCATAGGGCAGGTCTCCGACACTCGCGGCAATCCGCGCAACATCCTCGTCCAAAACCGCAGTCGTGCGCGGATTAAGCGCGGGCATCGAGCCAATGATCCCGGCGCGGCATTGTGCGATCACCAGATCGGCAGTCGAGGCGATAAACATTGGCCCGGCCATCACCGGGAGGCGCAATTTGGCGCGAAGACTGGCGGCAAGGGTCAAACCGGATCCCACGTGAAGACATCGGCCGAGCGGTGCAGCGGATAAAAATCATTGGCGAACTGATCGAACACGCGTTCGGCCACCGCTTCAGGCGTCCAACCGTCGCCCGTATGTGCGGTGCGGATCGGTCGCGGCTGCGAGAACAGGAAAATCTCGTTGTTGCGAACCGCAAAAATCTGGCCGGTGACATGCGCGCCCTGATCGCTGCACAACGCCACCACAAACGGTGCGATCTTGTCGGCATCGAGCTTCTTGAGGCCTTCGACCCGCTTTTGCTGCGCGGGCGTATCGGTCGGGATCGAATCGATCATCCGGGTCCATGCGAACGGCGCGACGGCGTTTGAGCTGACCTTGAAGCGCTGCATATCAAGCGCGATTGATTTCGACAGGCCGACGATCCCCAGCTTGGCCGCGCTGTAATTGGCCTGGCCAAAATTGCCGATCAATCCGCTGCTCGACGTCATGTGGACATAGGCGCCGCTCTGCTGCTCCTTGAAGAACGGTGCGGCGGCGCGGCTGGTGTTGAAGCTGCCCTGAAGGTGGACGTCGATCACCGCGCGGAAATCGTCGGGACCCATCTTGTGGAAATAGACGTCGCGCAGAGTGCCGGCGTTGTTCACCACCGCATCGATCCGCCCGAAGTTATCGACCGCCGCCTTGACCATCGCGCATGCGCCATCCCAATCGGCGACACTGGCATGGTTGGCGACAGCCTTGCCCCCCAGCGCGCGAATTTCCTCGACCACCTGCTCGGCCGGCGAGGCTTCGTCCTGGCCTTCACCCGTGAGAGATACACCCAGATCGTTGACCACAACCGACGCCCCGGCCTGCGCCATAGCCAGCGCAATTCCGCGCCCGACCCCGCGCCCAGCACCGGTGACCAGAATGGTCTTGCCTTGCATCATTCCCATCGTTGTTATCCTTCAATAGCTTTTGGGCAGGCCCAGCACCTTCTCGGCGATGAAGCACAAGATCAGCTGTTCGGTGATCGGCGCGAGCCGGGTCAGCGCGCTTTCCCGGTAGAGCCGCTCAACGTGGTATTCCTTGGCATAACCGAACCCGCCATGGGTCGCGACGGCCTGCCAAGCTGCATCGTGACAGGCGCGCGCGGCAAGGAACTTTGCGGCGTTGGCCTCAGCCCCGCACGGTTCGCCGCTGTCATAAAGCCGCGCCGCCTTTTCGACCATGAGCCAGGCGCTTTCGAGATACATCCACTTTTCCGCGAGCGGATGCTGGATGCCCTGGTTCATGCCGATCGGCCGATCAAACACCACGCGTTCCTTCGCGTAGTTCACACCCCGCCGCAGCGCATCGCGCCCGATGCCGATGGCCTCGGCGCCGATGAGGATGCGTTCGGGATTGAGGCTGTGGAGGATGTAGCCGAAGCCCTTCCCTTCCTCGCCGATGCGGTCCTCGTCGGGAATGAACAGCCCGTCGATGAAGATCGCGTTCGAATCCACCGCCTTGCGGCCCATCTTGTTGATCAGGCGCACATCAATCTTGGACCGGTCGAGATCGGTGTAGAAGATCGTGATGCCATCAGTCGGCCGGGCGCAGTCTTCGAACTTGGTCGTGCGCGTCAGCAGCATGATCTTGTTGGCGACTTGGGCGGTCGAGGTCCAGACCTTCTGGCCGTGGACAATATATCCGCCGTGCACCTTCTCGGCGAAAGTCTTGATCCGCGTGGTGTTGAGCCCGGCGTCGGGCTCGGTAAAGCCGAAGCAGCACTGGTCCTCGCCCGAAACGAGCCGCGGGACCCAGCGCGCCTTCTGCTCAAGTGTGCCCTCCACCACGATGGGGTGCGGGCCGAACAGGTTGATGTGGATGGTCGAAGCCGCCGCGAACCCGCCGCCGCAGGCCGCGACCTCGCTCATCATTGTCATCGCCTCGGTCACGCCGAGGCCCGAACCGCCGAATTGCTCGGGCATGGTAATGCCGAGCCAGCCGCCATCGGCCATCGCGCGGTGGAATTCGCGCGGGAACTGGCCGTCATCATCGCGTGCGAGCCAATAGTCATCGCCGAACGGCGCACAGGCGGCGCGAACGCCTTCTCGGATGGCCTGAAGGTCTTCCTCGGTAGGAAGCGGGCGGGCTTGTGTCATGCGGTTTCTCCGACGGCGGCCAGCGTCTTCAGCGCGGCCTTGAGGTGCGGGATATCGAACATCTTGCCATCAATCCCCAGCGTACCGGCATCGGGATTTGCAGCGAAAGCGTCAGCGATCCGGCGGGCATGCGCAACCTCCTCGTCCGACGGGGTAAAGCAGCGGTTGATCGTGGCCACCTGTTCGGGATGGATCGCGATGCGGCCAAGAAACCCGTCGCGACGGGCCCGGCGGCAATCGGCCTCAAGCCCCGCCGCGTCGCGGAAATCAGCATAAAGCGTATCGACCGGCACAACCCCGGCCGAAGCCGAGGCAAACAGGCACAGCGAGCGCGCGAAGCGATAGGGCTCGGTCCACTGCCCATCCGGTTCCTTGTTGGCCGTCGCACCGATGGCGGCCGCAAGGTCTTCCGCGCCCCAGGTCAGGCCGATCAGGCGCGGATGCGGGGGGGTATAACTGCCGAGCGCAAACATCGCCTGCGGGGTCTCAGTGGCGACGACCATGATCTTGACCGTACCGGGCGCCATTCCGGCGGCAGCCTCCAGCGGATCGATCATCCCCGCAATCGTCGCGATATCGTGCGCACCATTGGCCTTGGGCACGAGAATGCCAGCAAGTCCCGGGCGCACCACGGCGGCCAGATCATCAGCGGTAAGGCTGGTATCTAGCGGATTGACCCGCACGAACAGGCTGGCCTCGACAGCGTCTGCCTCGCACAGCCACCCCGCCACGAGATCACGTGCAGCGGCTTTCATGGACGGCGCGACTGCATCCTCCAAATCGAGGATCAGCACATCCGCGCTCGCAGCGCGGCCTTTGGCGAACTTGCGCTCGCTGTCTCCTGGCACAAACAGAAGCGAGCGCAGCCTCATGCCGGCTTCTTCATCATCAGCGCGTTGCGCACGGTGCGGCACACCACTTCATTGCGCTGGTTAAGCCCGATGTGCTCGAAGGTGACGATGCCCTGCGTGGGCCGCGATTTGCTCTCCCTAAGCTCCAGCACCTTCGTTTCAGCACGGAGCGTATCGCCCGAGAAGACCGGCTTGGGGAAGGTCGTCTCGGTCATGCCGAGATTGCCCACGGTGGTGCCCATGGTGGTGTCCTGCACGCTGAGTCCGATCACCAGCCCCAGCGTGAAGATCGAGTTCATCAGCGGCTGGCCGAACTCGGTGCCTTCGCAATAGGCGTGATCGATATGGATCTGCGCCGGATTGTAGGTGAGCGAAGAAAACAGGCTGTTTTCATATTCCAGCACGGTCTTGCGGACCTCGTGCCGGAACACCTGCCCCACCGTGAACTCGTCAAACCACAGACCTGCCATCTTCCGTATTCCTCTCAGTTCAGCCGGCCGAAGATCGCCACCGCGGCCACGCTGTTGAACGGCGATCCGCCCAAGTTGTGCGTGAGGCCGAAATCAACCTTGCCCCGCTGGCGTTCGCCTGCCCGGCCTTGAAGCTGGGTATAGACCTCATAGGCCATGCGCAGACCAGAGGCACCGACCGGATGACCAAAGCACTTGAGCCCACCATCAAGCTGGCACGGGATCGCACCGTCACGATCAAAACGCCCGTCGAGGATATCGGCAGGAGCACGGCCTTCATCCGACAGGCCCAAGTCTTCCATGATCACCAGCTCGGTGATCGAGAAGCAGTCATGCACCTCGGTCATGTCGAGTTCGGCGCGTGGGTCACGGATCCCGGCCTCGACATAGGCGCGCGCGGCGGCGGCGCGGGTGTTGGGCACCGACGCCCCGTCCCATGCGCCGAACTGCATTTCCCAGCCATTGCTCGCCGAAAGCTGGATCGCCTTGATCGTGACCGGATCGGTCTTGCCCAGCGCGCGGGCGATTTCCGGCGTGGTGACGATAGCCGCCGCCGCGCCGTCCGAAACCCCGCAGCAATCGAACAGGCCCAGCGGATCGGCAATCAGCGGCGCGTTCAGAATCTTGTCCATATCGACCGCGCCGCGCAGGTGCGCTTTGGGCGACAGCGCTCCGTTCTGGTGGCTCTTCCACGAAACATGCGCCATCGCACGCTTGAGATCGCCCGCGGCAATACCGTGCCGCGCGGCGTAGGCGCCCGCAAGCTGCGCGAAAGTGCCGGGCGCCGAACCATAGGGCATCCACAGATCGTTCTGCATACCCTTGGTCCGCAGCGGCAGCCCGCCGTAGCCGGTGTCCTTTAGTTTCTCGACGCCAATCGCCAGCGCGATATCCACTGCGCCCGAGGCGACGGCATAAGCCGCACCGCGCAGCGCCTCGGTGCCAGTGGCGCACATGTTCTCGACCCGGGTGACGGGCACTTTGTCGAGCCGCAGCGCGTGCGCGGCAGGCAGCGCACTGTTGCCGACATTGATGTCATCGAGGGCGTTGCCAACCCAGGCAGCTTCGATGCGCGCACGCTCGATCCCGGCATCAGCCAAGGCTTCAAGGAACGCCTCGACCATCAAGCCGTCCGCGCCCACGTCCCAGCGCTCGCCGAAACGCGTGCAGCCCATGCCGACAATGGCAACCTTGTCGCGAATTCCCGTGGCCATCAGGCGTCTCCCAGCACGGGCCGCACCAGTGGTGCCGCCTTCCAGAAGTAGGTGCGAAAGCCGAGACGGCGGTTCTTGGCCTTGATGCGCAGCTGCATCCGTACTCGGTCGCCCACGCGGAAACCATCAGCAGGACGGTTGACCATTTCCATCAGCACGCGCGCGCCGTTGTCGAATTGAACGAGGCCGAAATCGAAGGGCGGGTCGGGGGTGAAGTTGAGCCGGTCAGCAGTGATGGAAACGATTGTCGCCTCCAGATCAGCCAGCCGCACATCCTCCATCACCTCGACTTGCGAAAGTGCAGGATTGACCGGGAAGGCGCT
Organism: Novosphingobium sp.; assembly: GCA_031413595.1. Taxonomy (GTDB): domain Bacteria; phylum Pseudomonadota; class Alphaproteobacteria; order Sphingomonadales; family Sphingomonadaceae; genus Novosphingobium. The sequence goes on from JANOFJ010000055.1 coordinate 29,708, forward strand.
CTTGGGAAACTGCACACTGCCAGTGCTGTCGCGCCCGCCAACGAAACCGATCATGTCGCGCCCCACCCGTTCAAGAACAGTCGCCTGCGCCTTCTGCTCGAATTCGGCGCGCATGCCCCAGTCGAGCTCGAGCGAGCCAGTCAGGCTGAGGAAGCGCGAGTAGCTCGCGAGGACCTGCCCTTCCTTGAGCGCTGCCGCCATGGCGCTCGCCCCCGGAACCGGGCTGGTCAGCTCGAACACCATGGCATCGGCGCCGCTGCCGAAGCTGACGAGGAGCACAAAGTCACCAACTTCTGCCGTGTCGAGCGCGAGACCGAGCCCGTAGAGGGCATGCGCCACGCCGAGATCTCCGGCTATTTCGGAAACCGCTTCACAATGATTGGGGGCGCCGCAGTCCAGCGCCTTGGCCACTGCACGCCAGCACCCGCCAACCGGTTCATGCACGGCGGCATGGGCAAGCTGCCCCGGCGCAATGCCGGCGGCTACACACGCTGCGCGCACCACCGGCACCAGCACTTCGGCCACCGCCACATCGCGCACGAAGCGCTCTTCGTAGGCGTAGGAGAACGGATGATCGCGCGACGCGTAGCGGTCGACCAGATCGTGCGAGAGGCTGGCATGGCCCGCGAGCCTCGCGGGCGCGTTAGGCCCAGTGCGCGCAGCCGCCGCGCCTTCGCCGAAGGCGAGCTGCGCCGCGCTGCCCGGCTGCGTGGACCGCTGCTCTCCAGCCGTCACGATCTCGTCACGCCCGCTCAGCAGGGCATCAAGCACGGCCGACATGGCCGCTCGCCGCGTGTTTGCGGCATCGCTGGTGCGCACAGTGCGCGGGAGTCCGAGCGCGTCGAGCGCCATTCCGCTCTGCAAGCGATCGGTGAAGTAAGCAGACGTCGAGGCAAAGCGCAGCGCAGCGGGCGGGACATCGCGGCAGAGCGGGCGGGCCGCTTCTACCGCCATGGTGAGCGCGTCCTCATCCCAATCGGCAACGGATCGCATGCCCGCTCGCGGCATCGGCAGGCCAGACCATGCCAGTTCGCGGGCCGCCGCCTTCCGGTCTAGCCGAAGCAGCGGGACATAGCCGCCGAGCGCGGCAATACCGAACGATTGCGCTAGCCCTGACACCCGCTTCTCCTCGATCCGATACCCTGCCTTATCGCTCCAAGGTGGCGGTTTTGCTCCACTCGCGCTTGACAGTCTCAAATACAGTAGTAAACAGCTTCACATTGTCTGGCAAGAGTAATTGGCCTTGAGGTCAGGCTGGCGAGGCAAGGAGGGGACGATGACCATTTTCACCGACGACGCGCAAGCTGGCCAGTGCGCAGCGGTCGCCGCAGGTCAGCACTTCGCCGGACCCACTCCTGCCGCCGACCGCCAGCTCCCGCGATTGAAGGCTGCCCAATGATTGAACGTTCGATATTCCAGCCCGAGCACGAAATGTGGCGCCAGACAGTGCGCCACTTCGTCGAGAAGGAAATCGTCCCCTTCCACGATCAATGGGAGAAAGACGGGATTGTACCGCGTGAATTGTGGCTCAAGGCGGGCGAGGCCGGCATGCTGTGCTGCACCGTGCCCGAGGAATACGGCGGCCTTGGCCTCGACTACCTGTTCGATGTGGTCGTGTTCGAGGAACTTTGGCGCGTGGGTGCCAGCGGCCCGGGTTTTCTGATCCATGCGGATCTGGTCGCCACCTATGTCCTCAGCTTCGGCAGCGAAGAGCAGAAGCGCCACTGGCTGCCCAAGATGGTGCGCGGCGAGGCTATCGGCTCCCTCGGCATGACCGAGCCGCATGCGGGCAGCGACCTCAAAGCTATCCGCACCAAGGCCGAGCGCGATGGCAACCACTTCGTCATCAACGGGCAGAAAGTGTTCATTTCAAACGGCCAGATGTGCGACGTGCTGATACTGGCGACCAAGACAGATACCACCGCCGGCGCCAAGGGCGTGACGCTGTTTCTAGTCGATGCTTCGTTGCCCGGCTTTAATCGGGGCAAGAATCTCGACAAGCTGGGGATGAAGGCACAGGACACCTCAGAGCTGTTCTTCGACAACCTGCGCGTTGATGCCGATGCGATGCTGGGCGAGGAAGGCAAAGGCTTCTCGCTGATGATGACCAAGCTGGCGCAGGAACGGCTGGCGCAGGCGGTCCGCTCAGCCACCGTGGTCGAAACCGTGATCGACTACACGGTCGAGTACACCAGCGAGCGCAAGGCCTTCGACCAGACCATCGCGGACTTCCAGAACACCCAGTTCGTGCTCGCCGACCTGAAGGCCCGCAGCGTGATGGCACGCGTGTTTACCGACAAGTGCATCGACCTGTTCATGCGAGGCGAGCTCGATCCCGTCGATGCCGCCATGGCCAAGATGGTCACGTCAGAGCTGCACTGCGAGACGGTCGACAAGTGCCTGCAATTGTTTGGTGGCTGGGGCTACATGTGGGAGTATCCGATCGCGCGTGCTTATGCCGATGCGCGGATCGTAAAGATCGCCGGCGGTTCCATCGAAGTGATGAAGACCATCATCTCGCGCGACATGTTCAAGGGCAAGCTGAGCGCCAAAAGGTGAACCGGCTTACTCTCCCTCTTGCGCAAGGCGCGACTGCGGTTAGTCAGGGAGGCGTCTCTCCCGGAGTTTCCTTGATGATCCAGAAAAACCTCGATTCCAGCCTGCGTTTCGGCTTCCTCATCCACGATGTCTCGCGGCTGCGGCGAATCGTGGTTGATCGCGCGCTCAAGCCGCTCGGCCTCACGCGCTCGCAGTGGTGGGTTCTGGCTTTCCTCTCGCGCCGCGATGGCATGACCCAGACCGCGCTGGCGGCAGACCTGGATCTGACCAAAGTCGCGATTGGCGGCCTGATCGACCGGATGGAATCCGGCGGCTATGTCGAACGGCGCGCCGACGAACGCGATGCGCGCGCACGCCGGGTCTTCCTGACCCGCGCCGGGCTGAAGCTGGTCTCGACTATCCGCGAAAGCGTCGATGCAGTCGAGGCCGACATCCTGGCCACCGTCAGCGAGGAGGAACTCGACGCTGCAGCGCTGGTGCTCGTGAAGATCAAGAACCGCCTGCTCGATCTGGCGGGCGGCGAAGCAGACGGCGGACAAGACTGGGATCTCTGACCGC
>JANOFJ010000056.1:0-60453 GCA_031413595.1 Novosphingobium sp.
TACCGACCTTTTCGGCGACCATGACGAAGCTGCCGGTCTTGTTGAGCGAACCGGCGATGACCTTGGCCCCAGCCTCCTTTGTGACCGGCATGGATTCGCCGGTGACCAGCGATTCATCGATCGAGACCCGCCCTTCCGCGATCACACCATCGACAGGAATCTTCTCGCCCGGACGGACGCGCAAGTGGTCGCCCACAATGACGAGGTCGAGCGTGACTTCCTCGTCCTGGCCATCGGCGGTAACCCTGCGCGCGGTTTTGGGAGCAAGGTCGAGCAGCGCCTTGATCGCGCCGGACGTGCGTTCGCGCGCCCGCAGTTCGAGTACCTGACCGAGCAGGACGAGCACGGTAATGACCGCCGCCGCCTCGAAATAGACCGGCACGGTGCCCATCGCGTCGCGAAAGGCGGGAGGAAACAGCCCCGGCCCGAAATGGGCAACGAGGCTGTAGAGATAGGCGACGCCGACACCCATGGCGATCAGCGTGAACATATTGAGGTGGCGCGATTTGAGCGAGGCCCATCCGCGCGTAAAGAACGGCCAGCCGGCCCACAGCACCACGGGCGTCGCCAAAACAAACTGAATCCAGTTCGATGTCACCTTGCCGACGAGCATCATGAGGCCGGTCAGATGGCCGCCCATTTCCAGCGCGAAGACCGGCAGCGTCAAGACGAGCGCGATCCAGAATCGGCGGGTCATGTCGGCGAGTTCAGCGCTTGGCCCCGTGTCCAGCGTGACAGTTGCCGGCTCCAACGCCATCCCGCAGATCGGGCATGAGCCTGGTCCAAGCTGCCGCACTTCCGGATGCATCGGGCAGGTATAGATGACATCACTGGCCCCTGCGGGCGGCAATTTTTCCCCTTTGGAAAGATACTGCTCCGGGCTTGCGACGAACTTTGCGCGGCACCCTGCACTGCAGAAATGGTATTCCTGGCCCGCGTGGGTCGCGTGGTGTTCGCTCGCAGCGGGATCCACCTTCATGCCGCAGACTGGATCAATCGCAGTGGCGGCGGAGCTTGTCTGATCGCCGCTGTCGCTGCTTGCAGCGTGGCGATGTGCCGTGTGATCGATCGAGGCCATAACGGTTTTTCTCCAACGCACGATCATCCCGGGTCCGGCGCCGTGCCAGATTTGATTGCCAGATCCACCTGCAACTAGAGAACGTCACAATACAGGTTTCGGGCCCGTCATTTTTCAAACAAGCGGGGCCGTCTCCCGATCGGTCAATGCGCTGACCGCCGGACCTCCCGCTCGCTATTCGCGGAAGGCATTCTCGCTCAATCTGGTGATCGGAGTGAACAGATAGGACAGGATCGAGCGTTTTTCGCCCAGAACGCTGACATTGGCGACCATCCCGGTACTGATCGGCAGCTTGCGCCCCCGGCGATCACGCAGGACCGACGTGGTTTGCACTTGGACCGTATAAAAGCTCTCCCCGGTCTTTTCATTGACCACCGCGTCGGGGGAGATCGACGTAACCTGACCATCGAGCTTTCCAAAAATCGATGAATTATATGCCGTTATCTCGATCGCTGCCTTCTGGCCTGGCCGGATAGTGGCAATATCCGAAGGGCGAACCATCGTTTCAACGTAGAGGGACTCATCCGACGGGACGATCTCGGCAATCGGCATGCCCGGTGACACCGAGCCGCCGACCGTGGTTACCAGCACGCGGTTGATCTTGCCTGACATCGGGGCGCGGATCGTGGTCCGATCGACCCGGTCTGACAATGCCGGCAAGGTCTGGCGCTGGGCCGAAAGCTCGGCCTGCGCCTGGGACAGTTCCATCCCGGCGCGGCTCATCCAGTCGCTGCGGCCCTGGGCAGTGGCGGCGCGCGCTTCGGCAACCCCCGATTGGGCCCGGGCAATGGCGGCTTCGGCGGCAGCGACCTGACTGGTGGCAACGCTCAAGGCGTTTTCGGCTTTGATCAGGTCGATCCGCGAGACAATCTGCTGCTGTGCAAGCGGGCGCATCATTTCCACCTCGCTGCGGGCAGCGGACTGGTTTGAGCGCTGAACTTCCAGCATCGAGCGCGCTTCGGAGACTGCCCGATCGGCCTGGGCGACCCGCGCATTGCCGGCCGCCAACAGTCCCTGCAGTTCGGCGGCGCGGGCCGCATGGAGCGATTGCTCGACCGCCACCTGCCCCGATGACACGCCGCTATAGCTTGGCGAAGTGCCCCGGACTTCCGCGCCGAGCCGCGCAACCTTGGCTTGGAGCGCCTCAACCGAGGCGGTCGAACTGCCAAAAGCCGCACCGCTAATCATGGGCGACAGGCGCACCAGAATGTCGCCCTTCTTGACGGTCTGGCCCGACTTGACGAGGATCTCTTCGACCACTCCGCCCTCCATATTCGAGACGACCTGCAATTTCGAGCTGGGGACCACCCGGCCCATCCCCCGCACCGTCCGGTCAATCTCGGTCAATGCGGCCCACACCAGGAATATCGCGAAAAAGCCGCCGATGATCCACAGTATGATGTTGGCCGACTTTTTGGCCGCGAACTCCTGCTCGTCGAGATCGACTTCATCGCCTTTCAAATATTCAATCAGCTGCGTCATGGCTTATCTCGCTGGTAGCTGGACGGCGCGGCGGGTGACCTGTTCGGGCTTGCCGTCGAGGGCTACGCGGCCGCGGGCGAGCACAATGACCCGGTCCACCAGCGCCAGCATCGACGGGCGGTGGGTAATCAAAACAAGCGTCCGGCCTTCAAATTCGCTGCGCAGGTTCTGCAACATCCGGGCCTCCGTTTCGGTATCGACCGAAGACGTCGGCTCATCAAGGATGATGATGGGCGGCCTGCCGACCAGTGCCCGCGCCAGCGCAATCGACTGGCGCTGGCCGCCGGAAAGCCCGTCTCCCCGGTCAGCCAGCACCAGATCATAGCCGTTGGGCATCTGCGAAATGAACTCATGCGCCAGGCTGATCTGGGTGGCGCGGAGCATTTCTTCCTCATCATGGTCATCGCGGCCGAGAAGGATGTTTTCACGGATCGTGCCAGTCATGAGGACATTGTCCTGAAACAATGCACCGATCTTGGAACGGAGCGATTTGGGAGCAAGCTGGCGAATATCGGTGCCATCGACCAGCACCAACCCGCTGGTGGGGGGATATAGCCCGATCAACAGCCGTGCCACTGTCGACTTCCCGGATCCGATCGGGCCGATCAAGGCAACATGTTCGCCTGGCTTGATCTTGAACGACACGCCGGTAAGCGCCTGCTCGGCCGCATTCGGGTAGCGGAAATCGACGTCGCGAAACTCGATCCCGCCTTGCAAATTGGGCAGATGAAGGCCCGCACCGGAAGGTCCTTCGGGCGGCTGCGCCATCATCAGGTTGATCTGGTTATAGGCGGTCCGCGCCCCGTTGATCCGGGTCAGCAGATGCGCGATGGTCGAAAGCGGCGCAACGGCCCGGCCCGCGAGGATCGAGCAGGCAATCAATCCGCCCATGGTCAACGTCTGGTTGGCAATCGCGTATACGCCGAAGATGACTACGCCGGTGTAGGCCAGCGTCTGCATGCTGCCGGCGATATTGATCGAGATAGTCGATACCAACCGTTGGCGCAGCGAAGACCCGGCGTGTCCCAGCACGGCATTGTCCCAGCGATCGGCCAGCATCGGGCCGGCATTGGCGGATTTGACGGTCTCAAGGCTGCCGATAGTCTCAACCAGCACCGATTGCTTGTTCAGCGCATCGCCAAGCGTTTCGGCCGAAAGCTTGCGCATTACGGGCTGTGTGGCAATCGCGGTCAGCACCACCAGCGGGATCAGCGCCATCGGCACGAACACGATCGAACCGCCGATCAGCCAGATAACGATCAGCGTGATAATGATGAACGGCATGTCGACCAACGCGGTCAGTGTAGCCGACGCAAAGAAATCGCGCAGGGTTTCAATCTCGCGCACCAGCCCGGCCAGGCCGCCGGTTGATCTGCGACCCAGATCAAGCCGCATGTCGAGGATTTGCTGGAAGATCGCCTTGCCGATGTCCCGGTCTATCCGGGCGCCGGCAACATCGACGTAATAGGCGCGCAGCAGTTTGAGTACGAAATCGAACATCACCACGATGACCAGACCGATCGACAATGCGATCAGCGAATCCGTGGCGTTGTTCGGTACCACGCGGTCATAGACCGTCATCGTAAATAGCGACGTGAACAATGCAAAAAAGTTGATCATGGCCGCAGCAAACGCGACCTTGGTGTAAATAGAACGGTTCTTGCGAAGGGGGTCGGACAGCCACGGCGCCATCCGGCCCTTGGGAAGTTCGACATCAGTATACGAAACCAATTCATGTCCCCTGAAACGCTTCGGCGGGTATCATACCCTGGCCGCGCAAACGTCAATCTGTTTTACCTTGTTTTTAGCACTTGCGGACTGCTTGCCATACGAATGCCCCCTCGTGCCCCGCTCTTCTGCAATGTTCAGAGCGAAGTCGAGACGCCTGCGAATCGTCGGAACGGTTTCAGGCGACCAAGTTACATGCTAGCCAATGGACCGTAAGCGTCTGGAACCGAACCACTCCCTGACCTGAAGCTGACTTGATGTGTATGTTGAACCGGAGTCAAGAATGACACGAGTATCCTCCTTGCTGATCGCAACAGCTCTTGTCCAAGCCGGACTTGTCTCTGCGGCGCTGGCCCAGCCCGGTGTGCTGACCTTGCCGCAGGCAGTGGCTATCGCGCTCGAACGCAGTCCAGAATTGGGCCAATCCGAACAGCGGGTGCTGGCGGCCGAGGCCCAGCGCGATCAGATCAAACGGGAATGGTTGCCCAAGCTGTCCGCTGAAGGTGCCGCGGGTATCCGCCGCCTTGAAAACGAAACCCGCATTAATCTGGGCTTGTCGAACCGCAACGAATACCCACTGTTTGGCACCCTCACTGTCGACCAACCGGTTTTTGACATGGGCCGCCGCAATAATGCGATCAAGGGCCAGACTGCCAGGTTGGCAGCAGCCAGGAACAACAACGAGATGGTCGCCGAGAATAGCGCCTATGCGGTGGCCCGGTCGTACCTGCAGGTGCTGCTCTATCAACGACTGGCAATCGCGGCGGCAGACAACCTTTCATTCCACGATGCACTCGCGGCCGACATGCGTGTCGGGGTCGAAAAGGGAGCGATGAGCATTTCGGAGCGCCAGCAGGCCGATGAACGGCGCCAGACGGCGCGGGTCCGCCTGGCCGATGCCGAAAATGATTTGCAAACCGCGCGCAACGAATTCGCCGGGCTGATCGGAACCAGCGCAAATACGCTGGTCATGCCGGAAGGCCAGGTGGGCACTGTGCCCGCCACGCTTGATGAGGCCGTTGCGGTGGCGGAGGTCAATGATCCGAAGGTCAAGGAAGCCGAATCTGCGCTCAAGTCTGCAGACGCAATGCTCGCCAGAGCCAAGAGCAATGGCGGGCCCAGCCTTGACCTGAGCGGATCGGCGCGGGTCGGCAGTGACTTTGACGGCTACCGCGGCAAGACCAAGAGCTATCAGGCACTGGCGACGGTGCGCTGGGCATTCTTCGACGGCGGGGTCAATGCGGCGCGGGTGCGCGAAGCTGAACACCGGGCCGAGGAAGCGCGGCTGGCGCTGGTCCAGACCCAGCGCGACAGCGAGCGCCAAGCGCGCGATTCGTGGCAAACGCTGACGACCTGGCGCAAGAAACTGGATGAACAGAAAAGCCGCGCGTTGATCGCCAACGACGTCCAGCTTTCCTATCGCGCGCAATTCGGGATCGGCCGTCGCTCGCTGCTGGATGTGCTCGATGCCCAGACCGCCCGCTATAGCGCGGCGGTCGATGTCGAGGTAGCGCGAGTCAGTGTCTGGCTCAGCGAATATGCCCTGCTGGCGCAGAGCAATCGTCTGCGCGAGCATTTCGGGGTGTCGACCCAGCTTCCCGGCACATCGGTCTATGGCCCCAAATGAGGGCAGCTCGTGAGCGCCTTATGCGGCCACACTTTCCAGCACTTCGCTGACCTCAAGCCAGGCCGCCTCGGCCACCTCGATCTGTCTGGCAGTTTCCGCCCGGCGCTTCATCAGGTCGGTCATGTTGAGGGTGGCAAGCGCCGCATCAGCGGACGTGGGATCGAACATCGCCAGATCGATTGCACTGCGCAGCGCCGTCAGGCGTTCGAGGTCGCTTTCGACCTTGCGGGCGTGCTTGCGCAGTGCCTGACCCTTTTCGCGGGCCTCGGCATTGGCCTTGCGCTGATCTTTCTTGTTGAGCTTTGGCTCGCCGTTCGCGCCTTCTCGGCGCGCGCCGGCGGGCTCCTTGGCCAACACGAAGGCGATGTAGTCCTCAATCGAACCGTCGAATTCTCTGGCCGTGCCGCTATCGACCAGAACCAGTCGGTCGGCGGTCATTTCCAGCATGTGGCGATCGTGGCTGACCATGACGACTGCGCCAGTGTAATCGTTGAGCGCCTGGATCAGCGCCTCGCGTGCATCGACATCGAGGTGGTTGGTCGGCTCGTCGAGGATCAGCATATGCGGCGCATCGCGGGTGATCAGCGCCAGCGCCAGCCGCGCCCGCTCACCGCCGGACAGCTTGCCAACCTCGGTCGTCGCCTTTTGCCCCGAAAAGCCGAACCGCCCCAGTTGCGAACGAACCGCACCGGGGGTTGCCCCCTTCATCAGCACTGACATATGCTGAAGCGGGGTTTCTGACCGGTCCAGTTCTTCGACCTGATACTGGGTGAAATAGCCGACCCGCATCTTGCTGCTGGCATGCATCGCGCCGTCCATCGGCTTCAGTTGCGCCGCCAGCAATCGCGCCAGCGTGGTCTTGCCATTGCCGTTGCGGCCCAGCAGGGCGATCCGGTCATCAGGATCGAGCCGCAGGTTCAGGCGGCTGAGGATCGGCGTATCGGTATAGCCGACCGAGGCCAGATCGAGCGTGATTAGCGGCGGGCGCAGTTCGTCTGGATTGGGGAAATCGAAGCTGAGCGAGGGGTCGTCGACCAGCTCGGCAATCGGCTGCATCCGCGCGAGCGCCTTGGCGCGTGACTGGGCCTGCTTGGCAGTTGAGGCACGGGCGGAGTTTTTGGCGATATATTCCTGTAAATGCTCGCGCTGGGTCTGCTGCTTGGCCCGGGCCGAGGCGATCTGCGCCTGGCGTTCGGCGCGCTGCCGCTCGAACGCGTCATAGCCGCCGGGGTACAGCGTCAGCTTGCCCGCGCTCAGGTGGAGGATATGATCAACCACATTGTTGAGGAAGTCGCGTTCGTGGCTGACCAGCAGGATCGTTGCCGCATAACTTTGCAGGAAGTCCTCCAGCCACAGCACCGCCTCGAGATCGAGGTGGTTCGAGGGCTCATCCAGCAGCAGCACATCGGGCTGCGAAAACAGCAGCGCAGCCAGCGCAACGCGCATCCGCCAGCCACCCGAAAAGCTCTCGAGCGGCAGATGCTGAGATTCCTCATCAAAACCAAGTCCAACCAGAATCCGCGAGGCGCGACTGGGCGCGGAATGGGCTTCGATCGCGATCAGCCGCTCATGAACATCGGCCAGGCGGTGCGGATCATGGCTGGTTTCGCTCTCGCTCATCAGCGCGGCACGCTCGGTATCGGCCGCCAGCACCGTTTCAAACGGGGTCGATATGCCGCCTGGCGCATCCTGGGCAATATAGCCCAGGCGAGCCCCGCGCGGCATATCAACCGACCCGGTATCGGCCTCCAACATTCCCGCGATCACCCGGATCAGTGTGGACTTGCCCGCGCCATTGCGGCCGATCAGTCCGATGCGCCCGCGCGGCGGCAGATTGGCGGTGGCGCTGTCGAGGATCGTGCGCCCGCCAAGGCGGACCGTAATGTCGGAAAGATTGAGCATGGCGCGCGCCTAGAATGATTTTGCGCAAATTGAAACAATTCTAACGATCAGCCAAGAAAGTCCCGGCATCACAAGGCTCGACTGCGCCCTGCATCGCCGCTACCAAGCCGGTGCTGACCGGCCGATGGAGGCGATCATACCGACCAAGCCGATCCCGACTTCCGAGCTTACCGCCCCGCCGCTGCGGCTTGCGGTGGGTATTACCGGCCACCGCGAGACCAACCCGGCCTATGCTGCAAACCACGCTGCGATCGCCGCCAGTCTGGCCGCATTGCTGGCCGAGCTCGACGTATTATCGGGTGTCGTCAAACCGCGGTTGCACAGCCTGCTGGCCAATGGATCGGATCTGGACGCGGTGGAGGTGGCAGTGGCGCGCGGCTGGCAAGTGGCGGCGCCATTACCGTTCGGGCTTGCCCTCAACATCGCCATAAACGCGCTTCCTGCCAATGCCGCGGAAGCCAGCTTGCTGCTTGCGGGCAAATATGCCGGGGATTCGCCCGCCTGCGCCAGGGGCAGGCAGATATCGATGCTGGCCGAACAGGTTGATCGGTTTGAACTGGCCGAAGCCGATGCAGCGATCACTGACTTGTTCATAGCCACGCTATCCGGGCCCGGCGATGCCACCGCCCAGCAGGCCTTCTCGACCGCTGCTTCCGATCGCGCCGCGCTGGCCGGACGGGTGATGATCGAGCAATCGGATTTGATCATTGCGATCTGGGACGGCGAAACCCCGGGCATGATCGGCGGTACCCGCCACACGATCGCCTGCGCCCTCGAGCTAGGCGCTCCGGTCATCTGGATCGACGCGCGCGCGCCGCAGCACTGGCATATCCTGGACGGGGAAGAGGTGCTGGCCAATTTGCCGCTGGCCGGAGCCGAAGCCCCCGACGTCCCGCGGGCGGCAATCCGGCATCTGGTCAAGATCGTCCACGGCCCCGGGCAGGGCGGCACCGAGAATTTTGGCGGCGGAGCCTGGCGCCCCCACAGTCGGCGCAGGTTCCACGCCTATCGCCGGATCGAGGCCCTGTTTGGCGGGATCGGGATCGACAAAAGACTGGCGCGGCTGAGCCAGAAATACGAGACGCCGGATGAAATAGGCGATGGGTCGGGCGCTTCGCTGCTCAAGGCCGCACGCGCCCTGCCGGGCGGCGATGCAGGCCTTACCGCCGCCATCGAAACCTCGATCTTGCGCCGCTTTTCGTGGGTGGACGGGCTTTCGACCTACCTCTCCGATGCTTATCGCGGCGGGATGGTCGCCAGTTTTATCGCTTCATCCTTGGCGATCATCGGCGGAATTGCCTATTTGCCATTTGTCGATGTCAGCTGGAAATGGCCGTTCGCGCTGTTCGAATTTGTGCTGCTTATCAGCATTCTGGCGGTCACCTGGATCGGCAACAGCCACCGCTGGCACACCCGCTGGTTCGAGACCCGGCGGCTTGCCGAGTATCTGCGCCATGCCCCGATCTTGCTGCTGCTGGGCGTGGCCCGGCCGGCCGGACGCTGGCCCAGTGCGGCGCGAACCAGCTGGCCGGAACTCTATGCCCGCAGCCTGCAGCGCGAGATCGGTCTGCCGCGGATCAGGCTGGATGAGGCTTATCTGCGCGCGCTGCTCGCCACTTTGCTCGGGCCGCATGTGGTGGCGCAGCGCGATTACCACCGGGCCAAGGCGCGCCGCCTCAGCCGGGCTCATCACAATCTGGATCGGCTTTCGCAGGCGCTGTTCATGCTCGCTGTCTTGTCGGTCGCGAGTTATCTGATGGTGGTCATTCTCGCCCGGCTGGGGATCGTCAGTCATGAAGTGGACCATGCCGTGGCCAAACCGCTGACGTTTCTTGGGGTGATGTTCCCGACGCTTGGCGCTGCCTTTGCCGGCATCCGCTATTTCGGCGACTTCGAACGCTTCGCCGCGATCTCCGAGGTTACGGCGGAAAAGCTGACCGGGATCGAAAAGCGGATCACCCGGCTCGCCCAGGCTCCGCAAGGCAAAGTCGATTTTGCCCGGATCAGCGACATTGCCCATGCGACCGACGATGTGGTGGTGACCGAGATCGAAAGCTGGCAGGCGGTATTCGGCGGAAAGACGATCACCGTGCCAGTTTAGGGGCCCGATGCCAAGACTGGCGATTGGTTTCCATTGTAACCAGTGCTAGTCGGTGATCTTGTCCAAGGAGCGCCCATCCGTGCCTGCCCCACTTGATCGAACTGCGTTCCGCACAGCCTATCGCCTGGATGAAGAAGCCTGCATTGCCGAGCGGCTCCGCGAGGCGGCGCCGGCCAGCGCGGCGCATCCGCAAGCCCGTGAGATCGCGGCGCAGTTGATCAAGGGCGCGCGGGCGCACAAGCCCGGCGGGCTCGACGCGTTCCTCCAGACTTATGGTCTCGGCACGGACGAGTGCATCGCCCTGATGTGCCTCGCCGAAGCGCTGCTGCGGGTGCCCGATGCCGCGACTGCCGACGCGCTGATCCATGACAAGCTGGCCGGAATCGAATGGTCCGACCATATGGGCACCAGCGAATCGACCTTCGTCAACGCCGCCACTTTCTCGCTGATGCTGACCGGCCGGGTGCTCGAACAGCGGCGCGGCACGGCTGATGGCATGGGCGGAACGCTGAAGCGCGCGGTGGGCCGGCTGGGTGAGCCGGTGATCCGGCAGGCAACGTTGCAGGCGATGAAGATTCTGGGCGGCCAATTCGTGTTCGGCCGGACCATCGACGAAGCGCTGGAGCGCGCTGCGCCCGAGCGAAAAAAAGACCTGACCCACAGCTTTGATATGCTGGGCGAAGCGGCGATGAATTTTGCCGATGCGGAGCGCTACCGCCAGTCTTACGCCTCGGCGCTGGACCGGATTGCGACCGAGGCAGGCCAGGGCGTGGTGCGATCGCCTGGAATTTCCGTAAAACTGTCAGCGCTTTACCCGCGCTATGAGTTTGCCCACGCGGCAGCCGCCAAGGCTGCGCTGTTGCCGATCCTGAAGGATCTGGCGGCCCGCGCACGCGATGCCGATATCCACTTCACGATTGACGCCGAAGAGGCTGAGCGGCTGGAATTGTCGATGGATATCATCGAAGCGCTGGTGGCCGATCAAGCCCTGTTCAGCACCGGTTGGCAAGGCTTTGGCCTCGCGCTTCAGGCCTATCAAAAGCGCGCCCTTCCGCTGACTGACTGGGTCGTCCGGCTGGCCCGGCGGCACAATTGCCGGATCATGGTCCGGCTGGTCAAGGGTGCCTATTGGGACAGCGAGATCAAGGCCAGCCAGATCGGCGGATATGGCGATTTTCCGGTCTTTACCCGCAAAGTCGCGACCGATGTCTCCTATCTTGCCTGCGCCGCCCGGCTGCTTGGCGCGCCCGATGCGGTCTATCCCGCATTCGCGACGCATAACGCTTACACCGTGGGTGCAATCAAGGTGCTTGCCGGAAACATTCCGTTCGAATTCCAGCGGCTCCACGGCATGGGCGAAGATGTTTACGGCGAGCTTGCCCGGCTTGAGGAAGTCGCTGGCAATGCCCGCACCACGGTGCGGATTTATGCCCCGGTCGGCGGTCACAAGGAACTGCTCGCCTATCTGGTCCGGCGTCTGCTGGAGAACGGCGCGAACAGCTCGTTCGTCAACCGGATGGCCGATGCCGAGGTCCCGGTGGGTGATCTGGCCGGCGATCCGGTGGCGGAACTGGCCGCCCTCGCCCCGCGCCGCAATCCGGCGATCCCCCTGCCCGCGCAGATTTTCGGGAGCCGCATCAATAGCGCCGGGGTGGATCTGGCCGACCCGCTGGTCCGCGAACCGCTGCTGGCACGCCTAACCGATCTGGCGACATTGCGCTGGGACGCCGAGCCGACCGCGCTGGCCAGCAAAAAAGGCCCGGTCCGCGAAATTCGTAGCCCCCATGATCATGCAAGACTGGTCGGCACGGTGCGCGAGGCGGCGGCTGCCGATCTCTCCTTCGCACTGGATCGCGCGACTGCGGCCCAGCCGGCATGGGATGCGATTGGCGGAAAAGCGCGGGGCGCGCTGCTCGACGCCGCCGCCAATGCCTTTGAAGCCCATAGCGACGAAATACTGTCATTGTGCCAGCGTGAGGCAGGCAAGACTTTGGCCGATGCGGTTTCAGAATTGCGCGAAGCGGTCGATTTTCTGCGATTTTACGCTGGCGAAGCGCGGCGGCTGTTCTCCAGCGATACCGAATTGTCCGGCCCGACCGGCGAAAGCAACCGCCTGCGTCTGGCGGGCCGAGGCGTGTTCGTCACCATCAGCCCGTGGAACTTCCCGCTGGCGATCTTCATCGGTCCCGCCGCCGCTGCGCTGGCGGCAGGCAACACCGTTCTGGCCAAGCCCGCCGAGCAGACCCCGCTGATCGCCGCGCTGGCGGTTCGGCTGTGTCACGAGGCCGGGATCCCCGACGATGTCCTCCATCTGGTGCTGGGTGATGGCAGCATTGGCGCCGCGCTCACCTCGGACCCGCGCGTTGCCGGGGTTGCCTTCACCGGATCGACTGGAACCGCCCATGCGATCAACCGCAGCCTTGCCAGCCGCGACGGCCCGATCGGCACACTGATCGCCGAGACCGGCGGCCAGAATGCGATGATAGTCGATAGCTCCGCCCTGCCCGAGCAGGTCACCCGCGATGTGCTTGCCTCCGCCTTCCAGAGCGCGGGCCAGCGATGCTCGGCACTGCGCGTGCTATACCTTCAGGACGATGTGGCGGACGCGATGCTGGCGATGATCCGCGGCGGGTTCGAGGCGCTGGAAATCGGCGATCCGGAACTGCTCACCACCGATGTCGGTCCGGTGATCGATGCAGCAGCCAAGACCGCGCTCGATCGCCATATTGCCAGGCTGAAAAAGGCCGGGTGCCCGGTCTGGCAGCGCGAGTTGCCCAAGACCGCCAAGCTTGGCAGCTTTGTTGCTCCGGCGATCATCGAGATTAACGGGATCGCCGCCCTCGCCGCTGAAAACTTCGGCCCGGTGCTGCATGTTGCGCGCTTTGCCGCAGGCGACCTTGCGGCAGTGGTCGAAGCGATCAACGCCACCGGCTATGGCTTGACGCTCGGGCTGCATAGCCGAATCGACGCGACCCGGCGGCTGGTCCAGGCCAAGGCCCGCGTCGGCAATTTCTACGTCAACCGCAACCAGATCGGCGCGGTGGTGGAAAGCCAGCCGTTCGGCGGCGAGGGTCTGTCCGGCACTGGGCCAAAGGCGGGCGGTCCGCATTATGTGGCGCGATTTGCGACCGAGCGAGTGACCTGCATCGACACCACGGCCGCGGGCGGCAATGCTTCGCTGATGGCAGGCGGTTAGGGCTTGCCCAGCCTTTCCGGCGGCGTCACACTGCTGCCGGGAGACTGGAATGACAGAAACGCTTACCACTGCGCAAAAGACCGCCGACCTGTTCAGCTTTGACGAATTTATCCGGTATTGGGCAAGTGACCGGCCCGAGCGGCTGGCGGTGGAAGGCGATGACTTCGCGCTCAATTATGGCGAGCTTGGCGATATGACAGCCCGGATTGCGGGCGGGCTGACTGCCATGGGGCTGGCCAAGGGTGACCGGATCGCCTGGTTCGGCAAGAACAGCGCGACCTACTTCACCCTGTTCTTCGGTGCAGCCCGCGCCGGGATCGTCATGACCCCGGTCGGCTGGCGTCTGGCCGAGCCGGAAGCTGCCTGGATCATCGCCAACAGCGATGCGAAAGTGCTGTTTCTGGGCGATGGCTTTGAAGCCTGCCGGGGCACCCTGGGCAAAGACGTGGCGCATTGCATGACCGCCGCCGAAGCGCGTGAGTGGATGAAAGGGCTCTCGCGCTCAGCCTTCGCCCCGGCGGGTCCCGACGACGCGGTGCTTCAGCTTTATACCTCCGGAACCACCGGCAACCCCAAGGGCGCGGTGCTTTCCAACCGCAATTTGTTCGGACTGCGCAAGGCAAGCATCGCCAATCCGCTGCCGCACACCAGCTGGGATGATGACGAGGCGGTGCTGGTTGCCATGCCCTGCGCTCATATCGGCGGGACAGGCCTTGGCATTGTTGCCCTCGCATCGGGCCTTCCCGGCGTGATTCTTGCGGAATTTGAGCCGACCCGGGTGTTCGATGCGATCGAGAACCGCGGCGTTACCCGCTTCTTTATCGTTCCCGCTGCACTGCAACTGCTGCTGAACCACCCCGATTGCGCCAAAACCGATTTCAGCAGGCTGAAATACATCTCCTATGGTGCCTCGCCGATCCCGCTTGAACTGCTGCGCGAATGCCTCAAGATGTTCGGCGCAGGATTCATCCAGAACTACGGCATGACCGAAACCACCGGGACGATCTGCGTGCTCCCGCCCGAGGACCACTCGCCCGATGGCAACGAGCGGATGCGCTCCGCCGGAAAGCCGGTTGCCGGCGTGGAAATCGAGATCCGGGGCGAACACGGCCAATTATTGGGCGTGGGCGAGATTGGCGAGATCGTCACCCGCTCCAGCGCGAATATGATGAGCTACTGGAAGCTGCCAGAGGCAACCCGATCAACCATGAGCGACGATGGCTGGATCGCAACCGGCGACGCCGGATATCTTGACGAGGACGGCTATGTATTCATCCACGACCGGATGAAGGACATGATCATCACCGGCGGTGAGAACGTCTATCCCGCGCAGGTCGAAAGCGCGATCTATGGTCATCCCGATGTCCATGAAGTGGCGGTGATCGGTGTGCCGGACGAGAAATGGGGCGAGGCTGTGAAGGCGGTCTGCGTGGCAAAGCCCGGACACTCGATCGACCCGGCCAGTGTGATAGCCTGGACCCGCGAACGGCTGGCCAGCTTCAAAGTGCCCAAGAGCGTCGATGTGATCGAGGCATTACCACGCAACGCATCGGGCAAGATCCTGCGCCGCCAGCTGCGCGAACCCTATTGGGCGGGCTATGACCGGCAAGTGAACTGAGGCTCCGTCACCAATTGAAATGTCACTGAGGAGACCATCATGTCCGACCCCCTTCCCGGCGCATTGAACCACATCCAGCAAGCGCTCGCGCTGTCACCACTGATCGATGACTTGCCTGCTGATACGGCGCTGTGCCCCATCAATCGGGTTGGCGTGATCGGGGCCGGGACAATGGGCGGCGGGATTGCGATGAACTTCCTCACCGCCGGCATCCCGGTCACGATCGTCGAGCAGGAACAGGCCGCGCTCGATCGGGGGGTGGAAGTGATCGGCAGGAACTATGCCGCCAGCGTGAAGCGCGGGCGGATCGAGGCGGGCGACGCCGAGGCGGCAATGGCCCGGCTCACCCCGTCGCTGGATTTCTCCGCGCTCACCGATGCCGATCTGGTGATCGAGGCGGTGTATGAGACGATGGAGGTGAAGAAGGACGTGTTCGGCCGGCTGGACGCCATTGCCAAGCCTGGCGCAATCCTGGCCAGCAATACCAGCTACCTCGATGTCGATGCGATTGCGGCGGCCACCTCGCGCCCAGAAGCGGTGCTGGGGATGCACTTCTTCTCACCGGCCAACATCATGAAATTGCTCGAAGTCGTTCGCGGCGCCAGGACCGGGCTGGAGGAGCTGGCGACCGTGATGGCGCTGGCCGGGAAGATCGGAAAAGTCCCGGTCGTATCGGGCGTGTGCCACGGCTTCATCGGTAACCGGATGCTCGCCAAGCGGCAGGAACAGGCCAATCTTCTGCTGATGGAAGGCGCCAGCTATGTCGATATCGACGAGGTTCTGCTGGAATTCGGCTTTCCGATGGGGCCGTTCCAGATGGGCGATCTTGCCGGGCTCGACATCGGCTGGCACCGCGATCCGGCCCGCATCGAAACGGTGCGCGAGGCGCTCTGCGCGGTCGGCCGGTGGGGCCAGAAGACCGGCAAGGGGTTTTACGATTACAATGAGGACCGCAAGCGCAGCCCCTCGGCGCAAGTTCAGGCGATCATCGCAGATTTCGCGCGGCGGCAGGGTACAGCGCAGCGCGCGGTCTCGCGCGATGAAATCCACCAGCGCCTGCTCTATCCGATGATCAGCGAGGGTGCGCTGATCCTTGAAGAAGGGATTTCCCAGCGCGCCTCGGACCTCGATCTGGTCTGGCTCAACGGCTATGGTTGGCCGGCCTGGACCGGCGGCCCGATGTACTGGGCAGATCATACCGGTCTGGACAAGATCGTCGCCGGCCTCGAACGGCACAACCTGCCGGTGGCCCCGTTGCTGGCGCGGCTCGCGGCCAGCGGCGGCCGATTCACCAATCCTAGCAATTAGTTCAGGTGACCCACTCCTGCCGCTGTCTATCACGCAATCTGCGACAGACTGCTAAGGAGCCTCGCCAATGACAATCAACCGCCTTTGGGTTCTGGCGCGGCGACCGGTCGGGAATGATTACGCCTCGGCATTCGAACTGAGCGAGGAGACGCTGCCTGACTTGGCTGAGGGACAGGTAATGGTCCGCAACCGTGTGCTGTCGATGGATACCGGCACGCGGATGTGGCTGACCGATCGCGAAGACAGCTATTCGCCGCCGCTTGGGCTGGGCGAGCGGATCATCGGAACAGTGCTGGGCGAAGTGGTTGGCTCGCGGCATTCCGAATACCGGGTTGGTGACCGGGTTCGCTGTTATGGCAGCTGGTCGGACTTCTCGGTGGTGACCCCGGGCGAGGCCTATATCGCGACACTCGATGATTTGAACCGGGATCTCAAGGACTATGTCGGCCTGATCGGGGCCAATGGCTGGACCGCCTACATCGGTGTGATCGAGACCGGAGAGGTTCGCGCCGGGGATACATTCGTCGTGTCGGCAGCCGCTGGATGCACCGGGCTGATGGCCGGGCAGATCGCCAAAATCGCTGGTTGCCGGGTAATCGGGATTGCCGGATCGGACCAGAAATGCGCGCTCATCCAGTCGGAATACGGGTTCGATGGCGCGATCAACTACAAGACCGAGAATGTTGAAACGGCACTCGCCAGCCTTTGCCCGGAAGGGGTGAATGCCTATTTTGACAATGTCGGCGGGCCGATCCTTGATGCGGTTCTGCCCAATATGGCGCTTTATGGGCGCGTTGCTGTGTGCGGCCTGATTACCAATTATATCGCGACCGGCCCGGTGCCGGGACCCTACCGGTTCGATCAGGTCTTGATGAAACGGCTCAAGATCGAGGGGTTCTTCTCGCCCGATTTCTACCGGCGCGAGCCCGATCTCAACCCGATTATCCGCCGCTGGGCAGGGGCAGGCCAATTGAAGCTGCCGTTCGATGTCAGCACCGGCCTTGAAAATACAATCACCGCCTATACCCGGCTGTTTACCGGCGAGAATATCGGCAAAGTTGTGGTGGAACTCTGACAATGGGCAAAGTGCAGGGCAAGATTGCGATCATAACCGGCGCCGCCAAGGGGTTGGGCGCCGCAGACGCGCGGCTGCTGGCGGCCGAAGGTGCGACAGTGCTGCTGGCCGATGTCGATGACGTTGCCGGTAGCGCTTTGGCGGCCGAGATTGGCAGAGGCGCCGAATATCGCCATCTCGATGTGCGCAATGAGGCTGAGTGGCGCGCCCTGATCGAGGGCGTTGTCGCACGCCACGGCCGGCTCGACATATTGGTCAACAATGCCGGCGTGGTCGAATTCGGCGATCCCGAAACCATTGTTGAGGCGGATTACCGCCGGATCCTCTCGGTCAGCCTCGACGGTGTGGTTTTCGGAACCAAACATGCGATCCCGGCGATGCGGGCGGGCGGCGGCGGATCGATCGTCAATATGGCGTCGATAGCCGCGATCCGCGGAGAATCTTTCTTTGCCGCCTATTGCGCTGCCAAGGGCGCGATCGATGCTTATACGCGGGCAACGGCAGTGCATTGCCTCCGGACCGGAACCCCGGTCCGCTGCAATTCAATCCTCCCTTCGGGAATCGACACCCCGATGGTGCAGAGCCTGCCGGAAAAGCTGGCGAGACTCGGCGGGGAAGCTCCGCCGCAGGACAGTTCGACGGCCGTCAACCGCCTGGGAACCGCGGAAGATGTCGCCCACCTCGTGCTGTTCCTCGCCTCGGACGACAGCCGCTTCATCAACGGCCAGAGCCACGCAATCGATGACGGCGCTAGCATTGTTTCGGGACCAACGGTTCCGCGTTAGAGCCGCTCGGGATGCTCGATCAGTTCGGCAAGCGCGGCCATGAAACGGCCCGCGTCGGCCCCGTCGATCGCCCGGTGATTGCAGCTCAGCGACAGATGCAGCACCGGAACAATCCGGATAGCGCCATCATCGTCGATCGGTTCGGGCCGGGCATTGCCAACTGCGAGAATCGCTCCCTGCGGCGGATTGATGATCGCATCAAACTGCTCGACCCCGAACATGCCCAGATTGGACAGGCCAAAGCTGCCGCCTTCGATCTCGTCCTGCTTGAGCTTTCCGGCCCGTCCGCGCGCCGCCAGATCGGCCATCACGCTGCCTATTTCGGCGGCGCTCCTGTGCCCAGCCCCGGTCACAATTGGCGTGATCAACCCGCCATCGGTTGCAACGGCAACTCCGATATCGGCTGATCCGAAGCGGTGAATCTCGTCACCATGGACCTGGATGTTGAGCGCGGGCACCTGTCCCAGCGCCAGTCCGCAAGCCCGGATCAGATAATCGTTGATGCTGGGTTTGGGGTTGGCCGTCGCCCGGAGCGCCAGCAGACGGTCCGCCCGAACCCGGCGGCGGACGTAGAAATGCGGGATTGTGCTTTTGGACTCGCTCAGCCGGCGGGCAATCGCCTTGCGCATCTTGGACATCGGGATGATGGTGACGGGACCAGCATCAGGTGCCGGTGCCGAAACCCCAGCAGCACCCAGCACATCGGCCTTGGAAATGCGTCCGCGCGGCCCGGTTCCCGTCAGGCCCGCTAGATCGACGCCGTGCCGGGCCGCCAGCCGCCGCGCCATCGGGGAGGCAAATGCTGCGGACGGAGTGGTCAGGTCAAAAGGTCCCTTGAGCGACGGAGCCGTTTCGGAGCGCATCGCCTGATGCACGTCCTGCGCCGAAATCCGCCCGCCCCGCGCTGTTCCGACAATCTTCGCAGTATCGATGCCAGCCGCCCGCGCGGCGGCATGTGCGGCCGGGCTGATCAGCTTGCTGTCGGGAACGGACGCGGGTGGAGGTGCGGCTGCGGCAGGTTTCGTTTCCGGCGCCGGTTCACTTGCCGTGGCGAAGGAAGCGTCGGCCCCCTGGAAGTTCTGCACGAAGGCATCAACTTCACCCGCATCGGCACCCGGCTCGCCCAGCACGGCCAGCAATGCGCCGACCGGATAGGTTTCGCCCGCTTGTCCGGCCAGCCTGACGAAGCACCCCGCCTCTTCTGCTTCGACTTCATTCGTGATCTTGTCGGTTTCGATCAGCGCCAGTGTCGCGCCGCGCACGAATGGTTCGCCTTCGGCAACCATCCATTCGGCAACGGTGCCTTCGCTCATCTCGATGCCCCATTTGGGCATGGTAAACGCCTTGAGATTGGCCATTTTTCAGCCCCTAGCGAAAAGCGAGCGTGCGGCGAACCGCAGCTTCGATCGAGGTGGGTGATGGCAGCCAGGCCTTCTCCAGTCCCGGCGCAAACGGGATCGGACTGTGCGGCGCGGTTACCATTTCGATCGGAGCCTTGAGCGAACTGAATGCTTTGGATGCGACAATGCCGGCAATATCCGATGCCAGGCTGCAACGCGGAGTGCTTTCATCGACAATCACCAGGCGTCCGGTCGTTTCAACCGAATCGAGGATTGCTTCCTCGTCGAGCGGACTGGTTGTACGCAGATCAATGACATCGCAGCCTATCCCATCCGCGGCGAGCTTGTCCGCTGCTTTTTCCGAGAAGCTGACCATCAGACCGCAGGTGACAATGGTGACATCCCCGCCTTCCCGCACCATCCGGGCCTGGCCGAAGGGGACCCGGTAATCGCCATCAGGAACCTCGCCCTTAACGCCGAACAGTGCCTTGTGTTCGAAAAACATCACCGGATCATCACCGCGCAGTGCCTCGGTCAGCAGGCCTTTGGCATCGGCCGGAGTGGTCGGCAAAACCACCTTGAGCCCCGGGATCGAGGTCATCATCGCGTAGACCGATTGGCTATGCTGAGCCGCCGCGCTCATCCCTGCGCCATAGATCATCCGGACAACTGCCGGGCAAGTGGTCTTGCCGCCAAACATGTAGCGGAATTTGGCCATCTGGTTCCACAGCTGATCAAGGCTAACGCCGACGAAATCAGCGAACATAAGCTCGGCAATCGGGCGTTTGCCGGCCAGAGCCAGGCCAGCCGCCGCGCCGATAATCGCGCTTTCGGAAATCGGCGTGTCGATCACCCGATTTGCGCCGAACTTGGCATACAGCCCGGTCGTCGCACCCCAGATACCGCCGATCGCCTCGGGGCCGCCTGCCGTGCCATGGCCGCCGACGATATCTTCGCCGAGCACGAGAACGTCCGGGTTACGTTCCATTTCTTCATGGATCGTCAAATTGATCGCATCGCGGATGGTCATCTCAGTCATGTTCCGCGTTCCTTCTAGTATGAGACGTAAACGTCGGTGAGCAGCGTCGAGACATCTGGCACCGGTGCCGCGCGCGCCTCGCTCGTTGCCTCTTCGATCAGCGCCAGCGTCTCAGCGTCGATCGTGTCCAGATCAACGTCCGAAAGCAGCCCCGCCGCCGTCACTTTCTCGCGAAACGCTTTCAGGCAATCGCGCTCTTCGCGGATACGTTCCAGCTCGCCTGGGCCCCGATACCGCTGCGGATCGCCTTCGAAGTGACCATAGAAACGCTCGGTATCGAGTTCGATAGACGCGGGCCCATTGCCGGCGCGCACGTATTCCAGCACCTCGCGCATGGCCTCATAAGTATCGAAGAAATCGCTGCCATTGGCGCGCCACACCTTCATCCCGAAGGCTTCAGCGCGGCTGGCGATGTCGCGGTTGGTGCCGACAGCATAGTCAAAGCCGGTATGTTCGGAATAATGGTTGTTTTCGTACACGAAGATGCACGGTGCCTTGGTGACCACGGCCATGTTCATCGCTTCGAATGTGGTGCCCTGATTGCAGGCGCCGTCGCCCGAAAAGGCAATTGCAACCTTGCCCTTGCCGTCCATCTTGGCAGCCAGCGCCGCTCCGACCGCCTGCGGGGCCCCGGCCCCGACGATGCCGTTCGCGCCCAGCATCCCAACCGAAAGGTCGGCGATATGCATCGATCCAGCCTTGCCTTTGCACAGACCGTCCGCGCGGCCATAGATTTCCAGCATCATGCCTTTCACATCGCAGCCCTTGGCGATGCAATGACCGTGACCGCGATGGGTCGAGACGATGAAATCATCATTGGCCAGATGCTCGCAGACACCGACCGCTGCCGCCTCTTGCCCGCAATAAAGATGCGTGAAGCCGGCGATTTCCCCGGTCATGATCTCCTTGTGGAGTCGTTCCTCGAACGCCCGGATCACCGCCATCTGGCGGTAGGCGCGCAACAACTGGTCACGGCTGAGTTGCACAATCACTCTCCTGTAATCTGGCCTGTTATCTGGCCAACAATATCGACCAGCACGTCCTGTCCCGATTTGGTGATCGACGCGGCGATGTTAGCGAACTTCGCCCGTCGACATTGCTTGCCGTTTCGGGCTTATGCTATAGTCAGCACGGGTATCCATACCATATATACAAATTGATAGGGGTGGATGGAGAGAGCGTGAATTTGCCTCAAAGATCGCCATTGCGGGAAAGGACCGGGATGAACGTAAGTTCGTCTTCACTGGATGATTGGCGGCTGGATAGAGAGACGCTGGAAAGCGTCACAATTCGAAGTGTCGATGACATTAGGGCTGCAGCAGTTGCGTTGAACGATGCGGCCCATGCCTGCGGGTTCCGGATCGCTGTTGCGGTCGATATTGCCTCAAAAGAGCAAATGATCGATGCCGATGGCGCGATCTTGAACGCCGAGGTTTTCGGCTGGGTCGCCGATGGCGAGCGCTGGTGGGAAGATTCGCGGCTGGCGCTCAAGTCGTTCCTGCCCAGGGCCTGCCGCTATGAGAGCGAACCCTTCTGGTGCAATGAAGAGGGTTTTCACACGATCTGGCGGAACAAATATCTGGAGGGGATCACGCTCAAGGATTTCAAGCGGGTCGTTGCCGGGCGCGCGATCATCGTGATCCCGGTTCATTTGTCCTTCGGCCAGATTGGCGCGGTCAGCCTGACCTACAAGGATCTGACGCTAAGCGATCTGAGCGAGCTTTACGCCAGATACGCAGAAAGCCTCGGCGCGCTGGTGCGGCGGTTTGTGGCAGGCTATGTGGCGGCGATGCGGACCCATCAATGGATCCCCAGCAATTGCTCGCTGTCGAAACGCGAAGTTGAGTGCCTGCGCTGGGCCGCGATCGGGAAGACCGACAACGAGATTGGCACGATCCTCACGCTTAGCCACGCGACGGTCCGTTATCATGTCCAGCGCGCCGCCGAAAAGCTCAACGCGGTCAATCGCAGCCAGGCGGTTTTCAAGGCCGGGCAGCTCGGCTTTCTGGGGGCGGCTTCTTAGGCTGGACCCTAACCCAATTTGCGAACCGGGTCGCTGCCATCCCAACCGACTGAAGCCGCCTTGATCATCGCAAACAGGCTGTCGCTGCCACTGGCAGGCTGCAGGATTTCGACAATGCTGCCCGCGCCGCCGCCGGTGTCGACATAGATGACCCCGCCATCGTCGCCCACCGTGCCCTCGACCAGAACCTTGGCTCCCGCTGCCTCGGCAGTCTTGCGGGCCTGCGCCAGATCATCGGTAAGAATGCAGGTGTGATGCAGCACATCACCGCTGACGCCATACTTGCCCCGGTAAATCCCCGGCGCATCGTTTTCAGGGCGGATCAGCTCGATCTGCATATCGCCCCAGTAGGCCAGCGCGAGCGAGAATATGCAGCCGGTCGGCTCGCCCAGATAGCGCATGTCGCCAAGCTCGATGTTCTGGATCAGATAGAACGGCCCAACGCCCATGATCTGGGTCCAGTATGCCAGCGCAGCGTCGAAATCGGCGGGCACAAAGGCTATCTGCATAACCGGCCCGATATCCTTGATGCTCATTCCTTGCCTCCTTGCAGGGCGCGGCCATCCTATCGAATGGACCAGCTTGCGGCCAGCCGGATTGGTGGCATGATGAAGGTCAGAGCGACACTGGGAGTTTTGAGAGGCCATGAGCGAAAGTGATCCCCAGATTAGCAGAGATTGGCAGGCCAAGCGGCGCAAAATGGCGCATGCGGGGCTGAAACGGATGATCCCGCTGGTCGAACGGCGCGATACCGAGCGGGCCGAAGGGCCGCTGCCCTTGCACAAGGGGGTCTATATCGATCCGGCGCGGTTTGAAGCGGAGCGAACACAGCTGTTCCTTGGCCAGCCGATTGTTGCCGGCCTGTCCGGAGACATTCCGAACCCCGGCGACCTATTCGTGTTCGATGCCGCCGGACCCTCGATTATCGTAACCCGCGGCAAGGATGGCGTGGCACGCGCGTTCCTCAACATGTGCACCCACCGCGGCGCCAAGCTGGTTGAGGAAAGCGAACCCTTTTCGGATCACCGCGCACGGGTGACCTGTCCGTTCCATGGCTGGACCTTCGATCCAACCGGAAAACTGGTCGGGCAGCCATCCAAGGCCAGCTTTGAGGCTTGCGAGATTGGCGCGCGCAATCTGATCGAGCGGCCTTGCGCTGAATATCTCGGCCTGATCTTCGTCCGCCCCGGCGGCGGCGATCCAATTGATGCAGCGGCCCATATTGGTGACTTCGCCGATGTGCTGGCTGCGCTTGAACTCCACCGCGCCGAGCCGGTCAAGAAAGGGATCATGACCGCCGATTCGAACTGGAAGTTCGCGCTCGATACCTATGCCGAAGGCTATCATTTCGCCACGCTCCACGCCTCGACGATCGGCCAGACCAACTACAGCGATATCTCTGCGGTGGACCGCTATGGACGGCACCACCGGGTTGGATTTCCCGACTTTGGCGTTGGCGATCTGGTCGGCAAGCCGGAGAGCGAATGGCCCGAGACCGAATATGGCGGGGTGCATTTTATTTTCCCCAATACCGTCGTGTTCTTTGGCTCGGTGGGCATCGACAGCTTCTTTACCCAGGTGTTCCGGCTGTTCCCGGACGGGGTTGGCAAGACGCGCTGCCAGTTTGCCGTCTACGCGCCGTTCGGGGTTGGCTCCGACGAATATCGGGCGATGTGCGAAATGGCCTATGATGCGACTGCCCAGGTGGTCCAGACCGAGGACTACCGAGTCGCATCCCACGGCTATGCCAATTTGCTGACCGCCCCTGATGATTATCATGTGGTGATCGGATCGAACGAAAATGCCGTGCAAGCGGTCCACCAGCATATTGCCGAGCTTATCGGCATGCCGTTGAATTAGGGATTGAAGATGGCCGATATCGACCCCCAGATTGATCGCCCCGACCGTTATCCGGGCATTAGCTACACCGACATGCTGGCAGCAGATACCCGCCGGGTGCCTGATTATCTGATTCAGGAATCAAATCAGGAACTGGGTGACAAGCCGCTCTCGACCGAGCGCTATGTCAGTGCCGACTTCAAGGCCCGCGAAGATCAGCAGATGTGGCCCAATGTCTGGCAGTTTGCCGCGCGCGAAGAGGATATGCCGGACGCTGGCGACACGGTTGTCTATGAGATTGGCGACAAATCCTTCCTGTTGATCCGGCAGGCAGATGACAGCATCCGCGCCTTCTACAATGTCTGCCTCCACCGGGGCCGCAAGCTCAAGCTGGAAAGCGGCAAATCGATCAATCTGCGTTGCCCGTTCCACGGCTTCACCTGGAGCAACAACGGTTGCCTGAAGGAAATCCCGAACCAGTGGGACTTCAAACATCTCGAGGGCAAGGACATGAACTTGCCCGAATTGCGGGTCGAGCGCTGGCAGGGCTTCATCATGATCACCGAAAATCATGATCTGCCCTCATTCACCGACTGGATCGGCCCCGGGGTCGAGCACTACGAAAACTGGCGGCTGGACGAATGCACGACCGCCGGCTGGGTCGCCCGGGTGGTTCCGGCCAACTGGAAAGTGGTCGCGGAGGCTTTCATGGAGGCGTGGCACACGATCATTACCCATCCGCAAATCCTGCCGTTCACCGCCGACGAAAACACCCGCTATGATCTCTACGGCGATCATATGAACCGGGCGATCACTCCCAACGGAACCTTGTCGCCGCACCTCAAGGGCAAGGATCAATTCTATGTGATCGACAAGCTGGCGGAGTTCCTTGGCGGGGACTCGCGCGGGCGGCGCAATGCTACCGACCGCGACGACCTCAGGGGCTTTTCAGCCGATGATCCGCTGCTGGCGCGGAAGGTTCTGGCCGAAGCCAATCGTGAGGCATTCACCGCGATGAATGGCCATGATTATTCCGGGGTGTGCGACAGCGAGATGCTCGACAACTTCACCTACAACATCTTTCCAAACTTCTCGCCCTGGGGCGGGTTTGTGCCCAATATCGTTTACCGGTGGCGGCCCTGGGGCGATGCCGATCACTGCCTGATGGAAGTCCGCATCCTGATGCGAGCCCCCAAGGGGGAAAAGCCCGCGCGCGGTGCTGAAATGTTCCTGATTCCCGATGATCAGCCCTTCACATTTGCCTCGCACATCATCGGTGAAGCGCTTGCGGGTGTATTCGATCAGGACATGGACAATTTGCCCTATGTGCAGCAAGGGATGAAGTCCTCGCGGAACAAGCAGCTGGAACTGGGCCACTATCAGGAAAGCCGCATCCGCCAGTTCCAGCACACGCTCGACAAATATCTGAGCGGCGAGCTCCCAAAAATGAAGGCGTAACCAATGCAATTGAGTTTGAAGGGCCGGACGCTGCTGATCACCGGGGCATCGTCGGGGATCGGCGCGCATTTTGCAGAAGTTGCGGCAGCGGCCGGGGCCAAGCTGGTGCTCGGCGCGCGGCGGACCGGCCGGCTGGATACGCTCGTCACCGCGATCAAAGCCAAGGGCGGAGAGGCGATTGCGGTCGCTATGGATGTCGCCGACAAAGCCTCGACCGTCGCCGCCTTTAACGCCGCCGAAGCCGCGTTCGGCCCGGTCGACAGTGTGATCGCCAATGCCGGAATGGGCAGCGAAACGCCGTTCCTTGAACATAGCGTCGACGAGTTCGAACAACTCATGGCGGTTAATCTGCGCGGGGTATTCCTCACCGTGCAAGAAGGCGCCAAGCGGATGATGGCAGCCGGCAGCCGCGAGCGGCAGCACGGCCGGATCGTGATTATTTCATCAATCACTGCCGAGACGGTCGAGCCGGGCCTGGCAATCTATTCCGCTTCAAAGGCGGCAGTGCTGCAAATGGGCAAGGTGCTCGCCCGCGAATGGGCACGCCAGGGTATCAATGTGAACAGCGTTCTGCCCGGCTACATCGTGACCGAGATCAATGGCGAATGGTTCGAAACCGATGGTGGCAAGAGTCAGGTGATGCGTTTCCCGCGCAAACGGGTTATCGATATCGACGCGCTCGATCCGACCTTGTTGTACCTGTCGTCAGACGCCTCGAAGTTCGTGACCGGGACGGGCTTCACGATTGATGATGGGCAAAGCCTGTAGGACCGGTCATTCGATCATTCCAACCAGCGTTCCAACCGCATAGACTTCACCTTCGGAGACCAAGACACGCAAGGTTCCACTTGCCTGGGCCTCAATCTCGGATGTCGTCTTGTCGGTTTCAACCGTATAGATGACGTCGCCCGCGGCAACTGCATCGCCGTCGGCGAACATCCATTCGTTGAGGGTCATTTCGGTTGCGGACATGCCGATTTTCGGGATCCGGATCTCGCTCGCCATGGTTACTTCTTCCAGTTGAGCGTCGTCCGCACGGCATCCTTGATTGCGTCCTTGCCGGGGATCCAGGCCTGCTCGAGCACATTGGCCATCGGCACAGCTGAAAATGCGCCGCCAATTCGCTGCACCGGAGCCTTGAGCTGGCCAAACAGCTTTTCATTTAGCCGCGCGGCGATTTCCGCGCCAGTGCCATAGGCCTTGACCGCCTCATGCAGCACAATGGCCCGGCCGGTCTTGCGAACCGAGGCCGTGACGGTTTCCTCATCATAAGGCGCGATGGTGCGCAGATCGATCACTTCGACCGAGATGCCCTCTTCCGCCAGTTGCCCCGCCACCTCAAGCGCATCAAGCACCGTGCGGCCATAAGTAATGATGGTGCAGTCGCTGCCTGCGCGCGCAATCGCAGCCTTGCCCAGCGGCACGCGGTGGCCCGCCGGCGGCGCATCGCCCGTCAGGCCGTAGCACAGGATATTCTCGATAAAGATCACCGGATCATTGCAGGCGATCGCTGCGCGCATCAGCCCTTGCGCATCGGCAGGGTTGGACGGAGTGACGATCGTCAAACCCGGAACATGCGCGAACCATGCCTCGAGCATATCGGAATGCTGACCCCCAAATCCGACGCCGACTCCCGTAGTGGTGCGGATCACCAGCGGCACATTGGTCTGGCCGCCAGACATGAAGCGCAGCTTGGCCGCATGGTTGACGATCTGATCCATCGCGACGGTGAGGAAATTCATCAGCATGATTTCAGCAACCGGCCGCATCCCGGCCAGCGCCGCGCCGACGCAGGCGCCGACGATGGCCTGTTCGGAAATGGGCGTCGAGCGAACCCGGCGCTCGCCATATTTCTCGGTTAGCCCGGCCGAAACCTTGAACACCCCGCCGCCTTGCTTGGCCGCGACATCTTCACCGAGCAGGATGACGCCTTCGTCTTCCGCCATTGCCTCATCAAGCGCCCGGTTGAGCGCGGCGACCATCGTGATCTTGGCGCTCATGCTGCGATCTCTGCTTCAAACACATCGCGGCGAAGTTCTTCTGGCCCGGGAAAAGCGCTGTCGGTGGCGAACTTCTCCGCAGCGTCCACCTCGGCATCGATCTGCGCCACAATCGCGTCAAGCTCGGCTTCGGTGAATTGATAGTCGAGCATCAGCTTGCGCAGGCGCGGCAGCGGATCTTCCGCCGCCATCTCGGCCAGATGCTCCTTGGGCATGTAGGAGAAATCCGCCCCGAAGAAGTGCCCCATCATCCGGTAGCACATCGCCTCGATCAAGGTCGGACCCTCGCCCGCGCGGGCCCGGTCGACTGCTTTCCTGGCGGCGGTGTACATCGCCTCGGCATCGTTGCCGTCGACCTTCACACCCTTCATCCCATAGGCGGCCGCGCGGGTTACAACGCTGTCCACCCTGGTGTGATCGGCAAAGGCGGTATGTTCGCCGTACCGGTTGTTTTGGCAGAAGAAGATCACCGGCAGCTTATACAGCTGCGCCATATTCATTGCCTCATGGAAGGCGCCGATATTGGTCGCCCCGTC
Source organism: Novosphingobium sp. (assembly GCA_031413595.1). Classification (GTDB taxonomy): domain Bacteria; phylum Pseudomonadota; class Alphaproteobacteria; order Sphingomonadales; family Sphingomonadaceae; genus Novosphingobium. Next base: position 28,136 of record JANOFJ010000056.1, read on the forward strand.
CCCAAAACACGTAACCGTGACGCGCCCGTCGCCGCGGTTTTGCGACGCCATTGCCAGGCCATTGGCAATCGGCAGACCCGATCCGACCACGCCGGTCGTCACCATTACGCCGGTTTCCGGGTGGGTAATATGCATCGAGCCGCCCTTGCCCTTGCAAGTGCCCGTCACCTTGCCGGCGATCTCTGCGTAAAGCAGATCGAGCGGCACGCCTTTGGCAATCTGGTCATGCTGCCCGCGATAGGTCGTCACCAGATAATCACTCGGCTTCAGCGCCGCCATCATCGCCGCGCTGACCAGTTCCTGACCGCGATAGGTATAATAGAGCACCGTCAGCTTGCCGCCCATCAGCATCGAGCGGATCCGCTCGTCCGAACGCGCGCAACGCATCGTCCGGGTGTAGATATCGAGCAGTTTCTCTCGGTCAATCGTCATTGGCATCCTCGGTCGGCATGGTTTGGGAGGCGCTCAAAACCAGCGCCTCCATTCGTTCGAAACCGCGATCAGAACTGGACGCGCTTGGTGTATCCGCCATCGATGATCAGGTTGGCGCCCGTTGTGTAGCTTGATGCGGGGCTGGCCAGAAAAACGACCGAGCGGGCAACTTCGTCCGGGGCGCCCAGACGGCCCATCGGCATCTGCGCGACGGTCGCGTTGTAGAAATCAGGCATCCCGCCCTTGATCGCGTCCCAATTGCCGGTCTTGTATTCGATCGGCCCGGGAGAAACGGTGTTGACCCGGATCCCCTTGCCTGCAAGCGCCTGCGAAAGCTGCGAACCATAAGTAATAAGCGCAGCCTTGAGGGCATTGAACGCCTGGGGGCTGAAAAACGTCTCGACCGCGGCAGTTGAAGACATCAGGATAATCGCGCCAGAACCCGATTTCGCAAGCTCGGGGGTCAGCACTTCAACCGCACGGACCCCGCCCAGAATGTCCAGATCAAGGCCGCGCTGCCAATCCTGCGTCGCGCCCTGCCCCGATGAGCTGGCGGTATGAATGAATATATCGCAGCCACCCAGCGCTGCGACTGCCTTGTTCAGCCATGCAACATAGCCCTCGGCGTTGTCGGTCATGTCCAGCACATCGGCCTGCACCTTGTGGCCGGCTTCGCCGATTTCAGCAGCTGCTGCTTTGACCCGGGCCTCATCGCGCGAGAAAAACGCGACATCGCAGCCTTCTGCCGCAAACAACTTGAGCGTCTCCAGGCCAATGCCGTGCGAGCCGCCGTTCATAATGACCTTCTTGCCACTTAGACCCAGATCCATCGCGTTTCTCCCTTTTCCATGAGCAGTCTCTATGCCGGATCGGCGTCACGCTTTGTATCCCCAAAAGAGATGGGATTGCGGGCATTCCGATCACGCATTTTGATAGTGGGCGGCGGACCAGGAGCGGGTTAGGAACGAGCAAAATAGGAGAGAATCTATGGCCTTTTCAGGACCAATCGAGGACCAACTGGCGATTCGCAACCTGCATGACAGTTATGCCGATGCGGTATTCCGCCGGGATGCCAGTGATTGGGGCGCCAATTGGGCGATTGATGGCCGCTGGCATTTGATGGGCACAACCGTTGAAGGTCGCGATACGATCGTGGGTATGTGGAATGGCGCAATGGCTGGCTTCGCCTTTGTCGCATTCTTTGCGCAAACCGCTGCGATCGAGATTGAGGGCGATCAAGCAACCGGCCGGGTCTTCACCCATGAAGTCCTCGAAACCGTTGATGGCGACATTCGCCGCCCGGTTGGCCGATACGACGATATCTACGTGAAGAGCGATGGCCGGTGGTTTTACCAGGAACGCATCTACGCGATGCTGAAGGGATAGTGACATGAAGGTACTGATTTCCGGCGAGCTCGAATTCCCGCCCGAGAAGCGCGAGGCCGCGCTGGTCGAGGCCAAGGGCTGGATCGATATGGCGCTCGCCGAAAAGGGTTGCCGTCACTACGCCTGGACGGCCGATCCTCACTATCCGGGCCGGGTGCATGTTTTTGAGGAATGGGATAGCGGCGAAGATCTTGAGGCCCATCTGACCAGCGAAGCCTATCAGGGCATGGCTGGGCACCTCGCCAACTTCTCGATCCTAGGCGCTGAAACCCGCAAATACCGCTGCGATCTGTCAGAGCCGGTCTACGGCCCGGATGGCGTTGCGAGTGCAACATTCCTGACGGCCAAGGGGTAAGGATCATGACCGATTTGACCGGCAAGGTCGCCGTGGTGCTGGGCGCTGGCGGCCAGGACAATATGGGCCAGGCGATCGCCCGCAAGCTGGCCGCAGCAGGCGCCAAGGTAATTGTCACAGGCCGCCAGGAAGCGCCGCTCAAGGCGCTGGCGAGCGAGATTTCCGGCGACTGGATGCTGTGCGATATCGCCAAAAAGGCCGATGTCGAGGCGCTGGCGAGCGAGGTGGTCCGGCGGCATGGCAAAATCGATATCAGTGTCAACGCGACCGGTTGGGGCTTGCTCAAATCGCTCCACGAAATCACCGAGGAAGAGCTTGAGCAGATCATCGCGCTGCAGTTCAAGGGGGTGCATTACTTCCTCAGCGCCTTTGTCAGGGCGATGCCCCAGGGCGGCTCGTTGATGCAGATCTCGTCTGCCACCACGCAATGCATCATTGACGATCATGCCGCCTATATCGGCACCAAATCCGGAGCAGAGGCGCTGATCCGCTGCGTCGCCAATCAATATGGCCCGCAGGGTATCCGTGCCAACACCGTTTCACCCGGCTTCACCGACACCCCGATGACCAGCGCTTCTTTCGCGGTGCCGGGCCTCGCCAACGCCTTCATCAAGGAATATCCGCTGGGCCGGGTCGGAACGTCAGAGGATATTGCCCATGCCGTGCTGTGGCTGGCCGATGACGCAACTTTTGTTACCGGCCAGAATCTGCAGATCAACGGCGGACTGACGCTGCGCCGGAATCCGCGGCCCGAGGAAATCGGCGCCGCAATCGGAGCAGCCATGGCGGCACAAAAAGCCAGCTAAAGCATCAACAACTGCTTGCCCTTGTTGGCGCCCACAAACAGGCGCTGCAAGGTTGCAGGCGCGTTCTCGAATCCGTGCTGGATATCTTCCCGATAAGCCAGCTTGCCTTCCTCGACCCACTTGACCAGTCGCTTGCGGATATCAGGAAACTCAGTGATCCAGTCGAGCACGATAAAGCCCTGCATCCGTGCGCGGCGGAACACCAGATTGAAGTAATTCTCAGGCCCCGCCGGCAAGGTGCCGCTTTCATAGCGGCTTATCCCGCCGCAAATGACTACCCGGGCGCCAGTCGCGATCCGGCCCAGCATGTCGTTCAGGATCTTGCCGCCGACATTGTCAAAGATGACATTGATCCCATCGGGCGCGAGTTGCTTGAGCTGCTCGCGAATTGGCCCGGCCTTGTAATCAATCGCATGATCGTAGCCCGCCTCTTCGACCAGCCATGCGCATTTTTCCGGGCCGCCCGCAATCCCGATCACGGTGCATCCGGCGATCTTGGCAAGCTGGCCAACGATTGAACCGGTGGCCCCGGCTGCTCCTGAAACCACCACCACATCACCTGCAACCGGTTCGCCCACCTTGAACAGGCCGCAATAGGCAGTGACACCGGTCGTGCCCAAGATCGAGAGCATCGCGGTGGGCGAAAGGGCTGACTCAGCCCGGTGCAGGTCTGCGCCATTGTGAATGACATACTCACTCCATCCGGTAGAGCCTGCCAGCAGCGCGCCGACCGGGTATCTCCCGCCATTGCTTTCAATGACCTCGGTTATCCCGGATCCACGCATCACATCGCCAATCGCCATCGGGGCGACATAATCGGCGATGTTCTCCATCCAGCCCTTTTGGGCCGGATCAAACCCCAGATAATGCGTCTTGAGCAGCATCTCGCCCGGACCGGGTTCAGGCAGGTCGACCGTCACCAGCTTCAGGTCATCATCAGTAATCGGGCGGCCTCTTGGGTGTCCGTTCAACAGCCATTGGCGGGTCTTGGTCACGCGGCGATCTCCTGATTGGGTATGGCTTGGCGGTAGAGTGGGCTGTCGGATGAGTAGTAGTTGCAGTGGAAGCCGCTGGGGACGCGGAACGGTATGAGCACCCGGGCTATTGGTCCGGCGGCGATGTCATCCGCCGCAAAAATGGCGAGTTCAGTGGTCGCGCTGTTGGCCGGATGGACCAGTGTCATCGCATAGCCATCAGCTTCCTTGGTTCCGCCGACGCGGGGGGCGAAGACCAGTTCGCCAGCCGCAGCACCGGCGCCGAAATGCCAGATGTCCTCCTGACCGGTCACCGTATCGAACCGCAGTACTGCGTCCATCCCCTCAACCCGGCCATCGCGCGACTTGAGGTTGATATTGGCAAAGCTCTGCCGGGTCTTGCGGCTCATCATCCGGTCATCGGGCCGCGGAAACTGAATGTCGCGATCGCTGAGCGTTTCCTCTTTCATCCAACCGGTGTTGCCATTCGGATCGATCGTCCAGCGCCGCAGGCTTTGCGAGGTTTCGCCATGCGAGCGCCGGGCACCTGTCTCATCCGGAAACAGGGCAGTGCCGTTGGCAGCCGCCACATCAGCGATGATCTTGCCGTCTTCCTCCCAGACATTGAGTTCATGGAACATGTGGCGCGGCTCGTATTCGAACCACTTGATATCTGCCTCCGAGCCTTCGCGCGGCATGACCGCGATCTTGGTCGGGCGATTATTGACCCAGGCAGTCATCGGTCCCCCGGCTGCAAAGCGCTTAATATCCGTGTCGATCGGAATGAACGGAAATACGACCCAGCTTTCGGTCAGGAAAAAGGTATGCATCAGGCTCAGATGCGGCATCTTGATGATCTCGGTCTTGCGGATCTTTCCCTCGGCCGTGATGATGTCATAGCGCATTTCGGCTTCGCCCATCACACCGTTGATCGATGAGCCGTTGTTGAACATTTCGCCGGTCGCATAATCGATCTTGGGGTGGGCCGAAAATGTCGTGGTGACGACACCGCCGTAATGCTCCTCGCCAATCGTATCGAGGCTGCGCGGATCGAGTGCCACCGGCGGCGCGCCCTCCATCAGCGCCAGCAATTGTCCCCCGTGCAGGATAATATTGGTGTTGCCCGTATTGTAACGCTTGCCAGCGGTAACCGGGTCCGCCGTCATCGGATTGCCGAACATCCCGAATAGACGTTTTCCGGCCGCCTTTTCCATCACGAATTTGTCGGTCTTGACCCAGCGATTGCGCATCGAAACGCGCCCCTCGGCAATCTCGAAGGCATAAACCATGCCATCGCCATCGAACCAGTGGTAATCGCCTTCGCGCGGAGGGTAGAGCGGCTCCGGGCCGTTGCGATAGAAAATGCCCGAGAGATCATCGGGAATAGTGCCCTCAACGATCAGGTCGGGCGCATCAGCCTCAAACCGAACCGGCGCATGGTGGCCGCTCAGATAGGGATGATCGAAGAACGGTTCGGACATGGGAAATGCCTCATTCGCAGCGGTATCAGCGAGACGGCGATACAGATGCTTCCATGCCGTATGCCGGTGCCAAGATCAGCTATCAAAATAGACCGGCGAGGCGGCGGCTAGCTAAATCATGGGTTGTGCGGGACGCAAAAAAGGCTTTGTCTTGACCGCTGAATCAAGACCACTGGATCAAGATCGGGCGCGAGCGACGATGATGGCTGAAAACGAAGATCCCGGTGCAGGACAGGAGCGCCACGGCGGCTGCCTGTGCGGCGCGGTGCGCTATAAGGTTCAATGGCCGCCAGTGATGGTGGCGGTTTGCCATTGCGGAAATTGCCAGAAACAGGCGGGTTCGGCTTTGTCGCTTGTTGCATTCCTGAAGCGTGAACAGCTCGACGTCACTGGCGAACTTTCCACTTATCAAGATATCGGCGCTTCGGGCGAGCCGGTCTATCGCAAGTTCTGCGGTAAATGCGGCTCGCCGGTGATTACCCAAACACCGTCTGCGACCAGGCAGGGCAATATTTTCATCAAGGCTGGCACGCTCGACGATTGTTCCGGCCTTGCGCCGACCCTCCATTTCTGGACGAACAGCGCGCAGGACTGGTTTGTCTTCCCCGAAACCGGGCAGCGTCTGGAGACTCAGTAGCTGCATCGACCCCCACAATAGCTATAAAGGATTGAACTTTTGAGACAAAATCGTCGCTTTTTGCTGGTCCGCAGACCCAATGGCACACCTGTTTCCGAGGATTTCAAATTGGAGACCCGCGAGACCGCGGCGCTGCAGGACGGACAATTCCTGATCCAGAACCGCTACGCATCGCTCGATCCAGCGATCCGCGGCTGGATGGATGATGCGCCGTCCTACATGCCGCCGATCCCGCTGGGCGATGCTGTGCGGGCATCGACCGTGGGCGTAGTGATCGAAAGCAAGGCGCCCGAATTCCCGGTCGGCCAATGGGTCTCGGGATTGAACGCGATCGAGGAATACACGGTCGGCGTGCCGGGCGGGTTTTCGCAGCCGATCGATATTTCGATTGTGCCTTCGCCAACCAACTTTCTGTCTGTCCTGGGCGCGGTTGGGCTGACGGCCTATTTCGGGCTGCTGGAAGTGTGCAAACCCATTCCGGGCGATGTCGTGCTGGTCACTGGCGCTGCAGGCGCGGTGGGTTCGCTGGTCGGGCAACTTGCCAAAATCAAGGGCGCGTCAAAAGTCATCGGCATCGCGGGCGGCCCGGAAAAATGCGCTCGCCTGATTGAACGCTACGGGTTTGACGCCGCCATCGATTATCGCGGGAAATCGGTTGAGCAATTGTCGGCCGAATTGGCCGCCCTTGCCCCGAACGGGGTCAACGTCATCTTTGAAAACGTCGGCGGGGATATCCTTGACGCGGGCCTCAACAATCTGGCGATGGGCGCGCGGATCGGCTTGTGCGGACTGATCAGCGAATACAACAATGCTGGCGACAAGACTGGCGCGCGCAACGTCTGGCAATTGATCGTCAAGCGGGCATCGATGACCGGGCTGCTGGTTGCGGACTACGTGCCGCGCTTTGGCGAAGGCGCGATGGCGATGGCGGAATTGGTCCAAGCGGGCAAACTGGCATTCGACGAGCATATCGACGAAGGAATCGAAAATGCGCTTCCGGCGTTCCTGCGGCTGTTCAGCGGCAGCAATGATGGCAAGATGATCCTCAAAATAAGCTGACCGATGGGCAAGCGCAGCCTTCTCGTCCTGAGCGGCGGGCATCCTTATGAGGAAGGCCCGTTTGCGGCGTTGTTGGCCGGGTTATCGGGGCTTGCCGGGCTAGCGGATTGGGATCTCACCCATTTGATCCATCCGGAGGCCGAGCGGCTGGTGGGCGAAGGCGCGGCGGACGATGCTGACGCGCTGCTGTTCTATGATATGCCGGGCTATGAATTTGCTGATGGAGCCGTGACATCGCGCCCGCCATCGGCTGCCTTCAAGGCTGCCATCGCGCGCCGCCTTGCCAGCGGGCGTGGGGCGGCCATGATGCACCATGCCTTGGCTGGCTGGGCCGATTGGCCGGAATGGAGCGAAATGATCGGCGGCCGGTTCCTATATCAGCCCGGATTGGTGCGCGGGAAAGCGCGTCTCGACTCAGGATACCGTCACGACGTGGACTATGTGGCATCGGTGGTGACAGAACACCCTGTTACCACCGGAATCCCGGCGAATTTCCCGGTCAATGACGAGCTCTATTTGGCCGAGATCTTTGCGCAGGAGATTATCCCGCTGGTGCGTTCCGATTATGAATTCGTGGCGGAGAATTTCTATTCGGCGGCCAAAGCCGTGGCCGGGCAAATGTTCGACAATCGGGACTGGACGCATCCCCCCGGCAATAATCTGGTGGCCTGGGCGCGCCACTTTGGCGATGCGCGGATCGTTTACCTGCAATTCGGCGATGGTCCGGCCGCCTATGCAAATCCTGCGGTACAGCGCCTGTTGGCCAATGCACTGGATTGGACTTCACCTACCAGGAGTGCGGAGTGAAGCCTGTTCCAGCGTCATGCCGCAAAGTCAGATTCAAAACGCAAACACTACCATTTTCGCTTATCGCACCGGGGCGCGCGCCATGCCATTCACGGGATACTGGAGAAGTGCGATGAATGATTTGAGTTCCGCTCCGAGTCTTTCCGATCCGGACGTGATCCAGGACCCGTTTCCCTATTACCAATGGGCGCTGGCGCATGCGCCGGTCACGGAATTGCCGGGTACCGGGATCAAGGTGATCATGAGCTACGCCATGTGCAGCGAAGCGGCTGGCCGCGTGGAGGAGTTTTCCAACGCCTTCACCGCAACTCTATCGGGCGCGTTGTCAGCCGATCCAGAGGTTTCGGGCATTCTGGCACAGGGCTGGCCGCAGATCGATACCTTGCTCACGGCTGATCCCCCGGTTCACACCCGCTACCGCAAGCTCGTCAATCTGGCCTTTTCGATGCCGCGCGTGAATGCGCTTGAAGCCGGTATTCGCCAAAAGGTTGCCGGGCTGATTGATGCGTTTGTCGACAAGGGCGAATGCGAATTCGTTACCGCCTACAGCGTCCCCCTGCCGGTCAAGGTGATCTGCGAACAATTGGGCTTTGATCTTTCCTGGCACAGCGATGTCAAGCGCTGGTCGGACGCCTTTGCCGACCGGTTGGGCCATATGATTTCGCGCGAACGTGAACTTGAATGTGCGGCAGAAATCGTCGAATTCCAAAAAGCGGTCAAAGTGAAGATCGATGAGCGGCGGGAAAACCCGACTGACGATCTGCTGTCCGATGTTGTCAACGCTCAGGTTGAGGGTGAAAAGCCGCTCGACGATGCAGAAATTCTCTCGATCGCGCAGCAATTGATGGTTGCCGGGAATGAAACCACTACCCACGCCATTGCAGGCGGAATGGTCCACCTGGCGCGAAACCCCGATCAGGTGGCAAAATTGCGGGCGGACCCCAAATTGATCCCCAATGCGGTTGAGGAAATTCTTCGCCTCGATACGCCAACTGCCGGTATGTGGCGCGTTGTCACCCGGGATTGCGAGCTTGGCGGTTATCAGTTCAAGGGCGGCTCAATGGTTCTCCTGCGCTATGCAGCGGCCAATCGTGACCCGGTCCAATTCCCCGATCCGGACAAGTTCGACGTGGAGCGAAAGAATGCGCGAACCCACCTGGCCTTTGGTAAGGGCACGCATATGTGCGTCGGAAACATGCTGAGCCGCAAGGAAATGACGGTTTCATTCGAGGCGCTGCTCGACCGGCTAGATGACATCCGCCTCGCCGAAGGGGCCAAGCTTGAGGTTCACCCCAACTTGCTGCTGCGCGGGTACAAGGCGGTGCCAATCACCTTCAGGAAGCGTGGATGAATTTCGACCTCGACGAGAACCAGAGCCTGTTCAAGGCCACCGTGGAGCGGTTTTCGAATGGCGCCGATGTTCCGGCGCGCCATCGAACGCGCGCTTTGGCGGGCGGGTTCGATCGGGTCCGCTGGAAGGAAATGGCGGATCTTGGCCTGATCGCACTGGCGGCGGCTGAACGGGACGGCGGGCTTGGCGGATCGGTGCATGATTGCGCGGTCGTGGCACAGGCGCTGGGCAAGGCGCAGGCGGTGGAACCCTGGCTTGAGTGCGGGTTTGTGAGTACACGATTGCTGAGCGGGACGCCGATGGCCGAACCAATAATCAGCGGAGAAGCCGTTGCTGCGTTTGCCTTTGCCGAAGCCGGGCGCCGCTATGCGCTTGACCCGGTGCGGATGCGGGCGCGCAAAGCTGGCGGTGGCTATCTGCTTTCCGGCGAAAAGCATTTTGTGCTGAACGGCGCGGTGGCTGATTGGTTTATCGTGACGGCCAATCTTGATGGGACGACGGCGCTGTTTGCCGTGCCGCGCGATTCCGCCGGGGTCGATCTCAAGTCCTATCCGGTGGTCGATGGCAGCTTTGCAACGATCCTGACGCTTCGCGAGGTTGCTGTTGACGCGCCCTTGCCCGCTGGCGCTGATCGGTTGCTGGAGGTGATCGACGACGCGCGGGTTATGGCCTCGGCAGAAATGGTTGGCCAGGCCCAGCATCTGTTCGACGAAACGCTGAATTATGTGAAAACCCGCGAGCAGTTCGGCCAGCCACTTGGCCGTTTCCAGGTAATCCAGCATAATATGGTGGGCGGCTACGAAAAGGTCGAACTGATGCAATCAGCACTCTATCGCGCGCTGCTGGCACCAGCCACAAACCGGCGTCGCGAGATAAGCGGGCTTAAGGCGTTTGTTGGCGAAGCGGCAATTGAAGTGGCCCATCTGGCGGTTCAGATGCACGGCGGAATGGGGACCACCGATGAGCTTGGCATCGGCCACGGCCTGAAGCGCATCATGCTGCTATCAAAACTGTTCGGCGATCCGGCCAGCGATCTGGCAGCCTACGCGAAGGCCGCGTGATGAGGGATCTCTTGCCATGGATGTGAACTTCAGCCCTGAAGATCTGGCCTTTCAAGCCCAGGTCCGCAGCTTTCTTGCTGAAAAACTCAACCCTCGGTTGAAAGAGGGCGCGGCAAATACGCCCAGCGTGTTTACCGAGCCGGACATTACCCGTGAATGGCAGTCTATCCTGCATGAAAAGGGCTGGCTGGCGACCTCGTGGCCCAAAGAACATGGCGGCCCGGGCTGGACCCCGACTCAGAAGTATCTGTTCGAAAAGGAGTGCGCGATCGCTGGCGCGCCGGCCTTGCCGATCCTTGGCCTCAGGCTGGTTGGTCCAGTGATCTGCAAGTTCGGTACGCCCGCGCAAAAGGCGCATTTCCTGCCGCGGATCCTTTCGGGTGAGGATTATTGGTGTCAGGGATATTCCGAAGCTGGATCCGGATCAGATCTGGCCTCGCTCAAGACCCGCGCGATCCGCCACGGTGATAAGTACATCGTCAACGGTTCCAAAATGTGGACCACACACGCGCACCACGCCAACTGGATTTTCGCGCTGGTGCGGACCGATCCCGACGCCAAAAAGCAGGAGGGAATCAGTTTTCTGCTGATCCCGATGGAACAGCCGGGTGTCACCGTCACGCCGATCATCACCATGGGCAACGACCATGAGGTGAACGCGACCTTTTTCGACAATGCCGAGACCGGGGTTGAAAACCGGGTCGGCGAAGAAGGTCAGGGTTGGACGATCGCCAAATATCTGCTCGAAAATGAACGCGGCGGTTCATGCGCCGCGCCTTCGCTGCTTGCTGCGCTTGACCGGATCGAGACACATGCGACAGAGCTCAGCTCTGGCGTAAATGGTGCGCTGATTCACTATCCGATGATCGCACAGCGGATTGCCAAGCTGCGGTTAGAGACGCAGGCCTTTGAGACGACCGAACTGCGGATCATCGCCGAACTTGTCAAAGGCCGTCCTGCCGGCCCGCAGACGTCCCTGGTAAAGCTCATCAGCTCGAACCTGCGTCAGGCGATGCAGGAATTGACGGTCGATCTATTCGGCTATGACGGGTTGCAGTTGCCGGTTACGCGCCCGCTTTATGGCAATGATGCGCCTGAACCGATTGGCAGTCGCGCCGCCCAGTTGGCAATGCCGGGTTACCTCAATGGCCGGGCCTATACGATTTTCGGCGGGTCGAACGAGGTGCAGCGGACGATCATCGCCAAGCAGGTGCTGGGGCTTTAGGCTCCAGTTTAAACCCCCATCATTCCGGCCGTGCTCGCGCCATCGATGCCGTATTCCGAGCCCGAAATGAACGCGGCTGCGTCGGACGCGAGGAATGTCACCAGCCCCGCCACCTCGTCAACCCGCGCCATCCGGCCGAGTGGTGCCATCGATTCAAACTGCGCCCGGGCCGCCGCTGAATCCGGCGCGCGATCGATCACCCCGCGGATCATCTCGGTTTCAACCACGCCCGGGTGGATAGTATTGCAGCGGATCCTGGTCTTCTGATTGGCACAATGCAGCGCGATCGATTTGGACAGAGCGATATGCGCGCCCTTGGTGGTGGAATAGGCGACGTAATTACCCATCGGCCGATAGGCATTCATCGATGAGTTGATGATGATCGATCCCGTCGCCCCGCCCGGATTATCGCGCATCGCCTTCACCGCATGTTGCCCAGTAAGCATCACTCCGGTCAGATTGATGCCGATCAGGCGGATCCAGTTATCAAACTCGATCTCTTCGACATTGCTGTCACCAATTTCGGTTCCGGCATTGGCAAAGGCAATGTCGAGGCGGCCATAGTCGGACCGGATCATCTCCATCAAGGGTTCCCAGCCCTCCGGCTGTTCTACCCGGTGCGCCTTGAAGGTGGCGCCCGTCTCCGCGCAAATCGCAGCGGCGGCTGCGGCGTTGGAGCCGGTAAATACCACCTTGGCCCCTTCTGCAGCGAAACGCCGGACCGTCCCCGCGCCGATCCCCGACGTGCCGCCGGTGATCAAAGCAACTTTCCCTTCAAGTTGACCAGCCATCTAGTTTGCTCCTTGTGCAGACAATCCCGCCATCCTGACGGCGAGTGCCGGGTCTGTCGGGTCATTCCAATCCTGCCGTGCCGCCCAAACTTCGAGCGAGGTCGGCGTGTGATGAAAGTTCCGCACCATTTCATCGACATCTGCAATCAGCGGAGAGGTCGGCTGGGTATTGTACCAGCGGTAAAAGCTCGCCATCCCATCATAGATAGAAAGCGGCGCCACTTCAGCCGAACCGGTCACCAGCATGCTCATGCCAGATGCAAATTCATCGGGCGAAAGACTTTTGAAAACGATCTTCCGGCCAGCAGCCTCGCTCAGTCGCGCCGCCACTTCATCGCCAGTCAGAGCTTCGGGCCCGCCAATGCGGTACCGCCCGCTCGGCAAATCATTGCGCGCCAAAGCCTCAACCATATAGGCGGCGATGTCATCCAGGCAGATCCACGAGATCTTGAGATCGGGCCTGGCCGGATAGGCGAAGATGCCCTGTTTCACGATCGACGGCTTGTTCCAACTGCGGATCATGTTGTCCATGAAGACCTTGGGTTCAAATATGACATATTCTGAACCGCTGCCGATGATCGCCTGTTCGATATCGCGGCGGCCATCATGGGCGGGGTTGCCGATATCATTATCCTCGACATGGCAACTGGTGTTGAACACGATCTTCCGGATGCCGTTGGCGCGAGCGGCAGCGGCGATATTGGCACCGAGCTGTCGGGCAAGATCCCGGTCAAACACAAACGGCAGGTTCGCGGCAATGCCATCCATGCCCTTGGCCGCAGCGATCATCGATTGAGGATCATAAAGGCTCGCCTCGATCGTTTCGACATTTGCTAATTCGGTGTTGGCGAGCGCCTGGCGGTTGCGCAGCGCGGCGACCGGAACCATGCCCGCCGCAATCAGCCGCCCCAGCAGCGGATGCCCCTGATCGCCGGTGGCTCCCAAAACCAATACGCGCTGCATCTTGTTCTCCTGTGTCTCTGGCAAGCTCATTGATTGACAAGCCGGGCGGCGGCGCGGCCGGCGATATAGCCAAAGGTCAGTGCCGGGCCCAAGGTACCGCCTGCTCCTGCATAGACGCTGCCTGTCGGGCAAGCGATGACGTTACCCGCTCCAAACAGCCCCGCGATCGGCTCCCCTTCAACATCGAGGATCTGGGCCGAAGCATTGGTCCGCGCGCCGCCGTTTGTTCCCAGCGCGCCAATTTTCAGTTCAACCGCGTAAAATGGCGCGGCATCCAATGGTCCCAGCGTGGCCGCTGCTCCCGGTCTGGTTCGATCACCGTAAAACCGGTCGTAATCGCTTTGCCCGCGCCCAAACAGCGGGTCCTCAGCTTTTCGCGCGTGGCTGTTGAAGGCGCTGACCGTGCGGCCTAGCTGATCCCCATCAACGCCGATTTTTGCGGCGAGCTCGGCCAGACTGTCGGCGCGGAAAATCCAATCCGGCAAGGCAGCGCCCGGCATCACCGAAGCCAGCGGATAGCGCTGACGGTATTGATCATCGAAGATCAGAAAGGCCGGAAGGTTGGGATAATCGTAGGTCGCCGGATCAAAGGCGTGGAAGGCGCCCGCCAGCGACGAATAATTGTTCGCCTCGTTGCAAAAGCGGTGGCCTGCGCAGTTGACCATTATCGTATGTGGCAGGGTGCGTTCGATCAGGACCGGGGCCGATCTTTGCGAACCGTCCTCCCAGCTTGCGCCGCCCACTGACAAGGTTGGTACCCACCAGGCGCTGGTCATATTGCCCAGCCCTGCCCCAGCGCTCATCGCCAGCTTGAGACCGTCTCCGGTATTGCCCGGCGGAGAAGCGGGCGCCGTGAGTGGCCCGCGCAGAAATGCGGTTTTCAGCGCCTCATTCCACTCAAATCCGCCTGTGGCGAGGATCACCCCGCGGCTTGCCATGATTGCCTTGCGCTGTCCTCCATGGTCGAACTCGGCCCCGCACACCCGGCCGGCTTCGATTATCAGCCGGCTGCCCTTGCAAGCCAGTTGCGGCACAATTGCGCGATCGAGGCACGCCTTCAGCAGCCGCCCGATCAGCGCCTGACCGAAACCGCGCAAATCCTCATCGGCTCGCCGCTGCATTTCGGCTGGATCTATGAAGCCCGATCCTCCGCCCAGCGGGGTTTCGCGCAACATCATCCGTTGGATCATGCCGTCATTGAAGACTTTGCCCGCCCACTCGCCCAGTTCCTTGAAATCATAGAGATCATTGTCGAGGGCCCGGCCGCCTGCGGGTTTCGCGCCGGGCCGATCGAGGTAATAATCCGGATAGCCCTCCAGAATACTAAGCCGCAGGGCATCCGACCGCTCCAGAAACGAAAGCGCCGCCGGCCCTTCGCGAACAAAGGCTCCCAACACTGCCGGATCCATCTCGCCATGATCGAGCGAACCGAAATAGGCCAGCGCATCCTCGGCACTGTCCGCAAGGCCAGCCGCCTGCATCTGCGGGTTCCCCGCGATCCAGACGATCCCGCCCGAAATCGCCGCAGTCCCACCCAACCGATCACCCTTGTCGATGATCGCGACCCGGGCTCCGCTCTCATGCGCTGCCAGCGCGGCGGTCAAACCGGCCGCGCCTGCGCCAATGATCAGGACATCGGTTTCGGCAGAAAATTCGAGCGACGCCATCGGACTAGAGGCCGCCGGTTACAAACAGGCACTGGCCGGTTACCCAACCGGCGGCGGGCGAGGCAAGGTAGAGCGCAGCGGCCGCAATGTCCTCTTCGCTGCCAAAGCGCTTAAGCGGAATCTGGATCATCTCACGCAGCTGCTCCCGCTTTTCCTCGCTGTCGGTGCCCATGCAATCGTCGAAATTCTCGGTCGGGATCGGCCCTGGTGCTACGGCATTGACTCTGATCCTGGGCGCCAGTTCGCGCGAAAGCGTCGCGGTCAGGCTGTTTACCCCGGCCTTGGCCGCGCCATAGGGGCCGTTCTTCACTTGCGGGCCGTAAGACGCTCTGGACGAGGTGTTAATGATGACCCCGCCGTTCTCTTTCATTTGCGCAGCAGCAACGACCGCGCCCATCCAGACCGACTTCAGGTTGAGGGCGATCATGGCATCCCAGCTTTCTTCCGACGTCTTCGTCAGATAGCGCGGGGTGCCGTCCGGAATCCCCCCGGCATTACTGACCCAGATGGTGATCGGGCCAAGCTCTTCAGAGGCCCGCTTGGCCAAGGCTTCGAGCGCGGCCATACTGGTTGAATCAGTCGGAACTACCAGCGCGCGGCGTCCCCGCTCGCGGATCTCAAGCGCAACCGCTTGCAGGTCGGCTTCAGTCCGCGCGCCAATCGCGACATCGGCGCCCGCTTCGGCAAGGCCGATTGCAATCGCCCGGCCAATCCCTTTGCCAGCGCCCGTCACAACCGCCACCTGACCATCGAGTCTGAATCTGTCCAAAATGCTCATGGGGCGTCCTCTCGTTCCATTTGCGCGACCTGGGGATTTTTGGGATGCGACCTGCCTTGCGAGGCTGGACTAACCACCGCCGACCACCCCTTCGATAACCGACTTGGCATTATCGACCCGGATCGCGGCGCCATTGATGAACTTGGATTCATCGGAGGCAAGGAACAACACCGTGTGCGCGATGTCATCGGGCTCGCCCAGCTTTTCGCCCTTTTGGGGCGGGCTGTCGACCGGCAGAGCCGGGCTCTCGATTCCGCTCATGATCCCGATTACCATCGGAGTAAGGATCGTTGCCGGATGAACGCTGTTGCAGCGGATATTGTAATTGCTTTGCGCGCAATGGACCGCAACGTGGCGCGTCAGGCTTTCTATTGCCCCCTTGGCCGCACTATAGGCTGCAACAGCTGGCACCCCCTGAACAGAGGCCAGAGACGACATGTTGATGATCGAACCGCCACCGGTCTGCTTCATCGCGAGCACTGCATATTTGCAGCCGAAAAATGTCCCATCAGCACTCACCGCCATGATAAAGCGATAATCCGCTTCGGTCTGGGTTTCGATATTGCCGAGTTCAACCACACCGGCATTATTGACCAGAATGTCGAGCTTTCCGTGACGCGCCACGACGTCTTCGATCAACGCTTTCCATTCGGCCTCGTTGCGGACATCATGGAACAGAAACTCGGCGTTCCTGCCAATCTCGGCGGCCACCCGGATGCCATTCTGACGATCGACATCGGTCAAGATGACCGTTGCTCCCTCGCGGGCAAACATCCGGGCATCGGCCTCCCCCAGCCCCTTGGCCGCACCGGTGATGATCGCAACTTTTCCTGCCAACCTGCCCAAATCCGCGTTCCTCTCAATAATGCTATCTTCCCACTAGTTCACTTCAGATGCTAGGCACTGAACCCTAGCAAAATGGGGGAGAGCTGGTGGCAGATATGGTCCAAGAACTGTGGGCCCGAGAGCAGATCCGCGATCGGTTGCACCTCTATTGCAAGGGTATTGACCGCCGCGACTGGGTATTGGTGCGGTCCTGCTTTGCCGATGATCACTTTCACGACCATGGAGGGTTCACGGGCACCCCAGACGAATTTATCGTCGGTGCAGCTAGTATGCTCGAAAAGTTTCCGGCGACGCACCACAGCATCTCGAATGTCCATATCACCCTGGCAGAAGACGGCTTGAGCGCCTCAGTCGAGGCCAATTTCATCGCCTATCATCGTATCGAAGCCGGTCACCATGAGGGTTTGCCGGTTCCAACCGCCGGCAAAGCGACCGATTGGATCGTTGCCGGACGATATTGCGATCAAATGGAACTTCGAGCCGGGCAATGGCTCATCGTGAAACGCAAGGGCATTCATGACTGGGAACGCTATGAGGACGCGAACATCTAGGCCGGTTCAGCCGCCAGACGGGCGGTGTGCCTCATCCGACCAGTCCTGACGCATTGCCCAATCATACATGGTTTCAAACTCGATTTCGGGTAGCCGTTCCTGCATGTAATCGGTGTTTACCTTGAACGGCTGGGTCGGCGACGAGTTATTGTACCGATAGAATGCCGCGATCCCTTCCGAGTAGGACTTGCGCATTTCATCCGGCATGCTCTCAACCGCAGCCACCAGAAGATCGCCAAATTCCTCGGGCGTGCAAGGATCATATTTGATTTCGCGGCCAAAGATTTTGGACAGTATCCCGGCAACCTCGGGTGATTTCAGTCGCTCCGGACCGCCGATGTTCATCCATGCCCCTTCCAGATCCGGCCGATCGAGCGACGCCACCATGATCTTGCCGACATCGTCCAGGCTGATCCAGTTCGATTCCAGATGGGCCTGGTGCGGATAAACATAGCGGCTTTCATGGACAATGAACGGGCGCGCCCAGTTGGTCAGCAGATTATCCATGAACAGCACCGAGCCGAACACCGTGGCAGGAACGCCAGATCGCCAAAGCTCGTTGATACCGGCAGTATTGCCGGCATAGGTATGGGCATCGCCCGGCTTGTCGGGGATCCAGCTGGACGTGTTCCAGACGAAACGTCCGGCACCAACCTGCTTGGCCGCGCGCCCCACGGCTCCAGCCAGAACAGAGCGATCCTCGCGCGCTTGTAAGGGATGGGTGTAGAAAATCGCATCCGATCCTTCGAGCGCGGGTACGTATGTTGCCGGATCATAAAGGTCCATCTGGCGCGTTTCGATGTCGGCGTTGGTCATCCCCAGATTGGGGTTTTCGCTGCGTGAAATGGCCCGGACTTTGTGGCCAGCCGCAATCAGCTGCCGAATTTGCGCCAGGCCTTGCCTGCCCGTTGCTCCAATCACCGATACCAACGCCATTGCCATCTCCCTTGGCCGTAACCTGTAAGATCCGCATCCTAGCTTGACAGGTCGGCATGGCAGCTAGTGATTATGGTAGGACGAACCGGCAACAGAGGCATCTATAGGATACCCCATGGAACAATCAGACATCATCTCGATCGGCGATGTTATTCGCTTCCAGGCCCAAGAGCGCTGCGACCAGGTGGCCTTCACCTTCGAGGGCGATGAGCTGACCTATGGCGAGCTCGACCGAAACAGTAATCGTGCCGCCAATGGCCTGATCGCGATTGGCGTGAAGCCAGGTGACCGGGTGGCCTATATGGGCAAAAACTCGCACATTTACTTTGAAATTCTCGCTGGCGTTGCCAAGATCGGCGCAGTGATGACCCCGATCAACTGGCGGCTGGCACCCCCCGAAGTCTCTTACATTGTCAACGATTGCCAGGCGCGCGTACTGTTCATCGGGCCCGAGTTCACAGAACTGATGCGGCAGATCAAACCATCACTCACCCATGTTGAAACTATCTTCGGTTCAGAAGCCGCCGATGGCGACATCCCTGACTATCGCTCGTGGCGCGATGGCTTTGACGATACCGATCCCAATATCGCCTGTGCCGCCGATGATGATGCGATTCAGCTCTATACCTCCGGCACCACTGGCCACCCCAAGGGCGCGATCATGACGCATGGATCGATCCTGACCAGCCGGACGGCCGAGGAAGAAGCGGCCTTGCAGGACTGGCAGCGATCGGTACCCGGCGAAACCAGCCTGCTCGCCATGCCCTGCTTCCATGTCAGCGGGACCGGCTTTGGCATCACCATCCTGAATGGCGGCACCCAGGCGATTGTCGTGCGCGAATATGATCCGGCCCAGGCGCTCGGCTTTATCGAGCAATATGGCATTGCGAAGATCTTCATGGTGCCCGCCGCGATCCAGATCATGCTTAACCATCCGCGGGTCCATGAGATCGATTTTTCGCGGCTAAAATACATCATGTATGGCGCCTCGCCGATCCCGCTTGATCTGATGAAGAAGAGCATCGAGGTGTTCGGCTGCGGGTTTATCCAGATGTATGGGATGACGGAAACATCGGGGACAATCGTTGCGCTCAATCCCGAAGATCATGATCCGAACGGTAATGAGCGCATGCGCTCGGTCGGCAAGCCCTTGCTGGGGGTTGAAATCAAGGTGGTCGATGAGGTTGGCAATGAGGTCCCGCCGCGCACCGTGGGCGAGATCGCGACGCGGTCTGCCAAGAACATGAAGGGCTATTGGAACATGCCCGAGGCGACCGCCGCGACGATCGACGGTGTTGGCTGGTTGCGGACCGGTGATGCCGGCTATCTTGACGAGGATGGCTATCTCTACATCCACGACCGGGTCAAAGACATGATCATCTCAGGCGGCGAGAACGTCTATCCGGCGGAGGTTGAAAACGCGGTTTACAGCCACCCGCTGGTGGCTGACGTCGCAGTCATCGGGGTGCCCGACGCAAAATGGGGCGAAGCGGTCAAGGCCTGCGTGGTGCTGAAAGAAGGAGCCGTACTGTCAGAGGCTGACATCATCGCCCACGCGCGGCAACATATCGCGGGATACAAATGCCCCAAGTCGGTCGATTTCATCGCGGCCCTGCCACGCAATCCATCGGGCAAGATCCTGCGCCGCGAATTGCGAGCCCCCTATTGGGCGGGCCGGGATCGCGCAGTGAACTAGATATCAAACGTCAGAACGCATCGCCCACGAAATCCCCCGCCGCAGCAGCTCGTAATAGACCGGATAATTCCATGAGCACCGCTCGGGTACCGGATAGAAATCCTGCATACCGGGCAGGTCATAATGCCCCCGGCAATGGCCCAGCGCGTTATAGACGATCCGGCCTTTGCCCATATCGCGGGTGTAGAGGATCGGCACCACGGTTGCCGGCCAGGTGTGGTCGACGAAACCTTCTGCCTCGCCTTCAAAGCGGGTCTGGAGCAGCGTGTCGATCTTGGCTGTGGTATGCGAGAGGTACAGCTCGTCGTTGGTCACAAAATCGACGATTCCGCGCGTCAGTTCATGATCATGGTTGGCAACTTCAACGGTGAAGTTGCCGATCGGTGGGTGAGCCTTGAACTGGGTGCCGAGCATCTCCATCACATCAGGGCGATCATCGGGTGCATCGACCCCGCCATCAGTGAACCTCAGGATCGAATTGGTGCCATGGAGTGCGAGCCATTTTCCACCCGCTTCCACCCATTTGCGAATCGCCGCGGCTTCATCCTTGGTCGGCATGAAATCACACGTGTAAGTGATCAACATGGTGCAGGCATTCAGCCGCTCGATATCGGCATAATCGCAGGCAACCGTGGTGCGGATTTCGGGATGCTCGGCCAGCAGCTTGAGCAGCTCAAGCCGGGCGTAATCGATATCGTGATATTTGCCGACGGCAACGAAATGGGCGTCAATTCTGGTAGCCATTTCCTATTCCCTGATCGCGCTGGCGCCGTCGATGTTCAGATCGGTGCCGCTGGTAAAGCTTGAATCATCGCAAGACAGGAAAATGATCGCCTTGGCCACTTCCTCAGGCGTGCCGACCCGGCCCATCGGATGCGCTGAAGCCATGACTGTTTCAATTTCTTCCGGCGTTGCCCCGCCCGCATTGACATAACGTTCATACATCGGGGTCCGGATTGCGCCGGGATGCACCGTATTGGCGCGGATTTGTAGCCCCCTGGCAGCGCAATCGAGCGCGACCGACTTGGTCAGATGGGTAACCCCCGCCTTCGCGGCGCAGTACGCCGCCATATTCCCGCTGGCGCGATGCGCCAGCATCGACCCGACATTGACGATGGTGGCCGGCTCGCCAGATGCTGCCAGCGCCGGAATGGCCGCGCGGCAGCCATAGAAGGTGCCGTTGAGGTTGATGTCGATGTGCCGGTGCCAGCTGTCGAGATCAACCTCGACCGTATTTCCCGGCTCTGAAATGCCCGCGATATTGCACAATGTGGTAAGCTTGCCGAACCGCTTCACGGTTGCTGCAACCGCCCCCTCCCATGCACTCAGATCGCGCACATCAAGGGCAACAGCGTCAGCATTGGAGCCCAGTTCGGCGGCCAATGCCCTGGCTTTGTCAAGCTGGAGATCGCCCAGCATTACGCTGCCGCCCTCGGCAACGATCATCCGGGCCAGCGTCCCGCCGATCCCTTCCGCGCCGCCCGAAATAAGGGCAACCTTGCCCGACATACGGCCCATATTATCTCTCCAAAATCGCAACACCGGACAATCCCGGAGCGCCGTAAACGTGGCTATAGGCCGTCTTGGGCCCATTGGGGACTTGTCGCGCACCACCGCGTCCGCGCAGCTGCACGGTGTTTTCGTAAACCTGCCTGAGGCCCGATGCGCCGACCGGCTCGCCGCAAGCGAGGCATCCGCCATCGGTGTTTACCGGCAGCTTGCCGCCAATTTCGGTGCGGCCTTCGCGAAGCCATTGTTCCTGTTCGCCATCCTTGCAGAACCCGTTTTCGGCCATATGCATGATTTCGGCGCCAGATTCCGTGTCTTGCAGCTGCGCCACGTCGATATCTCCCGGGCCGATCCCGGCTAGTTCGAACGCCGCCTTTGAGGCCAATATCGTCGGCTTGCCGCCATTGTCGATATCGACCGAGGCCGAAAAGACTTCAAACGAGCCCGGTGGTCGGGTTCGGACCGCAACACTGGCAATCCTGATCGCATTGGCTCCCAGTTCCCTGACCTTCTTCTCGCTTGCCAGGATCAGCGCGACCGCACCCTCGGCGGGCGCGCAAAACATGTATTTGGTCAGCGGATCATTGACCATCTGCGAATTCATGATCGTTTCCAAATCGACCGGCGAGCGCCGCCAGGCATGTTCCGCATTTTCGCCGTTGCGATAGGCTTTCTCTGCCACACGGCCGAGTGTTTCGCGGCTGATGCCGTGCAGTTGCATGTACCGCTGGATCTTGAGCGCGAAAAACTGCGTGGTCAGCATCATGCCCGTCTCGCCGTACCACTCAGGCAAGCCATAATCGCCCGGCTTGGCGTTGAATGCGCCGCGCGGATGCTTGTCGAAGCCCACCGCCAGCGCCACATCGAATTCGCCCGCCGCAATCGCATTGCGGGCCGAAGCCAGCGCGCTGCCCCCGGTCGCACAGCCATTGTTGACATTGATAAAGGGCAGTCCGGTCAAGCCCAGCTCGTTGACCATGATGTCGGCATTGCCGGCCGCTGCCGATCCGCCATAGGCGCAATCCACATCGCCCCATTCAAGGCCGGCATCCGCCATCGCCTGACGCACTGCAAAGACACCCTGATCTCGCCCCGAGCGGCCTTCTGTCCGCCCGAACGGGTGTATCCCGGCACCAATGATGTAAACGTCCTTCATGACTTTTTCTCCGGCCGAAAGGCATAGGTGGAACGGTGCTCGTCAAACGGGGCGATGACGAATTCCATCGCCATGCCCAATTTCAGATCTTCCAGCCTGGCATCGACGATGCGGGTCTCCACGATCGTCTCACCGGGCAACTCGACGTAGCCGAGCAGGAACGGAACAAACGCTTCCGGCCCGCTATAGGGCTCCTTCGGCTTGAAATCCTGACGGGTCCACGACCACAGCGTGCCGGTCCGCGACAAGGGGTACGCCTCAACATCCCGGCCCGCATCGCCCTGGGGGAACGGAAATACGATCTTGCCGCTGGGCAATCGGCCACCAATCAGGCGTGGCTGCGCTTCGTTGGTCCAAAGGTCGGCTGCGATAGGTTGCAGGGCTTGGGTCATGCCAATCTTTCGAAACTGATGGGAAGCTTGGTGATACCGCGCAGCAGCATGTTGGGCGGAACGTTGATGGCCGCCTCATCGGTGACCGAAAAATTGGTCAGCCGCGCCAACAGCTCGTCAAACGCCACCGCGACTTCCTTGCGTGAGAGCATATTGCCGACGCACATGTGAATACCCCGTCCGAAGGCGAGATGGGCTCGGGCATTGCCACGCTCGATATCGAACTTGTCCGGCTCGGGGAATTTTGCAGGATCACGATTGGCCGCAGCATAGCGCAGATGCAGCATCGACCCTTTGGGCAAGCGATGGCCGCCAAGGTCGGCGTCGCGCGTCACTAGCCGCCACATACCAGCCGTAGGCGTTTCGGTTCGCAGCGCCTCTTCAACCAGATTGCTAATCGCTTTCGGGTCCTTTCCTCCGGCCGCGGCGGCCGCTTTGGCAAGTTGGTCCGGGCTTCGGATCAACTGCAGCATCGCCCCCGCCAACGTCGAAGTCGTGGTTTCATTCCCAGCGACCATGAACTGGTTCATGATCGACATAATTTCAGGATCGGAAAGCGGCTGTTCCCCGTCAATACGCACCTGCACCAGATCGGTAAGCAAATCATCTCCGCCATGCGCCCGGCGTTCGTCGATCTTGGCCTTGATCACGTGTTGAAACTCAACCCCGTCGCGGGCGCATTCCAGCTCGCGCTCTTTGCTGATCATCTGGCTGAGCTGATCTACTCCCGAGTCCGACCATCGCTTGACCCGGTCAAGCTGGTCCTCGAGCCCGATCTGCTTGGCGATCATCGACACTGGCAGGGGGACCGCGAAATCCTCCAGAAACTCGCATTCCCCGTTATCGGCGAAACCCTCGATCAGGCTAATAACCTTCGCGCGTATATCTGCCTCGATCGCATTCACACGGGGCATCGAAAAGGCCAGATTGACCAGCTTGCGAAACCTGGTGTGAACCGGGGGATCGGCCGTCAGCAAAGTTGGAGGCGCCGGCCAGCCTTTGTCCAGAATTGCCCTCAGCTCAGGATCCTGCGCCCGGGTTCCGCCCAGCAGTGCCCCGAAATTATTGGAAAACTCGTCAGTGCGCCCGGTTGCCTCGGCAATCAGATCATAGTTGAAAACAATATGCAGATTCTGCTGCGGAACCGGCAGGATCGGGGCGTGGGCATGCGCAGCCTGATAATAGTCAAACGGATCAATCAGCGTTGCCGGTTCGAAGAAATTAGCCAGTTGGACAGGCTTGTTCATGGCTAGCAGACTCCACTCGTTGGGGCCGCATAACCATGAATCACGAGCGCGCGCGATGATCGAAATTGCTAGGGGCCAGGACTGATGTGGGGCTGCCTCCGCGCAAACTCTCTTCCAGCCAGGCGCCTCGCCATTCTGCTAGTGTTGTTCGAGCGCCGCAAGCCTTAGCCATCTGGCTATGGACACAAAGGAGGGGCCCGTCAGCGAAGGCCGCCACTATCGCTATTATGTAATAGCGATACTGACGATCGGCGGCGTATTGAATATTGCAGACCGGCTGATCCTGTCGATCCTGCTGGAAGATATCAAGGCTGAGTTTGCTTTCACCGATACTCAGATCGGACTGATCACGGGCCTGGCATTCACTGTATTTTACGTCACCTTTGGCATCCCGATCGCTTGGCTGGCAGACCGCAAGAACCGCAAGACAATCGTCGCGCTGTCAATAGCAACCTGGAGCCTGATGACTGCCCTTTGCGGCGTCGCCACTGGCTTTTGGTCGTTGTTCATTGCCCGGATGGGGGTTGGTGTTGGCGAGTCCGGCAGCGGTCCGGCAGGGCTTTCGCTGCTGTCCGACTACTTCCGCAAGCACGAGCTGGGCCGCGCCATGGGCGTCACCACTTTGGGCGCAACCATCGGCACAGCTACCGGATTGATGGTGGGAGGCTATTTTGCCGATCTGCTGGGGTGGCGGATGGCCTTCGTGGCGCTTGGCGTTCCCGGGATCGTGCTCGCGATCATCGTCTACCTGACGGTCAGAGAGCCTAAGCGGGGCCGGTTCTATCCCGATGCGGTCCCGGCACAAAAATCGGAAAGCTGGCGTGAGGCGCGGGCTTCCTGGCTCGTCACGCTGGCCTCATTGCTCAAAAACCGGCTCTACGTCGGGGTGACGCTGGCTTATGCCTTCATGATTGTCATCGGTTACGGCTTTGCCACGTGGCTCGCCTCGATCATGCTGCGCAAATTCGATGTATCGACTGCCGATGTCGGCTTTTACCTGGGGCTTGCCTTCATCCTTGGCGGCATTCCCGGGCCCATCATTGGTGGCTTTCTGACTGACTGGCTGGTCAGGCGAGACGCAAGATGGCGTGCCTGGCTGCCAGCCATTGCCACTCTGCTATGTCTGCCAATCTACTACATATGCCTGACCATGACGAGCTTCTGGTGGTTCCTGGGGATCTTCGCGCTTGGTTATCTGACGTTTCTGGTCGCGCAGCCGCCGACTCTGTCGCTGCTGCAATTGGCGGTCAAACCCGACCAGCGCGCCATGGCAGTTGCGATCGCCATGCTCTTCAATAATCTGATCGGCCAGGCTCTGGGGGCATTCCTGATCGGCCTTGCCAGCACAAATCTCGCCCCGGATCTGGGCGCGATGTCGCTTAGCTATGCGGTTATGGCGGTAAGCGTGTGTTTCGGCGTTCCCGGTGCCTTGCTCTATTTGTGGACGGCAAGGTTCATCAAAGCCGATTTCGAAACGAGTTAATCGGCGTTCGGCCAAATCCCCCCTCAAAATGACCAATGGTCTTCACATGCAGCACAGCTAGCTTGCGGGGAAATCGATGGGAGAGTCGGCGCGTGGTTGAAACGATTACCGGTCACAATAGGTCCAACGGGATCCCCTATGATGAGGTTGTGCTCGGCGACACTGTGAAGCCGCCCGCCGTCTATCTCGAAAACTCGCCGATGGCACCGGGCGTGACCAAGGTCGAGGTCAGCCGTTACTGGACCCGCGAAGAGCATGACCGCGAGGTTGAGCGCTTGTGGAAGCGGGTGTGGCAAATGGCCTGCCACGAGGACGACATTCCCAATGTTGGGGACACGCATGTCTATGACATCGCCGGCCTGTCATTCATTATCGTCCGTGCGTCCGAGCATGAGGTGAAGGCCTTTCCCAATGCCTGCATGCACCGGGGACGGTCGCTATGCGATAATCACCGTAAGGGCCTGAAGGTACTGCGCTGTCCGTTCCATGGCTGGTCATGGGAGCTCGACGGCAAACTCAAGGAAGTCCCGTGCCAATGGGATTTTCCTACTGTCACCGCCGAGGAATATTCGCTGACCGAAGTCAGGGTCGGGCATTGGGGCGGCTTCGTGTTCATCAATCCCGATCCGGAATGCGAATCTCTCGAAGACTATCTGGGCGATATAAACCGCCATTTCTCGCGCCCGTTCGAGCGGCGCTACAAGGCGGCGCATATGATCAAGCGGCTGCCCTGCAACTGGAAGGTTGCCCAGGAAGCCTTCATGGAATCCTATCACGTGGTCGGCACCCATCCTGAGCTGCTCCCCGCATTTTCGGACACCAATTCGAAGTACGACGTCTGGCCCAATATCTCGCGCGCCATGTCGGCCACCGGCCCGCCCAGCCCGCATACCGATCTGGTGAACCCCGATCCCTCCGCATTTCCGGACGGTCAGGCCTTCACCAGCTTCAAGCACCCGATCAGCAAACATGTATTCCGGCGCCTCGCTGAGAACCGGGTGGAAGTGACCCACCCGGGCGGCAAGACCGGCATATTCGATATGGAAGCCAACCATATCGAAGGTGAGGTGCAGTCCGCCGATCCCCATCTGTGCAACTGGATCGGCGGCAAGATCGCGCCGGGCGACGAAGCCACGCCCAATGACCATGATTGGGCCTCACCCCATGCCTATCGCGCCCATATTGCCAAAGCCCGGCGCGAGGATATGCGCCCGCAATTCGGCGATTATGTCGACACCATCAGCGATGCCGATCTGATCGACGCCATTTTCTACAGTGTGTTCCCGAACCTCAGCCCGTGGGCCGATTTCAACCCGATATTTTACCGCTTCAGGCCCGATGGCAACAATCCCGAACAGTGCTTTCACGAGGTTATGTTCATGGTTCCCTTCCCCGATGGCGAAGCGCGACCGGCTCCGGCCAAATGCACATTCCTCGAGCTGGACGATGATTACACCAAGGCGACCGAGTTTGGCAGCTATCTGAACAAGATCTTCAATCAGGATGGGCTCAACCACCGGGCGGTACAGAAGGGACTGCACAACCATCCCAAGGGCGAGGTCATTTTTGCCAGCTATCAGGAAAGCAAGATCCGCCATTTCCACGAGACGCTGAACAAATGGCTGGATAGCGATGTCGCACCGAAAAGCAGGTAGCCCGAGGGGCTCGGTAACGCTGCCCGTTTACGACCAGATCGGGCGATTCCGTAAGGTTAACGGTGCAGGCCAACCAATTCATTTTGATAGTGGTGGCTGCCGGGCATTTGCCTAGGCTGTCTATTCAACGAAATCCGTATCGCGCCACAGAAGTGAGTGAGATTTCAAACTGGAAGCTTGGGAGGGCATAATGAAAAAGTCGCTGATTTCTGGGATGAAACTGAACCTGCTGGTCGGAGCCGCCGCTGGTTGTCTGATTATGCCCAGTGCCGCCTCTGCCCAGGCTGCACCTGCCGACGGGGATAATCTCAAAGACATCGCAGTCATCACCGTTATCGCCCGCAAGGCGACCGAAACGTTGCAGGAAGTGCCTGTCACGGTAACCGCGATAACCGGCGATACGATTGCCCGCGATCAGACGACCAAGATCGAACAGATCGGCAATCGCGTGCCGACCTTGAGCATCCAGTCGGGCGGATCGGGTTCCGGCGGCACGATTGCGCTGCGCGGGGTCGGCTCCTCAGCTATTTCCGCCGCGTTCGACTCGGCTGTGGCGCTCGATTTTGACGGGATTCAGCTAAGTTCTATGCGACTGGTTCAGGCAGGCTTCTTCGATGTCCAACAGATCGACGTACTCAAGGGACCGCAGTCGCTGTTCTTTGGCAAGAGCGCTTCGGGCGGTGTGCTCTCCATGCGCTCGAAAGAGCCGACCAAGGTTTGGGAAGTCGGCGGCAAGGGCTCGTATGAATTCGAAGAGGAAGGCTATGTCGTCGGCGGCTATATTTCCGGCCCGTTGACCGATACGCTGGGTATCCGGATTGCAGCGCAATACAACGACATCAAGAAATATACCGAGATTCAGCCCGGCATTCCGGCCTTGATCCGAAATCGCGGTCTGCGTGATTTCGTCAGCCGGGTGACCCTACAATGGGATCCGCTCGACGCTTTCTCTGCCAACTTCAAATTCAACTATGTAACCAATCGCAATGATGGCGCGATCGGCCACCAGGATATCGATTGCGGCCCAAATGGCCGGGCCGATGAGGTTATTCTGTTTCAAGGCGTAATCGCAGTCCCTTCAGGCGCAAACTGCAACACCCGAGACAATTTCTTTGCGATTTCCGATCCATCGCCGACCCAAGCCGGTGGCTATCCAACCGGCAGCGCCGCTGGTGACGGCAAATATCCGGGGCATCCGTTCGGCAAGACCGACATGATCCTGTCCCGTTTGCGGATGGATCTGGATGTCAGCGACAGCGTGAAGCTCACTTCCATATCCGGTTTTTTCCATCTCAATTCGATAGATTCCGATACCTACAGTTCTGTCGGAGTCGGCCCCGCCTTCGCTCCATTGGCGTTTATTCCGGGCTTAGACCTGGCCAGTTTTGCGCCGCGCCTGAACGCGGTCAATACGCCAGGTTCCGCCCAAGGATTCGGATCAAGCGATCCGCAGAACAAGACTGAGCAGTTCACTCAGGAATTCCGCGTAGCGAGTGACCTTGAAGGGCCATTCAACTTCATGGTCGGGGCCTTCTGGGAAAATCGCGTGCTCGATTTCAATACATCCCAGCAAGCGCTTAATCTCTCGATCATCGCGCTTGATCCGATAACCGGGAGCGCCTTTGACTGGTTCAAGAAGCACCAGACCAAGACCAATACCATATCTCTGTTTGGCAGCGGAACGCTGGATCTGTCGGACAAGTTGGAGCTGGCAGGTGGCTTGCGCTGGACCAAGGAAAGCAAGATCAATACGATCTCGGTCCCATATGTGCACGCGCTGCTTAACGTGCTCGCGCCTGGGGCGTTTATTACGAGCGGTTTCTTTTCCGGTCCGATCAAGTTTTCCGATACAAATCTCTCGCCGGAGGTGTCGCTGCGCTACAAGGCTACCGATGACATAAACATCTACGCGGCCTATAAGACCGGCTTCAAATCAGGCGGTATCGATAACAGCGCTTTGCCATCATCCAACCTAGCCGGCTTTGCCGATCCGGATCCGGCAGTCAGGCAGGCGACGGCGGATGGCCTGATCTACAAGTCTGAAACCGGAAAAGGCGGAGAAATCGGCGTCAAGGCGCAGTTTGCCGATCGCACTTTGACTCTGAACACTTCGGCCTTTTATTACGTCTACACGGACTTGCAGCAGCAAGCATTCGACGCTGTAAACATCCAGTTTGTGACGTTCAATGCCAGCCAGTTGACCACCAAGGGCGTTGATGTTGATATGTCGTGGCAGACCCCGTTGGAAGGTCTGACGATCAACGGTGCCTTTGCTTATACAGACGCCCGTTTCACCAAGAGATTGATCTCGGATATTTCTGGAGATGATCTTAATGGTCGTGCCGTTGCAAGGGCTCCGAAATGGGCTGGCAACATTGGCTTTGACTGGATCGCGCCGATCAATGATTCAATGGAATTGGGTCTGAATGGCAATTTCCAGTTTTCAAGCTCATATTTTACGGCGGTCACCAGCTTGAACGACCTCAAGCAAGGATCTTACTCGACGATTGATGGCGGGATTTCGATTGGCGCTCCCGACGGAAAATGGAGGCTGGCTCTGGTTGGCATCAATGTCACCAATAAGATCTATGCCACAACCAGCGGCGGCCGTCCGTTCCTCGCCGGGCCGGGGGGAGTCGGCATACCGGGTTCTGCTACATTTGTACCTGAGGGTGACGATCGCAACGTAAACTACAACCGCGGGCGTCAGGTGTTCGTGGAAGCCAGCTTCAAGTTCTGATCAGCCACAAAACGCCAAACAAAAAAGTGCCGCCCCAGCCAGGGCGGCACTTTTTGTTTGGGCGGGTGCGAGCGGAGCGGTTAGCCCCGCCCCAAACTCATCCCGCCGAGATCCGCACCGGGATCGCGCTTTGCACCACCATGCCGGTGATTGGATCCATCCCGTGGATGTCATCCAGCAAGCGGTTGGTCGATCCGCCCTTCTCATGGACCTCGGCCTTGCCCGCATCGTCATCGCCCCATGCGTGGGACATCGAGATCACCCCGCGCCGAACCTTGTCGCTGGCCTGGGTGACCGCAAAGATCGATGAT
This sequence comes from Novosphingobium sp., assembly GCA_031413595.1. Classification (GTDB taxonomy): domain Bacteria; phylum Pseudomonadota; class Alphaproteobacteria; order Sphingomonadales; family Sphingomonadaceae; genus Novosphingobium. The sequence goes on from JANOFJ010000056.1 coordinate 58,431, forward strand.
ACGCGCGAAGTGATCTCGATCACAGCGCCGTCCGCGATTGACAGCGCGGCCAGATCGTCCGGATGGATGAAAGCAGGATTGGTCGGCATCTTTTTGCGCAGATGCGGGAAGGTGTGGCCATTGCTGTTGTAGCGATGCTTTGAGCGGCGCGAGATCAGCCGGAAATCGAAGCCATCAGCCTCCGGCTCATTCGCGACATACTGTTTGAATGCATCCGGCATCGCGCCTGCTTCAAGATGGAACTTATAAGCCGCATCGGGATCGGCGGGTGCGATGGTCTGATGCTGGGCGGTATAAAATATGGCGCTGCCGGGCCGCTCTGCTGCCAGGGCATCGGCCTTGGCATCGCTCGGCTTCACCAGCGAGCCATGCGAAATCAGATCGAGCATCACCGACTTTTCAGGGCATACTTCCATCGAGCAATCACCGCCGGGGAACGACAGCTGCAGCCCCATGTGTTTGGCGATCCACCACAGCATCTCGTACTCGTCCATCGTATCGCCGGGCGGCGGGACCATCGCCTCGGTATAATGGGCGTATGGTTCCTCGCAGAACGGCTGCGAGACATTGTTGATGTCTTCGCGTTCAAGGCACATGCTGGGCGCGAGGATGATGTCGGCGCGTTTTGCACTGGCCGACATCCACGGATCAACCTGCACAAACAGTTCAACCTCATCGAGCGCTTTGCGGACTTTGTGCTGGTTCGGAAAAGCGATTTCAGGATTACCGCCGATCGATATCAGCACTTTGATTTGCCCCTCACCGGGCGTCAGGATTTCATCGGCCAGAACCGGGCAGGGCATTTCCTGCCCAAGTTTGCCGATCCCGCGGATGCGTGATTGGGCAAAGCCCTCGCCAAACATCGGCACGGGCGGCGCGACCTGAGCCTTCTTCGGCCCACCGGCAAAACTCATGAAAACCATCGGGTTGGCAACCTTGTCGCCCTCCTGATTGAAGCGCGCGCAGACGATGTTTAGCGCCGAGACCAGATATTCGGTCAGGACACCCTTGCCCGCCATCTCTGGCCCGGTCCCGGTCACGACGCGGCCCTTGCTGGCGCTGGCAAACAGGCGTGCGGTCTTGACCAGCTGTTCCGCATCAATGCCAGCCCGGGCCGCCGCCGCGGCAGGCTCGAAGTCTTTCACCGCGTCCGCCAGCTCGTCAAAGCCATCGACATGTGCCGCTACGAAATTGCGGTCATAGAGGCCTTCCTTGATGATCACATGCAGCATCCCGCCCAGCAGCGCCGGATCTTCGCCGGGCTTTACCTGCAGGTAAATATCGGCGAGCGAGCCGATATCGCTCTCACGAGGGTCGGCCACGATCACCTTGAGCCCGCGCGCCTTGGCATCGCGCAGGCGCCGCGAAGGCGAAAACGGCGGCAGGCCTCCAGAGGGCGAATAATGCGAGACCAGCGGGTTGTTGCCAACGAACATCACCACGTCGGATTCTTCGAAATTGTTCGATCCGCCCATCCACTGGCCATAGCGCGCAGTGGTGAAAACCTTGGCCGGCTGGTCAACGGTGACGCTGGTGTAATAATTGCGCGACCCGATTGCTTCAGCCAGCGCAAACGAAGTGCCCAGCACGGCGCTGTTCTGAAACGCATTGGTTCCGCAATATAGCGCGATGCTGTGCGGTCCGAATTCTTCGACAATCTGCTTCATCCGCGCGGCGAGATCGGCCAGCACCTTGGCCGTCGAGGTCTCCACAAACTGGCCATCGCGCCGGATCAGCGGCTTAGTGATCCGTTCAGCCAGATTGTGCATGTCGGTCATCTGCCGACCTTTGACACAGGTATAGCCATTGAAGAGTTCGTCATCAGGATCACCGCGAACGGCTTTCACCTTGTCGTTCTCGACATCGACCAACATAGCGCAGCTCGCATGGCAAAACCGGCAAAAGGTCCGCAGCGTCTTCTGTCCCATACTCACTCTCCAGTTTCGGCCGCAAATTACCAACTCTGATCGCGGCATGGAACTGGTTATAAAGATGGGATTGGCGCGTGCAGGGCGCCGATGGC